>JALYSB010000275.1 GCA_030855025.1 Pseudomonadota bacterium
CTATGCACAGCTCGCCAGCCGCGCCTACGACCGCGCGTTGTCGCTCGACAAGACCAACGCGACCGCGCAGCTGAAGCTCGCGATGGTGAAGGACCTGTTCAGCTCGCAGAAGACCGCGGGCACGGCACGCCCCGAGGCGGCGAAGCCGCGCCCCGAGCCCGTGAAGCCCGAGCCGCCGAAGCCGGGCGCGTCCTCCGCGCCCGGCCCCGCATCGACGGGGACAACCGAACCCGTTAGACCGGCCGCGCCCAAGGCGGCCGACCCCAAGCCCGCGCCAGTGGCCGCAGCGCCCGCCACCGACGACAAGGCGAAGGTCACCGCCGCGATCGAGAATTGGGCGCGCGCCTGGAGCACCAAGGACGTGAAGGGCTACCTCGGCGCCTACGCGCCCGACTTCGCGGTCCCCGGCGGCGAAGAGCGCGCTGCGTGGGAGAAGCAGCGCGCCGAGCGCATCCAGCGTCCGAAATCAATCGAGGTGGACGTGAAGGTGCAGTCGGTACAGGTGAGCGGGTCGGAGGCAACCGCCACGATCCGCCAGGCCTACAAGTCGGACACGCTGAAGAACACCACCACCAAGACCCTCAAGCTCGTGAAGTCGGGCGAGCGCTGGCTCATCAAGCAGGAGCGCGTCGGCGGGTGATCGCCCGGATCGTGCCCCGCATCGGCCTTCGATTCACGCCCCGGATCGTCCTCGCCACCTTCTGCATGGCGGCGACGGCGGTTGCGGATGGCAGTGGCGGCGGCGCCCTGCGCGCCGGGCCCGCGTTCTCCAACGAGGTCGAAGGCTCGCTCGTGCGCGCGATCGTCGGGCTGCGCGAGGTCGGGCTCAAGCAGGCGCTGGTCGAGATCGATCGCGTACTCGATCGCAACCCCAATTTCCGCCTCGGCCACATGGTGAGGGGCGACATGCTCATGGCTCGCGCCGGCAAGCCGGTGGCGTTCGCCTCGCTGGCCGCTTCGGCCGAGAGCGTGGCGCCGCTGCAGGACGAGGCGCGTGTGCGGATGCAGCGCTACCTCGATGCGCCGCGCACCGACTTCCTGCCGGCCCCCGTCGTGCAGCTCGCGCCCTCGCAGGCCCACGTGCTGCTGGTGGACACCTCGCGCTCGCGGCTCTTCGTCTTCGCCAACGACCTCGGCCGACCGCGCTACGTGACGGACTTCTACATCAGCCTGGGCAAGAACGGCGTCGAGAAAGCGCGCGAGGGCGACCAGAAGACGCCGATCGGCATCTACCGCATCACGTCGTCGCGCGACAAGCTTCCCGACTTCTACGGCGCGGCGGCGTTTCCGATCGACTACCCGAATGACTGGGACCGCATGAACGGCCGCAAGGGCCATGGCATCTGGCTGCACGGCACGCCCTCGGCCACCTACAGCCGCCCGCCGTGGGCGACCGACGGCTGCGTCGTGCTCACCAACGACGATCTCGCTCGCCTGATGAAGTTCGTCGACGTGACGCGCACGCCGGTGGTCATCGGCCACGCGGTCGAGTGGCAGGAATCGCGCCGCTGGGAGTCCGACCGCGAGTCCTTCCTCGGCGCCTTCGGGCGCTGGAAGGCCGACTGGGAAAGCCGCGATGCCGAGCGTTACTTCGCGCACTACTCCGCCGGATTCCGCAACGACAGCCGCGAGCTCGCCGCCTGGAAAGCCGCCAAGCGCAGGACCAACGGCGCCAAGACCTGGATCAAGGTGGGCGTGGACGACCTGAGCCTCTTCGCCTATCCCGGCGCCAAGGACATGATGATGGTCACGTTCGAGCAGGACTATCGCTCGAGCAACCTGTCGAACCGCACCGTGAAGCGCCAGTACTGGGTCCGCGAGACCGGGGGCTGGCGGATCCTGCACGAATCAATCGTTTCCTGACCCCTCTCCAACCCTCCCCGGACCGCTCCCATGAACTTTGCACGACGCCTCGCCCTTGCGGCCTTCGCCGCGGCTGCCTGCCTGCCTCTCGCAACCCTCGCCCAAACGCAGCCCTCGAGCTGCCAGCCCAAAGGAAACACGCCGATGAAAGTAAAACTCACCACCTCCATGGGCCCGATCGTGATCGAGCTCGACAAGGCAAAGGCCCCCGTGAGCGTGGACAACTTCGTGAAGTACGTGGAATCCGGCCATTACAACGGCACGATCTTCCACCGCGTGATCGACGGCTTCATGATCCAGGGGGGCGGCTTCGGCAATGACATGCGCCAGAAACCCACGCAGCCCCCGATCAAGAACGAGGGCGGCAACGGCCTGAAGAACGACGCCTATACCCTTGCGATGGCGCGCACCAGCATTCCCGACTCGGCGACCTCGCAATTCTTCATCAACGTGAGCGACAACGCCTCGCTCAACGCCTCCGGCGGCAACGCGGGCTACGCGGTCTTCGGCAAGGTGGTCGAGGGCAAGGACACGGTCGACAAGATCCGCAAGGTCGCCACCGGGAACAAGGGTGGGCACCAGAACGTGCCGACCGAGGCGGTGGTCATCGAAAAGGCCGAGTGCGTCTAGTTTGACTGCGGCCACGGCGCGCACGCTTTTCGTTTCCGACCTGCACCTCGACGAATCCCGCCCCGGGATTGTCGCGCAATTCGAGAAGTTCCTCGGGCAGGTCGCTCCGGGCGCCGATGCCCTCTTCATCCTGGGCGACCTGTTCGAGTA
>JALYSB010000143.1 GCA_030855025.1 Pseudomonadota bacterium
GTGGTCGCGTACATGCCGGTAAAAAGGTCCGAGACCGCGACCCCCACCTTCTGCGGCCCCCCGCCGGGCAGGTCGTCGCGCTCCCCGGTCACGCTCATGAGGCCGCCCAGGCCTTGCACCATGAAATCGTAGCCGGGGCGGTCGCGGTAGGGTCCGTCCTGCCCGAAGCCGGTGATGGAGCAGTACACCAGGCGCGGGTGGTCGACGCGCAGCGCGGCGTAGTCGAGCCCGTGGCGGGCGAGGTCGCCCACCTTGAAGTTCTCCACCAGCACGTCGCTCTCCAGCGCGAGGGCGCGCCCCAGGGCGCGCCCTCGGGGCTGGGCAAGATCGAGCGTGATCGACTTCTTGCCGCGATTGCAGGCGAGGAAATAGGCGGCGTCGCGGGTCTCGCGGCCCTCGCGGTCCTTCAGGAAGGGCGGTCCCCATTTGCGCGTGTCGTCGCCATGCCCCGGCCGTTCGACCTTGATGACCTCGGCACCGAAGTCCGCGAGGTTCTGGGTGGCCCAGGGGCCGGCGAGCACGCGGGTGAGGTCGAGAACCCGCACTCCGTCGAGGATTTTGCGCATGTTTGCAGTTTAGAATGCCTGTGCAATGGCGACCAAGATTTTCACCACGGACCTCAAGGTCGGCATGTTCGTCGCGGACCTCGACCGCCCGTGGGTCGACACACCGTTCCTGCTCCAGGGAATCCTGATCGAGGACCAGGAGCAGATCGCGGCGCTGCGCAGCCATTGCGAATACGTGATGGTCGATCGCGCGCGCTCGGTGGGCGACGAGTTCGTGCCCGCGGCGCCGAGCGCGACCAACACCGTGCCTCCCATGGGCGCGCGCAAGGGGCCGCTGAGCAGCTCCGCGGTGGCGGCAGCCACGGCATCCAAGGACCTGCGGACGCCGCAGCCGGCCGGCCCACACGCCACATCATCGGCTGCACGCGGCGGCCGCGTGGTCAAGCTCGAGGACATCACGCGTCGCGGCTCGGGCAACTACGCCGGCGGCCACCCCACGGGCAACGGCGGGGATGACGACGACGGCATGCTCGGTCGAATGTTTCGCGGGCTCTTCGGCGCGCGGCGCGAGAAGCTCACGGCCCGGGGAGAGCTGTCTCCCCAGGAGGTCGCCGAGACCCCGCAGGAGCTGGAAGCGCGCGCGTCCCTCCTGCCGCCCGGCATCCAGGTTCAGACCTATGTGAACCAGACGACGGTCGAGGAGGAGGCGCCCCGCGCCCGCGACCTCGTGGCGCAGGCCTCGAACCTGCTGGAAAAGCTGGTCTCCGACATCCGGCTGGGGCAATCCTTCGAGGTGGAGCGCGTCCAGGACATCGTCGATGACATGGTCGAGAGCATCGTGCGCAATCCCCAGGCCCTGATGTGGGTGGCGCGCCTGCGGGAGCAGGACATCGCCACCTACGGGCACGGCCTGCAAGTGTCGGTCTACCTCACTTCCTTCGGGCGCCACCTGGGCTTCCCGAAGGCGCAACTCGCGCAGCTCGCGCAGGTGGGCCTGCTGCTCGATATCGGCAAGATCCGCCTGCCGAAAAGCCTGCTCGAGAAGCAGGGCCGCCTCACCGACGAGGAGTTCGACCAGGCCAAGGAGCACGTCGCGCTCGGGCTCGCGATCCTCGCCGAGACGCCCGGGTTCGACGCCGAGATCCTGCGCGGCATCGAACAGCACCACGAGCGCATGAACGGCAACGGCTACCCGCGCGGCCTTGCGGGCGACGAGATCGGCGTCTACGGGCGCATGTCCGGGATCGTCGACTGCTTTGCCGCGCTCACCAACCACCGGCCCTATGCCGCGGCGGTGTCCTCCTACGAAGCGCTGCGCAACATCACCGCGTGGGGCGGGGAGTTCTTCCACGAGGCGCTGGTGCAGCAGTTCGTGTCGTCGGTGGGCGTATTCCCCGTGGGCTCGCTGATCGAGCTGTCCAGCGGCGAAGTCGCGGTGGTGGTGGAGCACAGCAAGGTGCGCCGGCTGAAGCCGCGCATTCTCGTCGTGACCGGCCCGGACAAGACGCCCGCCACCTTCCCCACGATGGTCGACCTGCTCTACGACCCGAAGATGGGCGGGGAAGCACCGGCCTTCATCAAGCGCGGCCTCGCACCGGGCGCCTACGGCCTGAACCTGGCCGATTTCTACCTGGCCTGAATCCTTGTCCTCCCTCCCTCCCGCCGATCCCGCCCTCGTATCCGACGCCGTCGAGCCCGACGCGCGCGCGGAGATGCTCAAGTTCCTCGATCGCGAGACGGCGGTGGCACGCGCCACCGACGGGCGCCTCGCAGTTCTCATCCTCGAGCTGCGCCGCGTCGATCGGCTGCAAGCGCTCCTGAGGGGCCCCGCGCCCGCGACCACCATGGGGTTGGTCGTCGACCGGCTGCGCAAGGCGCTGCGTCCCGAAGACCGCGTCGCCGCATTGTCCGATGAGCAGGTCTGCGTGGTGTTGCCGCGCCTCGCCCACCCCAGCCAAGCGGTGCTCGCCGCGGTCAAGCTGCTGCGCGCGCTCGACCGGCCGATGGCCCATGAGGGCGGCTCGGCGGTGCTGCGCCCGTGCGTCGGCGTCGCGACCTTGCCCGAGCATGGCTTCGACCCCGCCGAGCTGCTGATGGCCGCGGATGTCGCGCGCCACATCGCCGCGACGCGCGAAGAGGGCTATCACGTGATGCAGGCCGAGGATCAGGTCGACACCGAGGTCTACCGCGGCCTGGACCTCGACCTCGAGCGCGCCATCCGCGCCAACGAGCTCGAGCTGCATTACCAACCCCAGGTGGAGCTCGCCGGCGGTCGCGCGGTGGGCGTGGAGGCGCTGGTGCGCTGGCGCCATCTCAAGGCGGGCGAGGTGAGTGCGCCGACCATCGTGGGCGTCGCGGAGCGCACCGGCCTCATCTCATCGCTCACGCACTGGATCCTCAACGCGGCGTTGCGCCAGGCCGCCCAGTGGCGTGCCGCCGACATCGCGCCACGCATTTCGATGAACCTGTCGCTCGCCACCCTCACCGACCGGGAGCTGCCGTCGGTGGTGGACCAGAGCATCAAGACCTGGGGCGTGCCGGCGGGGGGAGTGGTGCTCGAGATCGCCGAGAGCTCGATGATCGTGGACGCCGAACGGTCGGTTGCGATCCTCACGCGGCTGAAGGGCGTGGGGGTGCAGCTCTCCATCGACGATTTCGGGTCGGGGTTCTCGTCGCTGTCCCACATGCGCCGCTTTCCGATCGACGAGATCAAGATCGACCGCCCCTTCGTGCGCGCGATGCTGGAGGAGCGCGGCGACATGGCCCTGGTGCGCTCGGCGATCGACCTGGGCCACCACTTCGGGCTGCGGGTGGTGGCCGAGGGCGTGGAGAGCCAGCCCACGCTCGCGGAGCTCGCGCGCCTGGGCTGCGACATCGCGCAGGGCCACGCGGTGAGCGCGGCGCTGACGCCGCCGGCCTTCAGGGACTGGTGGCTCAGGCATGCGGCCGGGAGCTGATTGACCGTGTGCTATAAGTCAGCGCCATGAAAAAAGGTTTCTACACGATCATGGCGGCGCAGTTCTTCTCGTCGCTCGCCGACAACGCGCTCCTGATCGCCGCCATCGCGATGCTGGTGCAGCTCGACGGTCCCGCCTGGCTCACGCCGCTGCTGAAATTCTTCTTCACCATCTCGTACGTGGTGCTCGCTTTCGTCGTCGGTGCATTCGCCGACTCGATGCCGAAGGGCCGCGTGATGTTCGTCACCAACTCGATCAAGGTCTTCGGCTGCGGGCTGATCCTCTTCAACGAGTTCATGCGCCTGGGCAACATCCCCGCCTATTGGATGGTGCTGGCCGCCTACTCCGTAGTGGGCCTCGGCGCGGCCGCCTATTCTCCCGCCAAGTACGGGATCCTCACCGAGCTTCTGCCCCCAGAGCAGCTGGTCGTCGCCAACGGCTGGATCGAAGGGCTCACGGTCGGATCGATCGTGCTGGGCACGCTCCTGGGCGGAATCCTCATCGGGCCGCGGATCTCGACGTCGCTATTGCATGTCGACCTGCCGTATATCGAGACCAGCATCAACACGGCCCCCGAGGCCGCGATCGCGGTGATCGCCGTGATCTATGTCATCGCGGCGCTGTTCAATCTCGCCATTCCCGACACCGGCGCGCGCTATTCGCACCAGGAGCGCAACCCGATGCGCCTGCTGCTCGACTTCGCCAATTGCTTCACCACGCTATGGCGCGACAAGCTCGGGCAGATCTCGCTCGCGACGACCACCCTCTTCTGGGGCGCGGGCGCGACTCTCCAGTTCATTACGCTCAAGTGGGCCGAGAAAAGCCTCAACCTGCCGCTCAGCCAGGGCGCGGTGCTGCAGGGAGTCTCGGCGCTCGGCATTGCCGCCGGCGCGGTGCTCGCGGCGCGCTTCGTGCCGCTCAAGCGAGCGGTGCGCGTGCTGCCTTTCGGGATCGCCATGGGGGTGGTGGTGCTCGCGATGATCTTCGTGAAATGGCTGCCGCTCGTCTACGTGCTGCTGATCCTGGTGGGCGCGATGGCGGGGTACTTTGTTGTGCCGATGAACGCGCTCCTGCAGCATCGCGGCCACGTGCTGATGTCGGCGGGCCATTCGATCGCGGTGCAGAACTTCAACGAGAACGTGAGCATCCTGGTGATGCTTGCCCTTTACTCGCTGATGCTGCGCCTCGACCTGCACATCCACTTCATCATCGCGATGTTCGGCATCTTCGTCTCGGCCACCATGTTTCTCGTGCTGCGCTGGAACGCCGCTAACCATCGCGCCGACCCCCACCTCGACCGCCTCATCGGGGAAGTGAAGCACTGAGTTTGGAGTTGGGCGCCAGGAAGGCCGGGAAGGAATCGCCACACGGGGAGCGCGCCGCAACAAGTTGCGGTTCCCGGCGTTTCCCAAAATTCGGCGGCGGCTGCGCAACTAGCGCCCAGCCCACCCTTCCTAGGCTGGCGCTCGGGGGGCGCGTCGAACAGTGCTCGCCGAAACCCCGCCGCTTTTTGATCACCGACGGCGCGCTCCACGGTGGCGCTTCCTTCCCGGCCTTCCTCGGCGCCCCCGCCCTCCCCCTATGCCATCTGCGGGCTCGGCGGCGTCTCGGGGGCTTTCTCGTCGTCGCGCACCGTGCCTTTCGGCAGGAACATGTGCACGTAGCCGCAGCGCTCGCACACGGCGCAATGCGCGTTGCTGTCCGGATCGAGGAAGCTGAAGAGCGGCGTGCTCAGGCTGAAATTCTGCTCCCAGAACGTGTCGTGGCTGCAGACCATGCAGCGCAGCCCCTTGCCCTGCACGGTGACGGGTCCGATCTCGCGGGCCATGGCGATTTCCTTTCGTCGATTAGCCGGTCCTCATCGGCTTTGGAGGCGCTTTTTCGCCGGGCGTTCCAAGGCGCTCGAATTCCGCGATCACCTGCGCGCCCAGGAGCAGCAGGGTCGCGGCGATCTCCAGGCTCAGCAGCAGCACGATCGCGGTAGTGAGCGAGCCGTATACATCCCCCACCCGCGAGAGGGTCTCGAAGTACCAGATGAGGACATGCCGCGTGAGCTCCCACAGCAGCGCCGCGGTCGCCCCCCCGATGAGGGCGCTGCGCCACGAGAGCTTGCCCACCGGCATCACCATGTAGATCGCGGTGATGATGAGGATCTCGCCGGCCACGCCCAGCAGGTAGAGCAGCACGCCCGAAATCCCGTCCAGGCCCCATTCGCGGCCGAGGAAGTGCACGCTCTTGTCGCCCATGGCCTGCAGGCTTCCGGACACCAGGGTGACCAGCAAGCCGCCCACGCCCAGCAGCACGATGTAGAGGTAGGGCAGCACCGCCGAGATCAGGAAATGGCGCCGGCGGATCGCCACGCGGTGGATGAAGATCACCGACATGGCGTTCTCGAGCACCGTGAAGGCGAGCGAGCTGAAGAACAGCATGGTGAGGAAGAGCACCCAGCCCATCACCTCCTTGTGCTCGAGGAACTTCGCCAGCTCGACAGTCAGCGTTCCACCCTGCCCCGGGACCACCCAATCGAGATAGAGCGACATCGCCTCGATCACTTCGGCCTCGCCCACGAAGTGTGTGAGCGCGATCAGGATCAGGATCAGCATCGGGATCAGCGAAAGCAGCGCGTAATAGGCCACGGCACCCGCGAGCAGCAGTCCCTGGTTGGCCTTGAACGCCTTCAGCACGCGAAGGATGAACGCCCCCAGCCCCCGGAAGAGCTCCTTCGTCTTTCGAATGGGTACCTCGGCCATCAGGGGCGGCGCGCGACCAGGAGGACGTTCTTGCCGATCGGCGGATGTCCCAGGCCCTCGATCCAGCGCATCGGCGGCACCACAGCCCGGTCGTAGAGCGAGACGCTCCCGCGTCCCATGCCCCTGCCGAGGAGCGTGAAGTGCACGTACCAGGGCAGAACCCCCGCGATGTCGAAGTAGCGCGACTCGACGACCTCGAAGCCGGCATGGGCCACGACGCGCTCGAGCCCATCCTTCGAGTAGCGCCGGAAGTGGCCCACCTCGCGGTCGAAATTGCTGAAGAGCCAGGCGAGCGCCGGGACGAAGACCAGCAGGTGCCCGCCGGGGCGCAGCGCTGCGCGCGCCGCCACGAGCTCCTCGCGCTCGTGCTCGACGTGCTCGAGCACGTTGATGTAGGCGGCCGAATCGAACGATTGGCCGGCCTGTCCCGCACCAAACCGGCCGTGGACCGCGGTGGCGCGCGGCTCGCCCCGCACCGTCGCGGCGAGCTGCGGAAACATGTTCGACGACGGCTCGAACGCCACCAGGCGTTCGAGCGGGCGTTCCAGGAGCACCCGGGTGATGCTGCCGATCCCGGCCCCGACTTCCGCCACCTTCTTGCCGAGGTACGGCGCGATGCCCTCCACGATCCAGCGCCGGTAGTTGTCCGCCGATCTCATCGCCTCGAGCTCCTTGCCGGGATAGTGCTCGGCCCCCACCTCACTCCACCGGGCCGGCGTAGGTGAGGAACTGCTCCGGGCTCACGCGGATCGCCGCACCCGTGGGGCAGGCGCGCACGCATGCAGCGCCCCCGGGCAGGTCCTTGCACATGTCGCACTTGACCGCCTTCTTGGCGATGTCCTTCGACTTGGGCTTCGGCTCCATGCCGGGCTCCGCGCCGATGCCCAGCACCAGCCACGAGAAAAGGCTCGGGCGCTTGCGCTTGGGATCGAAGGGCGCCATCTGGATCACGCCGTACGGGCAGTTGCGCTCGCAGTTGCCGCAGCCGATGCAGCTGTCGTCCACGAACACCTCGCCGTTGGCCGAGCGGTGGATCGCATCCGGCGGGCACTCCTTCATGCAATGCGGATGCTCGCAGTGGCGGCACGAGGTCGGCACGTGGATCTGCGCGAATGTGGGCCCCGCCTCGCGATCCAGGCGCGAGGTGCCGTCGTGCACGTCGGCGCAGGCCTTCTCGCAGTTGTTGCAACGCACGCACAGCGACTCGTCGATCAGCAGGACGTCGGTCGCTTCTCCCATCCCCTGCTGCAGGAGGAACGCGATGATGTTGCCGGGATCGGTCTGGGCCTCCATCGCCGCGTTGATCCGCAAGCGCTCGAGGAAGCGCTTCTCCATGTCCTCGCGCCACTTGGGATTGCGCGCCAGCACGCGCTTGAAGACGGCAGCGTCGAGGACCACCGCCTCGGTCGTCACGGCCGCTTTGACGGTCGCCGTGCGCGGGGACTCCGACAGCAGCGCCATCTCGCCCACGTAATTGCCCGCGGAGAGGTACGAGAGCACCACTTCGCGCCCCGCGATCACGCGCGAGATCATGACCGAGCCGCGCCGGATCAGGTAGAGCCCGTCGGGCGCCTGGCCCTCGGTGAAGAGGACTTCGCCGCCGCCATAGGTCTTCGCCTGCACGCCCTCGGCCAGGAGGTCGTCCAGCTCCGCGTCAGGCAGCATCGGCGCGAGGTAGGCGCGCACCGCGCGCCTGAGGAAGGCCTCGTCGACGCGCTTGCGCACCGACTCGACCGAGGCGATCAGTTTCAGCATCGCGCGGCGCGGCGCGTCGATGATCACGCAGTCGCGCCCCGCCCTGACGGAGTTCGCGCGGCGCCGCCCGGAGATGAGCCCCAGCTCGCCGAAGAACTCGCCGGCTCCCAGCGTGAACCAGCCCTTACGCTTGCCGTCCTCGAGCACCTCCACTTCCACCTCGCCGCCCACGATCATGTAGAACGAGTTGGTGTAGTCGTTGCGCTCGAAGATCGACTCCTGCAAGCGCGGGGCGATGAGCGTGCTCTCCAGCAGGAACTCGCGCAGCTGCAGGCGGTTGATCCCCTGCAGCAGCGGCACGTTCGCCTGGATGTGGTCGAGCACCTGCGAGACGCTCATCATGTGCGCGAGGCTCGCGAACTTCTTCGCCAGCAGCGGCTCGTCGGCCGGCGCGATGGTGCGCCCGAGGGCGAACTCGACGACCTCGTAGCCCTGGTTCATCGCCTGCTTGATCAGCGGGTAGCCGCCGAGCGCGCCGATGATGTAGAGGCCTTTCACGTTCGATTCGTACGTCTCGGACAGCGCCGGCACCGCGGTCGGGTCGGCGTTCGGGAATTTCACGCCGAAGCTCTCGACCAGCTTGCGCGGCGGGGTCGCACCCAGGCGCGCGATGATGCGATTGCATTCGATCGTGTCGGGGCCCGAAGGCGTCTTCACGCTGAAGGCGAGCGGCGCGCCGGTCGTCCCCGGCTCGACCTCCGAGGCAGAGGTTCCGTAGCGGCACTCGATGCGCCCATCCTTGATCGCGGCAAGCACCAGCGACAGGTTGCCTTCCTTGCAGCGCGCGAACTCCTCGTTGCGGTTGATGAGAACCACGCGGTTGCTG
>JALYSB010000144.1 GCA_030855025.1 Pseudomonadota bacterium
TCCGGCGGGTGGTGATCCACAGCCAGACCCCCAGCGCAAACGTGGTCGCCGGCAGCACCATGAGTGCGAAGGTGCGCGGAAAGTCGAACCATTTGGCGCGTACGGTCTGGCTGATGAGCGGGGTAGCAAGGCTCACCAGCACGACCCCGAGGGCGACCCACAGCAGCCCCCAGCGCGCCCATGCGACCGCCTTGAGCTGCAGCGCGCCCTCGGTCTTGAGGATGAGCCACGTGGAACCCAGCAGGACATATCCGCCGCACAGGCTCGCGCCCACCAGCAGCGCGAACGTCCAGTAGAAGAACCCCGGCTCGAAGCCGGTGATGTAGCGCCCGAGCATCACGCCCTGGAAGAACGACGCCATGAAGGATCCCGCCCAGAAGAGCCAGTTCCAGAGCTCGCGGTGCCAGCCGAGCGCCTTCACCCGCAGCTCGAAGGCGACCCCGCGCAGCATCAGTCCGATCAGCATCGCGACCACCGGGAGGTAGAGCGCACCCAGCACGACCCCGTGCGCCACCGGGAATGCGGCCAGGAGGATGCCGATCCCGAGCACGAGCCAGGTCTCGTTCGCGTCCCAGAAGGGTCCGATCGAGGCCACCATCACCGACTGGTCCGCGTCGCTCGCCGCGGGCATCAGCATGCCGACGCCAAGGTCGTAGCCGTCGAGGACCACGTAGGCGAGGACCGAGGCGCCCATGAGGATCAGGAAGACGAGCGGAAGGAGGTCCATCGCTATCCCGCAGCCCGCGTAATTGGCTCGACGACGGCGGCGCGCGACGAGACCGGGGGATCGGGCGCCGCACCCTTGCCCGCCAGGTGGGTGAGCACCACGAAGTAGGCAACCAGCAGCGTCGTATAGGTGAGGATGTAGCCGGTGAGGCTTGCGCCGAGCTGGGCGCCGGAGATGTCACCCACCGCATCGCGTGTGCGCAGCACCCCGGTCACGAGCCATGGCTGGCGTCCGACCTCGGTCACGATCCAGCCGGCGAGTGTCGCGATCCAGCCCGAGAAGGTGAATCCCGCGAAGGCCCAGAGCATCCAGCGCGGCGCGGCGCGGCCCTTGCGAGTCGTCCACGCGCCCGTCCACGAGATCACCAGCATCAACACGCCGAGGCCCACCATGATCCGGAAGCCGAAGAAGACGGGCGCCACCGGCGGGCGATCAGGCTCGAAGGCATCGAGGCCCTTCAACTCGCCCTTGAGCTGGTGGGTGAGGATGAGGCTCGCGCCGTAGGGCAGCTCGATCGAGAAGTCGTTGCGGCGCTTCTCCTCGTTGGGAATCGCGAAGAGCACGAGCGGGGCTCCGCGCTCGGTCTTCCAGAGCGCCTCCATCGCCGCGATTTTCGCGGGCTGGTGCTTGAGCGTGTTGAGGCCGTGCAGGTCGCCCACGAGAATCTGCAGCGGGATCAGCCCCGCGGCGACCAGCAGGCCCGCGCGCAGCGTCTTGGCGGCGCTCGCGTCGGCCGCCGCGTGGAGGAGGCGCCACGCCGACAGGCCCGCCACCACGAACGCGGCGGTGAGGCCCGAGGCGATCAGCACGTGCGCGAGGCGATAGGGGAACGAGGGGTTGAAGATCACCTGCAGCCAGTCGCCCGCGATCAGCTGGCCCGCGTCGGTGACATGGCCCGTGGGCGTGTGCATCCACGAATTCAGCGCGAGGATCCAGAACGCCGAGACGGTCGTGCCGAAGGCCACGATCGCGGTGGCGGTGATGTGGAGCCAGTCGGGCACGCGATTCATCCCGAAGAGCATCACGCCGAGGAAGGTCGCCTCGAGGAAAAACGCGGTAAGGACCTCGTAGGCGAGCAGGGGACCCGCGATCGCGCCCACCGTGTTCATGAAGCGCGGCCAATTGGTGCCGAACTGGAATGACATCACGACGCCGGAGACCACGCCCATCGCGAATGAGAGCGCGAAGATCTTCACCCACAGCTTGTAGGTCGCGAGCCAGGCCGGATCGCGCGTGCGCTGGTAGAGGACCCGAAAGCCCAGCAGGAACCACGCGAGCGCGATGGTCAGCGTGGGAAAGAGGATGTGGAACCCTATGTTCAGGCCGAACTGTGCACGGGCCAGGAACAGCGCGTCGTCCATCGGGGCATTCTATGCCTCTTCGAACGGCTAGAATTGCGGATGGCTGAAGCGTCCATCCGCGGCAAGCTCAAGGTATTCTTCGGCGCCTTCCCCGGCGCCGGCAAGACCGATGCGATGCTCGATGCCGCGCGCCGCATCAAGGGCGCGGGGCGCGACGTCGTCATCGGCCGCATCGACGTGCACGACGCCCAACGCCAGTCCAAGGTCGCGGCGGGCTTCGAGGTCTTGCCGCTGGGCGCCGCCGGCGAGCTCGACCTCGACGCGGTGCTGCGCCGCCACCCCGAAGTGGTGCTGATCGACGATCTCGCCCACGCCAATGCGCCGGGGGCGCGCCATCCGAAGCGCTGGAACGACGTCGACGAGATCCTCGGCAACGGCATCGACGTCTTCACGACGATGAGCGTCCAGCACCTGGAAAGCCTGAACGACGTGGTGGCCGAGATCACCGGCATCCCCGAGCGCGAGACCGTCCCCGACACCTTTTTCGATTCCGCCGACGAGACGGTGATGGTCGACATGTCCGCCGACGAGCTGCTGGTGCGCGTGAAGGCGGGGCAGGTGCCGGTGGCGCACGTCGAGCAGGGGCCGGGAGGGCAGTATTTCCGCAAGGGCAACCTCCTCGCGTTGCGCGAGATCGCGCTGCGCCGCGTGGCTGAGGTCGTGGAGGACGAGGTACAGCGTTACCGCTCCGCCAACGCGATCAAGGTCACCTGGAAGACCCACGGGCGGATGCTGTGCTGTATCGGGCCCGGTGCGGGCGCCGACCACGTCGTGCGCAGCGCCGCCCGCCTCGCGGGCCAGCTCGACGAGAAATGGACCGCGGTCTACGTGGAAACGTCGGAGCTGCAGCGCCTGCCCAACGAGGAGCGCGCGCGCATCCTCAAGGTGGTGAGCCTCGCCCAGGAGCTGGGAGCCAACACCGCCATTCTCACCGGCAACGACGTGCGCGATACCGTGGCCGAGTACGCCCTCGAGCACAACATCTCCACCGTCGTGGTGGGCCGCAGCGCGCCACGGCGCCTGCGAATCGGCCGCAGCATGAGTGACGCGGTCGCGGCGGCGAGCGACCAGTTCGACGTGATCGAGATCGGCAACGTGGGCGCCGAGAGCCGCGCGCCGGCGCAGCCCACGTTCACGCGTCCGCCGCTGTCGTTGCCCAAGAGCGCCGAGAACCGCATGCGTTACGTGTGGACGGCGCTCGCGAGCGCCTTCACCACGCTGGTGCTCACCGCCCTCGGGCAGGGTTTCGACCTCGCCAACGTGGCGATGCTCTACATGCTCACGGTGCTGCTGGTCGGCGTGCAGTGGGGGCGCGGCCCCGCGATCATCGCGGCAGTGCTCAACGTGATCGCCTTCGACTATTTCTTCGTGCCGCCGCGCTTCAGCCTCGTGGCCGCGGACCCGCAGTACTACCTCACCTTCACCGTGATGCTCGCCGTGGGCGCGATCATCGGCCAGCTCGCGGGCACCATTCGATTCCAGGTGCGCGTGGCCGCGCACCGCGAGCGGCGCGCGCGCACGCTCTACGAGTTCGCCCGCGACCTGGCCCAGCTCCAGGCGACCTCGGAAGTCATCCTCTTCACCGAGGAGTTCATCGCGCGCCATTTCCGCGGCAAGGTCTCGGTGCTGGTTCCCGACGCCACCGGCGCGCTGGTCTCGCCCACCTCCCACGGGATGAGCAATCCGTTCGACGCCACCACCGCGCAGTGGGCGTACGACCAGTCGAAGCAGGCGGGCGCGGGCACCGACACGCTGGCGACCAACGAGTACCTCTTCATTCCCCTCAAGTCGCCCACCCGCACGCGCGGGGTGCTCGCGGTGCGGCCCGAACGCACGCGCGACCTCATGATTCCCGAGCAGCGCCACCAGATCGAGATCTTCGCGGCCCTGGTGGCCACGGCGCTCGAGCGCGTGCACTACGTGGACGTGGCGCGCGATGCGATGCTCATGGCGCGCATCCACAGCGGCGGCCTGCAGCTGCAGATCGAAAGCAAGAAGCCGCGGGATCTCATCGACGCGGCGCTCGCCACTCTGGCTGGAATCCTGTCCACGCACCCGGTGACGATCGAAGCGCCCGAGGAGCTGCCGTCCGTTCCGGTCGACGCCGGGCTGATCGAGCGGCTGCTCGCGAGCCTCATCGGCAATGTCGCGAAGCACACCCCGGCCGAGACGCCGATCGTGATCACGGCGCGGGTCCTGGACGAGATGCTCGAAGTGAGCGTCGACGACAGCGGGCCGGGCCTGCCCGAAGGCAGCGAGGAGCAGGTGTTCGAGTCGTTCACCCGGGGCGACACGCAGACGTCGCGCAAGGGCGCGGGGCTGGGGCTCGCGATCAGCCGCGCGATCGTCGAGGCCCACGGGGGCGCCATTCGCGCGGAGCGCCGCGCCGAGGGCGGCGCGCGCTTCGTCTTCACGCTTGCGCTTAGAAGCGCGACCCCCCAATGATCGCGTCGATGTCGCAGGTCTCCGACCCCGAGAGCTTGATTGCCAGGCGGATGGACAGCGCCGTGTCCGCCACCAGGATGTCGGTCGAGCTGAAGGTGCCGCGCTTGCCGTCGGTGCACGTGTAGTTCCCGTCGGTCACCTGGTGCGCGTTGCCCGAGAGACGGTGCATGCCGGTGTAGGTGCAGCTAAGGCCGGTGATCCCGGCTTCCACGATGCGAAAGAAGTTGCTCACCGGGTCCACGGTGACGATCCACTGCGCGTACGTGCCGCGCGTGCCGCTGTTCTGCGGGGACGTGCAGTTGCTGCGCCGCTCGAGGTTCGCGCCATTCCAGGTGCCGGCCATGGACGGCGCGTTGCGGACCTCCTTCGCGACGAAGCTCTGCAGCGACTCGCGCCACTCGAGCACCGTCTCGCGACCCGGGGAGGGAAACTCCATGACAGTCATCGACGCGGAGACTCCGGGAAGGAACACCGCCCCGAGATACACCACCGTCACGCTGCGGGCGTCCAGCAACTCGCCGTCGGCGAACGCGCGCACCGTGTGGACGCCGGGCCCGAGGTCGGCCCAGTTCACCAGCAGGCCGAAGCCGTTGTTGCGCTTGCCGCCGCACACCGCGGCCGTATCGGGGCGATCGGTGCCGGAGGCCGCCGGGGTTCGGGCGGGACCGCCGTCGTACTCGATCTCGATGCGGGTGGCGCTGCAATGCCAGCCGGAAACGAGGCTCACGCCGCTCACGGTGACGCCCGCGGGCGGGTTCTCGAAGACCCCGAGGGCGTGCGCCGCGAGCGGTGCCAGCAGCAGGACGGCCGCGGCCGCTGGCTTCAGGAGTTTACGCATGGCCATTGGGCCCATATGGAGCCTCAATGGTTCGGCTTCAACGGTCCGCTTGGCCCAGGTTGCCTAGGCGAGCGCGAACGGGGCGGGGCCGCGTGCGACGACGATTCCCGCGCGCTCCGCATCCACCGGGCGTGACAGCAGGTAGCCCTGGCCGAACTCGCATCCCAGCTCGCGCAGCTGGACGAGCTGTTCGCCGGTCTCGATGCCCTCGGCGAAAACCTGCTTGGAGAGCGCGGCGCCGAGCTTGAAGATCGCCTTCACGATCTCGTTGCCGTCGCCCGCGAGGCCCATGCGCTCGATGAACGAGCGGTCCACCTTGAGCGCGTCGATCGGGAGCGTGGCGAGGTAGTTGAGCGACGAGTAGCCGGTGCCGAAGTCGTCGATGCTAAGGGTCACCCCCAGGTGGCGCAGCTCGTTCAGCGTGGTCACCGCATTCTCGATGCCGTCCATCAGCACGCTCTCGGTGACCTCGAGCGTGAGCTCGGCAGGCGTGAGGCGCGCCTGGAGGAGTGCCTCGCGCACCCGCGAGACGAATTCCGGGTGGGTGAGCTGCAGGCTGGAGACGTTCACGCTCATGCGCAGGCCCGTGGAGCCGTGGGCTTCCTTCCACGCCCTGAGCTGCCGGCATGCTTCGGTCAGCACCCAGTTGCCCAGCGGCACGATGAGGCCGGTCTCCTCGGCGGTCGGGATGAAGGTCGCGGGCTCGAGGTGGCCGCGGTAGGGGTGATGCCAGCGCACCAGCGCCTCGAAGCCGATCAACCGGCTGTCGCGCAGCCCATAGATGGCCTGGTAGTGGAGGTAGATCTGGCCGAGGCCCAGCGCGCGCCGCAGCTCGCCCTCGAGCTTCAACTGCGACGCCACGTGATCGTGCAGGCTCGTGTCGAACAGCGCGTACTGCCCCTTGCCGCGGCCCTTGGCCTTGTACATCGCGATGTCGGCGTCGCGAAGGATCTGCTCGGCGCTCTGGTAGCCGTTGCTGCTGAAGGTGATGCCGATGGCCGCCGAGACCGTCACTTCCAGGTCGCCCAGCTGGAACGGCCGCGTGAGCTCCCGCTGGACGCGCTCGGCCAGGTCGACCGCGTCGCGCTCGCGCGCCATGTCTTCCAGCAGGATCGCGAACTCGTCGCCGCCGAGCCGCGCGATGAGGTCGGTGGGCCGCAGCACCGACTGCAGCCGCCGCGCCAGGTTCACCAGCAGCTCGTCGCCCGCCTTGTGGCCGAGCGAGTCGTTGACCATCTTGAAGCGGTCGAAATCGAGGTACATCACCGCGAAGCGGTGCTCGGGATGGCGCTGCACGCGCGCGATCGCGCGGGCCAGCTGCTCGTTGAAATGGGTGCGGTTGGAAAGCTGCGTGAGGTTGTCGTGGTACGCGTTGTGGTAGAGCTCGGCCTCGGCGCGGCGCCGCGCGCTCACGTCCTGGGCCTGCACGATGAGGTTGTGGGTGCGGAATTCCCAGTCGCGCGCGAGCGAGATGTTGAGGGACATCCACACGTCGGAGCCGTCGCGGTGGATGCCGCGCAGCTCGGTCTGGATGCTGGCGAGGTCGCCGGCCACGAGCCGGTCGACCAGGGCCCGCAGGTCGGCGAGGTCCTCGGGATTCACCAGTTCGCCGATGTTGGTCGAGAGCAACTCCGGGTTCGGCCGCCCGAGCATGTCGCAGAACGCCTTGTTGGCCTGGATGAAACGCCCTTCGGCGGTGACCAGCGCCATGCCGATGGCGGCGTGGGTGAAGGCGCTGTGAAAGCGGCTTTCGCTCGCCTTCAGCTCTTCCACGTGGCGCTCGTCGGACTCCTTGCGCGTGAAATACGAATGCAGCGACGACAGGAACATGGCGATCACCGGAACCGCCACCAGCAGCACCGGCATGCCGAAGCGTTCGAAGCTCATGTAGAGGAGCCAGGCGATCGAGGCGCTCGCAACGTAGGCCAGGGCGATCCAGCTGTTCTTGCGCACCCACGCCATCGGAGTGAACGGCGTGCGGTTCTTGAGGGCGAAGAGCGTCGAGGTGAGGATGGTGTTCGCGGCGAAATAGAGTGCGGCGAAGACTATCGCGAACACGAGGAGCGCCGAGGTCGCCAGGCCGTTGGCGTGGATGTGGGTGCGCGCCGCCTCGAAGAGGCCTGCGCACAGGATCATGGCGAGCGCCGCCATGGCGGGCGAGCCGATGCGGCTGGTCCAGCGCCTGGAGGTGCGCGAGGAGGCGACGAACGCCTCGAGCGATGCCGCGAGGATCGCGGCGGCGGGCCCGTAGACGAAGAGCAACAGGAAGATGAAGATCTCGGCGCCGGCGATCGAGGTCTTGGAGCCGGGCATGCGCACCGGGAAGAAGCCCACGATCGCGGCTACCGCGGCACCGATCAACACCTGCAGCATGATCGCGGGCTCGAGCCGCAGGACGGCGGTGATGCCCCACGCGAGGGCGAGGCAACCGAGGAGGGTGACCGTCCACCAGTAGAGCTTGGCGGCCGGGCCGTAGTCCTTCATGTCGATGAAAGTCGCCATGGCTTGTCCCGCTTCGTTTGCCCGGATCACTCGCCCGGGAAGATGTCGAGCGACGTGCCGACCCGTAACGCGCCGCCTTCGGAGAGGACCACGCCCTCGGAGAGGACCACGCCCTCCGACAGGACGACACCCTCGGACAGGACCACGCCCTCGGAGAGGACCACCCCTTCGGACAGCACGATGCCTTCGGAGAGCACGATGCCCTCAGAGAGCACGATGCCCTCAGAGAGCACGATGCCGAGCCCCGCCACCACGCCGTCGGCCAGGGACGGAACCGGAATGAAAATGCCGTTGCCCGAGCCGAGCACCGAGGTGAGGGTCACCACGCCCGCGCTCACCAGCGGGCGCGCGCCAAGATTGCGCTCCTCGAACCCGGAGACATAGCCGGTGGTGCCGAAATGCTCGATATCGATGCCGTGGACGCTGCGCCCGACCCACGAGATCGTGGAATCGTAGGCGCCCTGGTATTGGCGCATCAGTGCGTCGCCCCCAAGCACATGGCGCCCGCCGAGGAAGGCCAGCTGGCTCCACCGAGCCGTCCGGCCCTCGATCATCGAGGCGGGAGCGGGCATCGACTTCCCAGCGCCGAGCATCGAATCACCGCTGCGCAGGGTGCCGGCGGCAGCGCGCGCACCGACGTCGAGCGCCAGCGCGCCCGCCATCGCCAGCGTGCCGGGCACGTTCACCAATCCCGAGCCCTGCTGCAGCAGGTTGAAGCCGGTGAGCGGCTCGGCGGTGTACTGGAGGATCGCCTTGATGAGGGCGGGCGTGAGCCCCGGGTTCACCTGCAGCATGAGGGCCGCGGTGCCGGCCACGGCGGGCGCGGCGTAGGACGTGCCGCTAGCG
>JALYSB010000145.1 GCA_030855025.1 Pseudomonadota bacterium
CCGCTAGCCTCCCCCGAAGGTTGGCAGGATGCGTTCGGCGGCAGGCTCTGGACCTGGAACGCGTTCTCCAAGGGCGAGGCGCTCACGCTCCACGTGGAGATTGCGCATCGCGCGTGCGGCCCCGAGCGCACGCAGGTCCTGCTCGCTTTCTCACGGGCCGCGCGCACCTCCGAGCCGTGGAGCGAGCTGCGCGCGATCCGCAAGGCGACCGCCTGCTGATGGCGATCAAGGCGACGATCTTCAGGGCGGAGCTGCAGGTCTCGGACCTGGACCGCGGGCACTTCGCGACGCACGCGCTCACGCTCGCGCGCCATCCTTCCGAAACCGACGAGCGGATGATGGTGCGGCTGCTCGCGTTCGCCCTCAACGCCGACGAGTACCTCGAGTTCGGCCGCGGCTTGTCCGCCGAGGACGAGCCCGACCTGGTGAAGCGCGACCTCACGGGCGCGATCGAGCTGTGGATCGAGGTGGGGTTGCCCGACGAGCGCGACGTGCGCAAGGCCTCGGGTCGCGCGCGCGAGGTGAAGGTGTACACCTACGGCGGGCGCAGCGCCGCGCTCTGGTGGGGCCAGAACCGCGCCGCCCTCGCGCGCCTCGGCAACCTCACCGTCATCGACATTCCGGAAAGCGTCACCGAGAGCGTGGGCAATCTTGCCGCGCGCAACATGCGCTTCGACTGCACCATTCAGGAGGGCCAGCTGTGGCTCTCCCATGGCGAGGACACGCTGCATTTCGAGCCGCGGGTGTGCGAATGATCCGGGAGCGCGTGTTGCGGGCGCTGGCGCTCAACCGCGAGCCCGGCTTCCACTTCATCGGCAACTTGGTCGAGATCTCGTTCGACAGCGTGGGCCAGCGCGGCGCCACCGTGAGCCTCGAGCCCGGGCCGCACTGCGTCGATGCCGACGGCCAAGCCAACGTCGGCGTGATCGCGATGCTCGCCGACATGGCGCTTGCGGCCAGCATCCGCGCGCGCCTGCACCCCGCGACGCGGCTGGCGACCGTGAGCATGGCGCTGCATTTCACCGGCGCTCGCATGGACGGAAAGCTCGAGGCGAGCGGCGAGTTCCTCGGGGAATTCGGCCCCGCGCAGTCGCGCCAGGACCTCGCGCGCGCGCGCCTCCAGGGCGCGGGTGGGATCGCTGCCGTCGCGCACGGCGCCTTCATGGCGCTCGAGCCGCCGCCCGGCGTCGCATTGTTTCCGCTCCCACGCGGGCCGCGCGCGGCACCACTTCTCGAGGCGAAAGACCTCAGTGCCGAAGAGCTCGGGATCCTCGCGCGCGCCGATACGGTGCTTGCCGCGGGAGAAGACGACTTCCTGCGAAGGCTGCTGGGCTACGTGCCGCGCCGCACCAAGGCCGGCGCGAGCTGCACCATGCCCAACGGTGCGCACGTCGCCAACCGCGTAGGGCACGTGCAGGGCGGCCTGCTGATGGGCCTCGCAGCCACGACGGCTTGCGCGGCGCTCCCCGCGAGCTGGGCCCTGGCCTCGATCAGCGCCTTCTTCGTGAGCCCCGGGCAGGGCAAGGCAATCCGCGCGCGCGCCAAGGTGATCCACCATGGACTCGCCACCGCAGTGGTGCGCACCGAGCTCAGCGGGCCGGGGGGCCGGCGCGTGCTCGAGGCGACGACGGCCCACACCCGCCGCTAGGGCGCGGCGCTCACCAGCCGCCACGCCTTCACGTGGGCCACGGTGACGGCGGGTTCGCCTTCCACCATCTTCCAGTACTTCTCGGTGAATTCGGCGTTGGCACCTTCGGGGCGGATCAGCGAGCGCAGCCCGCCCACCAGGTTGTCGAATTCGCCATCACCCTCGCCCTCCATGTCCTCGGCCCATTCGTCCAGCCGGGCGATGAGCGCCGAGAGCGCGCGAATCCACTCGAATTCCGGGTGGTTGAGCACCAGGCCGAGGAATTCCCCGCTGGTCTCGATGCGGCCGTGGAGGCGCTCGTACTGGATGCGCTGCGCATCGAGCATCGCCTTGTGCAGCTCGAGCAGCACGGGGCGCAGCCGATCGACGCGCGCGGCGCGATTCACGTCCATTGGGACTCCTGAAAGGAACACTCGGGAGGATCCATGATCCCACGGTCTCGACGGCGTAGAATGTTGCTTACGGCCTTACGGAGAGAAACCATGAAAACCACACTCATATCCCTGATGTTCGCGCTCGCGCTGGCCCTGGTCTCGGGCGAGTCCGACGCGGCCAAGCGCTTTGGCGGCGGTAACAACGTCGGCAAGCAGCGCGCCACCCCCACCCAGAAGGAAGCCGCGCCCGCCCAGGCCCCGGCCCAGGCCGCACCTGCGTCAACGGCGGCGGCCGCAGCCAAGCCGAGCTTCATGAGCCGTTGGGGCGGAATGCTCGCCGGCCTCGGCATCGGCGTGTTGCTGGCCTCGATGTTCGGCGCGCAGATGGGCCCGATCATCGGGATGATCCTGATGGTGCTGGCAGTCGCGGCGGTCGCGTTCTTGGCCTACCGGATGTTCGCCGGGCGCCGCGCGCCGGCCACCTCGCCCGCATCGCCACCGGGATCCTCGCCGCAATTCGCCGGGATCGGCAGCCGTGTCGGCGCGACGGGTGCGCCTGAGGCGCGCGCAATGCCTGCAGGCGGCAGCGCCGCAGCGCCCGCCGCGGCACGCCCGAGCTTCGAGGTCGAGCCGTTCCTGCGCGTCGCCAAGACCTCGTTCATCCGCCTGCAGGCCGCCAACGACGCCGGGGACCTGGACGACATCCGGGACTACACAACGCCCGAGATGTTTGCCGAGATCTCGATGCAGGTGAAGGAGCGCGGTGGCGCGACCCAGCGCACCGAGGTCGTGAACCTCAACGCCGAGCTCGCCGATTCCGCGATCGAAGGCGATTACGAGATCGCGAGCGTGCGCTTCTACGGCCTGCTGCGCGAGAACGACTCGGCCAATCCCGAGCCGTTCGATGAGATCTGGCACGTGCGGCGCGACACGCGCGATCGCAAAGGCTCCTGGCTGATCGCGGGAATCCAGCAAACCGCCTAATGCGCCTTGCGGCGGCGGTCGCGGCCTTCTGGGCTTGCGCCGCCCCGCTTTCCGTTTCCGCCGCTCACGGCGCGCCCGAAGGGCGCACCGACTCGCTGGGCAGCGGACGCTAGAAGCGGTACTGGACGCCGGCGCTCAACACGCGCGCGTCGAACCCGCCCCCGGTCGGGTCGTCGCCGACCTTCCGTCAGGCTTGGGGCTTCCCCAGGAAATCCTGCTTCCCTACCTCGACCCCGTTGTGCCGCAGGATCGCGTAGGCCGCCGTCACGTGGAAGAAGACGTTCGGCAGGAGGTGATGCAGCAGGTACGGCAGGCCCTGCATCGATTTGGTCGTCGAGCGTGATTGCCAGCTGACGGTGCGATCCTCGGCGCCGTCGATTTGCTCGGGCTTGAGCGTCTGCAAGTACGCAATCGTCTTGCGGGTGCGCGCCACCAGCTCGGGGATCGTCGTCTCGGTGTCCTCATAGGACGCAGGCTGCACCTGCGCGAGGCGTGACATTCCGGCTTTGGCCGAGTCGGAGGCGAGCTGCACCTGCCGGGAGAGCGGGAACATGTCCGGGTAGAGGCGGCTGGTCACCAGCACCGAGGCGTCGAATTTCTTCGCCTCCGCGTGGGCCTGCGCCTTTTCGAGGATGTCGGCGAGGCTGGAGAGCGCGCGAACAATGGTGGGAATGCTCGCCTGGTACATGGAGATCTGCATGGGAAGTCCTCGGGTTGTCGTCTCGCCAAGGGTAACCGAAAGGACTATGGGGAGCGCGAACGGCCTGCATACGGAGCGCGTCTAATTAGCAGTTCCCCAATCACCACCCGAGGAGACCACCATGGGATTTTTCGACAGACAGGCCAAGCGGCCTGCCACCACCGGAACGGATTACCTGCCTGCCACCGTCGACACGGCGGTGACGCGCGCGCAGGAGCTCGGCACCACGCTCGCCAATCGCGCCGGAGCGGTCTACAAGCAGAACCCGAAGATGATCAAGACGATCGCCAGTGGCGCGCTGCTGATCGCCGCGGCCGCTTTCGCCAAGAAAAAAGGCTACATGTAAATCAGTCGGAGCCCGCATCCGCAAGGAAGCGGGCGAACGGCACCTGGGCGATGAGGGCGGCGAACCAGACCGCGTAGCCCTCGCCCGACGGATGGAGCCGGTCCGGGCAGTAGTACCGGGCCGGCTCTTTCACGAACGGATCGTCGTGCGGCTCGCGGAAGAGGTCCACGAACGTCACCGAAAGCTCCTGCGTCACGCGCTTCACCACTGCGTGCACCCGCGCCGCATGCCAGGTCACGATGCGCGACAACGGGCGCAGGAAGAACGGCGCGATGCTGAAATTGTGCCCCGGCATGAGGATCACGTTGGGGCTGAGCTTGCGCGCGCTGGCGATGGCGGCGCGCAGGTCGGCATCCACTTTTTCGACCGGCCGGAACTCGAGCACGTCATTGCCGCAAGCGTGGATGAGGACAACATCGGCGGAGGCGATATCGAGCTTCGCGAGCTGGTCGACCACATGCCCGATGCGAGCCCCGCACCGGGATACGTTGATGACGCGGGCAAAGGGATAGGCCGCCGCGAGCCGCCCCGCGGTCGACTCGCCCGGCAGCGCACCCACGCCGAACGCGGTGCTGTCGCCGGCAATCACGATGGTGCGGCGGCAGCGCTCGGGCGCGGACTGGTCGGGCCGGGTTTGCGCGACGATGCGCTTGGAGAAGCGGATGCGGGAAACATACAGGCCCATGACGATCGCTGTCGGCATGAGCAGGGCGGCCAGCATAGAGATAGAAGAGCCACATCATAGGGTCACGTTGCGCCCTCCACCGACCGCCCGCCATCGGTTGGGCGCGAGTTTGCCTGTAGGATGAATTCGATAGCGACCGTCGGCGAAGAGCCACCCCAATGCCCAAAAATCCCGATTTACCCCCTCAAAATGAAGGCTTTGCGGCGCTTGGGCTCGACCCACGCATCGTCTCGGCCCTGACCGCCCTGGGCTACGAGGAGCCCACCCCGATCCAGCAGGAAACGATCCCGCCCCTGATCGCCGGACGCGACCTGCTGGGGCAAGCCGCCACGGGAACCGGCAAGACGGCGGCGTTCGCGCTGCCGATCCTGCAGCGAATCCTCAACGAGGGGCGCGGCGACTCGGGGCCGGTGGCCGTGGTGCTCGTGCCCACGCGCGAGCTCGCCATGCAGGTGGGTGAGGCGGTGCATCGCTACGGCAAGGCGATCGGGATCCGCGTGTTGCCGATCTACGGCGGGCAGCCGATCGGGCGCCAGCTGCACGCGCTGCGGGCGGGCATCGACGTGGTGGTCGCCACGCCGGGGCGCGCGCTCGACCACCTGCGCCGCGGCAGCCTCGCGATGGGCGGGGTGCGCGTGATCGTGCTCGACGAGGCCGACGAGATGCTCGACATGGGCTTCGCCGAGGACATCGAGGCGGTGCTGAAGGAAGCGCCCAAGGAGCGCCAGACGGTGCTCTTCTCCGCGACCATGCCGCCGCGGATCGAGGCGATCGCCAAGCGCAACCAGCGCGATCCGGTGCGCATCCGCATCGCCAAGGCGGCGGCAAAGGCGGGCGAGGCGCCGAAAGTGCGCCAGCAGGCGTACCTCTTGGCGCGCAGCGCCAAGATGACGGCACTGGGGCGCATCCTCGACCTCGAGTCCCCCGCCGCGGCGCTGGTCTTCTGCCGCACGCGCACCGAGGTGGACGAGCTCACCGAGACCCTCAATGCGCGCGGCTACCAGTCGGAAGCGCTGCACGGCGGCATGACCCAGGAGCAGCGCGACAAGGTGATGAAGCGCGTGCGCTCGGGCGCGGCCGAGCTGCTGATCGCCACCGACGTGGCGGCGCGCGGCCTCGACATCGAGCGCCTCACCCACGTGATCAACTACGACCTGCCCAATGCGCCGGAGGCCTACGTCCACCGCATCGGGCGCGTCGGGCGCGCGGGGCGCGAGGGTGTGGCGATCACGCTGGTCGAGCCGCGCGAGCACCACCAGCTGCGCAACATCGAGCGCATCACCCGGCAGTCGATCGAGATCGCCAAGGTCCCGACGGTCGCCGACCTGCGCACCCGCCGCCTCGAGCTCACGCGCGCCGGCTTGCGCGAGGCGCTGGTCGCCGACGACAGCGAGCACTTCCGGGTGGTGGTGGATGCGCTCTCGGACGAGTTCGACCCCATGCAGATCGCGATGGCCGCGGTGAAGCTCTTTCACGAGGCCACGGTGGGCGATTCGGAGGATCCGGAGAAGGAGATTCCCGAGGTCGCGATCCCGCAGTCCAAGGCGCCCGGGAAGAAAAAGCGAACCGATGCGCCCTATGGGCTCGGCGCGGGCGGCGGGCGCGCCCCACGCGGGGGCGGCGGCGACATGGCGCGGATCTTCATCGGCGCCGGGCGCAACGCGGGGGTTCGCCCCCAGGACCTGGTGGGCGCGATCGCCAACGAGGCCGGGGTGGCGGGCGCGCTCATCGGCGCGATCCAGATCACCGACCGCTACTCGCTGGTCGAAGTGCCCGAGGACGTCGCGCAACAGGTGATCAGCGCGCTGGGAAAAAGCTCGATCCGCGGGAAGAAAGTCCAGGTGCGGCGCGACCAGGCCGACTAGCGCAGCTTGGCGGGCGCTGTGGTCTCGTACGCCCAGGGCCTGCGGGCGCGATCACGGCTGCGAAAACTCTCCAGGTCCTGCGTCCGGCCCAGCGTGAGCGCGATCTCGTCCATGCCCTCGAGCAGCATCTGGCGCAGGTTGCCCGGCGCCGAGAACGCGAATGGCGTGCCCCCCGGCGACGTCACCGTGAGGGCGGCCAGATCCACCGTGACCTCGCCACGGCCCGACGAGGCCTCGACCTCCTGTGCGATGGCGCGCACGTCCTCGATCGGCAGCTCGACCGGCACGATGCCGTTGCGGTAGCAGTTGTTGAAGAAGATGCCACCGAAGGACGGTGCGATCACCGCGCGAAAACCGAATTCGCGTAGCGCCTTGGGCGCTCGTTCGCGGGACGAACCGCAGCCGAAGTTGCGGTCGGCGAGCAGCACCTGCGCGCGGTCGTAGGGCGGCTGGTTGAGGATGAACTCGGGATTCGGGCGCCCATCGTCGAGGAAACGCCAGCGATGAAACAAGTGCGCGCCGTATCCCTTCGCGTCGGTCCCGCCGAGGAAAAACGTGGGGATGATCTGGTCGGTGTCGATGTTGATGCGCATCATCGGCGCGGCGACTCCGGTCACGCTGCGCAGGGCTTCCACTACCGGTCCCTTCTCGCGTCCGCGATGCATCCCGCGATCGCCGAGGCCGCGACCGTGGCCGGGCTCGCGAGATGGGTGCGCGTCTTCGGCCCCTGCCGGCTCTCGAAATTCCGGTTGGTGGTGCTGACCACGCGCAGGTTGGCGAAACGGTCGTCGCCGATGTGTCCGCAGAAGCCGCACGCTGATTCGTGCCATTCGAACCCAGCCTCCTTGAAGATGCGGTCGAGGCCCTCTGCCTCCGCGGCGTGCTTGACCGGCGTCGATCCGGGCACGCACACCGCCTGCACGCCGGCTTTCACCTTCCGGCCTTTCAACACCGCCGCCGCCGCACGCAGGTCCGAGAGCCGCGCGTTGGTGCAGGAGCCGATGTAGGCCACGTCGATCGCGAGGCCGCGCAGCGCCGTGCCCGGCTCGAGCTGCATGTAGCCCAGCGCCTTTTCCGCGAGCGTGCGCGATTCGCTGTCGGCGGCCTGCGACGGGTCGGGCACGTGGCCCCCGATCGGAAGCACCTGCTGCGGGCTGATGCCCCAGGTCACCTGCGGCTCGAGGCGATCGCAGTCCACGGTGACCTCGCGATCGAACGCCGCTCCCTCATCGGTGGGCAGCGTGCGCCAATACGCGACCGCCGCGTCCCACGCCGCGCCCTTTGGCGAGAACTCGCGCCCGGCGAGGAACTCGATCGTCGCATCGTCGGGAGGCACGAACCCGTACTTGCACGAGAATTCGATCGACATGTTGCACACCGTGAGGCGCCCCTCGATCGGGAGTGCGCGGATCGCAGAACCCGCGAACTCGGCCGCGTAACCGATGCCGCCCTGGGCGCCGATCTGGCCGATGAGGGCGAGGATCATGTCCTTGGCGAAGACGCCTTCGCCCAGGCGCCCAGCGAAGCTCACGTGCATCGTCTTTGGACGCCCCTGCGCGAGCGCCTGGGTTGCGAGCACGTGCTCGGCTTCGCTCGCGCCGATGCCCCACGCGAGCGCGCCCACCCCGCCCACGGTACTGGTGTGGCTGTCGCAGCAGACGAGGGTCGCGCCGGGAAAGGCGATGCCGAGCTCGGGTGCGACGACATGCGCGATGCCCTGGCGCGGATCGTCGTAGTCGATGAAGTGGAAGCCCCAGTCGCGCGATGCCTTGCGGGTGGTCTCGATCATGATCGGCCCGCTCTTCGAGACCGAGTCGTTCGGCCCGCGGCCCGGCTGGGTCGAGATGAGGTGCTCGATCACGGTGAACACCTGCCCGCGGCTCATCGGCTCGCGCCCCGCCTCTTTCAGCGCGCGCACCGCCTGGCTGCCCGAGAGCTCGTGCAGCACCAGGCGATCGATCTGGAGCAGGTCGGCGTCATCGCCCAGCTTCGCGATGACGTGGTCGTCCCAGACCTTGTCGAAGAAGGTGATTGGGCCCCCGCCTTCGCGGGGGTGACTGT
>JALYSB010000146.1 GCA_030855025.1 Pseudomonadota bacterium
ATCGGGATCACGTTGCCGTCGCGATCGCGCAGCTCGAGCGGGCCGGCGACGTAGCTGATCGTGTTGCCGCTAGCATAGGCTTTCCATTGGCGGTCGTAGTCGTCGACGACCCACGTTCCCGGCACGAGAACCTGGCGCGTGCCGGTCCACTCATAACGAGCCGGCGACCACATGTAGCCGGCGCGCGGTGCGGGATAGGCCTCCACCATCACGGCCGGCCGGCCGACGTTCGCGTACCACTCGAAGTCGACGTCGGGCCAGACGGTCCATGCGAAAGCGGGCGTGGCGGCGGCGAGGACCGCGACGGTGAGCGTGCTCCTGAGGATTGCGTTCATCAGTTACTCCTGTGAATTCTGTACGGGATCCGGAGCCGTTGAGAGCGCCGCGGCAAGATCTCCACTGTGTGCCGTTGCCGCGACCCAGTCTGTAGGTGGGGTCCTAAGTGGCCGAATAAACGCGAGGGGTCCCACGTGTGCTGGCGCACAGAGGCCGCAGTCCGATTGGCCTATCGTAGACGCCCTACGCGGTAATTCCCGCGGCACCGTTACGAAGGGCACGACATGGGCGCCAACGCCGATTACGTCACCAGGATGAAGTCGCAGTTGAAGCAATGGGACGCGGACCTCGACGCGCTCAACGCCAAGGGTGCGGTCGCCAGCGCCGAGGCGCGAATCGTCTATGACGAGCAGGTGGACGCGCTACGCGCGAGCCGCGATGCGGCGCAGAAGTCGTTCCAGCAGATGCGTGCCGCGGGCGAGTCGGCCGGAGCACACATGAAGGAGGCGATGGAGGCGGCGTGGAAGGCCATGCAGAAGACCCTGGAGCGTGCGTCATCGAACTTCGACAAGTAGGCCGGGCGCTCGCCGCCCTCGCGCTCTGCGCCGCCGCCAGCTGCGGCACGCTTCCGACCGTGGTCCCCGGCATGGGGCAGCCAGCGCGCGCCGTGCGCCTCGAGGGCACGCGGGGCCCGCTCTCCACGCAGGAGAGCAAGGCAATCCTTGCCCGGCTGGAGAGCCGCGGCGCGGAGACCGCCATTTTCGATCGCCACCTGGCGCTGGAGGAGGGGGTGGCGGGCAGCCCGCTCACCATCGGCAACCGGGTGGGGCTGCTGCAGGACGGCCCGGCCACGTATTCGGCGATGTTCGCAGCCATCGCCGGCGCGCGGGACCACATCCACATGGAGACCTACATCATCGAAGACGATGAGGTGGGCCGGAAATTCTCCGCCGCGCTTATCGCCAGGCAAGCGCAGGGCGTGGCGGTGGCGCTCATCTACGACAGCGTGGGCTCGATCGCGACCCCGCAAGCGTTCTTCAGGAACCTCACCGACAATGGCGTGAAGGTGGTCGAGTACAACCCGATCAACCCGGTGACCGCGAAGTGGGGCTGGGAGGTCAACCAGCGCGATCACCGCAAGCTCCTGATCGTCGACGGGCGAAGCGCGTTCCTGGGCGGCGTCAACATCAGCAGCGTCTATTCGGGCGGCTCGTCCAAGGGGCGCCCCGCGGGCAACCTGCCGTGGCGCGACACCCACCTGAGGGTCGACGGGCCGGTGGTCGCCGAATTCCAGAAGCTCTACCTCGAAACGTGGGCCAAGCAGAGAGGCCTGCCGCTCGCGCCCCGCAACCATTTCCCCGCGCCCGGCGCGGTGGGTGGCGAATTGGTGCGCGCCATCGGCAGCTCACCCGACGAGCCCTACAGCTTGATCTACGCGACGCTGGTCTCCGCCATCGGCGCGGCAGAAAGCAGCGTGTTCCTGACCAACGCCTACTTCGTTCCCGATCCGCAGCTGCTCACCGCGCTCAAGAACGCGGCCGGGCGCGGGGTGGACGTGAGGATCATCCTGCCGAGCAGCACCGACTCGTGGCTGGTGTTCAACGCGGGGCGTTCCTACTACGCCGAGCTCCTCGCCGCCGGGGTCAAGGTGTACGAGCGCCGCGACGCCCTGCTGCATGCCAAGACGGCGGTGATCGACGGCGTATGGTCGACCGTCGGCTCGACCAATCTCGACTGGCGCAGCTTCCTGTACAACGACGAGGTCAACGCCGTGATCCTCGGGCTGGAATTCGGCGCGCAGATGCGCCAGGTGTTCGAGGCCGACATCCTGGCCTCCGACGCGATCACACCCGAGCGTTGGCGTGCCCGCGCAATCGGCGACCATGCGAGGGAGACGGCGGCGCGGATATGGGCTTACTGGCTTTAGGTCGCGGGCTCCTCGTGGCGGCGTGCGTTTGCGCGGGCCCTGCCGCGGCTGCCCCCGCCCGCGCTGACGATCCGGCCGGGGCCGTCATCGCGATGCGCACGCGCCTCGCCGTGCTCGGCCCCTCACTCGCACACAATCCGTTCCACCGCCCGCTACACATCGAATCGACCGAGGGAGCGACCAGCGTCTCCGGCGAGGTCGCGGCGGTGATCGACCATCCCTTCGCCATTGCGAGCGCAGCACTGCACCTGCCTGGGCAATGGTGCGACGTGCTGATCCTGCACTTCAATACCAAGTACTGCCGGCCGGCGGGATCCGCGCTCCTGCAGGTGAGCATCGGCAGGAAGCACGATCAGCCCGTGGAGGACGCCCATCGGTTCGAATTCGTCTTCCGGCTCGCCGCGAAGACGCCCGACTACCTGCAGGTGAGGCTCGGTGCCGCCGAGGGCCCGATGGGCACGCGCGATTATCGAATCGTCCTCGAGGCGGTGCCCACCGACGATGGCCGCACCTTCATCCGACTTTCGTACTCTTATTCGTACGGCGCCGGGGGGCGCCTGGCGATCCGGGTCTACCTGGGCACCGCCGGCCGCGAAAAGGTGGGATTCACGTTGATCGACACCGAGCGGGCGGGCGGGCCACGCTTCATCGGGGGCATGCGCGGCCTGGTCGAGCGCAACACGATGCGCTACTACCTGGCGATCGAGGCCTACCTCGGCGCCCTCTCGGCGCCGCCTGCGGCACGCGTGGAGAAGAGCCTGCGCGACTGGTTCAGGGCAGCCGAGCGCTTCCCGCGCCAGCTGCACGAAATGGAGCAGGGCGACTACCTCGAGATGAAGCGCAAGGAATACTCGCGCCAGCAGGCCGCCCTCGGAGCTTCGCGCTGAGCGCACCGACCCCCGCCCTTCCGACCGAGCCGGTGGTAGCCGCGGTCGCCGAACCTGCACCGGCCTTAGCCGCCGAGGCGGCCCCGCCGAGGACGCGGCCGGTCTCGCCGCTGGTGGTCTGGGTGAGCATCATTGGCGTGATCGCCGTGGTCGCCTCCCTGTATCTCGCGCGCGCGTTCTTCGTCCCGCTGCTGATCGGCATTTTAACGAGCTACGCCTTGCGACCGCTCGTCGATTGGCTCAAGGATCGGCGCATACCGCGGCCGCTCGGCGCCGCCCTGGTGATGGCGACCCTTCTCGCCGGCGTCTCGTGGGCGACCGTTTCGCTTAGCGAGGACGCGAGCGCGACTATCGCCAAGCTGCCCGAGGCGGCGCGCAAGGTGCGCGAGCGCATGCGTGTGGCCAGCGAGGGAGGGCCCTCGTCGTTGCAGAAGATCCAGGAAGCGGCCACCGAGCTGCAAGGCGCCGCGACGGACGCGACTGCTGCGACCCCCGAGCGCAAGCCCGCGAAGAAGCCCGCGACCGCGATCACGGTCCGCGATGCGGAGCCGGTCTGGATGCGCGATTACATGGTGGCGCAGTCGGCGTTGCTCTTCACCGTCGCGGCGCAGGCGCCGATCGTTCTGCTGCTCGCCTATTTCCTGCTCGCTTCGGGGGCGCACTTCCGGCGCAAGCTCGTGCAGCTCGTCGGCCCCTCGCTATCGCGCAAGAAGGATGCAGTGCGCATCCTCGAGGAGATCGACACCCAGATCCAGCGCTACTTGATGGTCACCGTTGGCTCGAACGTCCTCGTGGGCCTGGGGACGTGGCTCGCATTCGAGGCGATGGGCATGGAGCAGGCCGGCGTCTGGGGCATCGCCGCGGGCGTGCTCCATTTCGTGCCCTACCTGGGGCCAGTGGTGTTCGCTATCGCCACCGGCTTCGCGGCCTTCCTGCAGTTCGGGACCGCGGTCGGCGCGCTCTCGGTGGCGGGTGTATCGCTGCTGGTGGCGGCCGCGGTGGGGTCCCTCTTCGTGACCTGGGTGCAGAGCCGCTTCGCGCGAATCAACGCAGCCGTCCTTTTCATCGCGTTGCTGTTCTTCGGCTGGTTGTGGGGCATCTGGGGCTTGCTGCTCGGCGCGCCGCTGGTCGCGATCGCCAAGGTGATCTGCGATCGCGTCGAAGCCCTCAGCCCGGTGGGCGACCTGCTCGGCAATTAGCGCGAGCGCCCTGCCGGCGTCACCTCGACCGCTACATCACCCTCGCCGTTACCCCGCCCGGGCCGTCAGGCTCTGCGACCCTTGAGAAAGTTGAGGACGATGACGATGAGGGCCACGACCAGCAGGATGTGGATCAGACCGCCCATCGTGTACGAGCTCACGAGGCCGAGCAGCCAGAGGATGACGAGGACGATCGCGATGGTATAGAGCATGGCTGGGCCTTATCGGGTGAGGTGGTGGACCGGTTGGATTACCTCCAGCAGCTTTCGGTTCCTGGCAGGGGTGTTCTCGCGCGGGAAGTGAACCCTTACCTGCTGTAAGACATTCCGTTCGCCAGCGCACATACGGCCGTGGGGAAGCGCACAATGGGGGTCCGATCCCCTTCCGGCCCCGCGCTGCGATGCCCAGTCCCAAGCAAAACCATCTTTTGGCCGCGCTCCCCGCCACGGATTACAAGCGCCTGCGCCGCCACTTTCTCTCGGTGGAAATGGAGCTGGGCCAGGTCGTGTACGAATCGGGCCGCTCCCTCGACCACGTGTATTTCCCCACGACCTGCATCGTCTCGCTGCTCTACGTGCTGGAGAATGGCTCGTCGGCGGAGATCGCGGTCGTGGGCAACGAAGGCGTGGTCGGCATCTCGCTTTTCATGGGCGGGGAGACCACCCCCAGCCGCGCCGTGGTCCAGAGCGCGGGCTGCGCCTACCGCCTTCCCGCCAAGGTGATGAAGGAGGAGTTCACCCGGGGCGGCGCGATGCAGCACCTGATGCTGCGCTACACGCAGTCACTGATCACGCAGATGGCCCAGACTGCCGTCTGTAACCGCCACCATTCGGTCGACCAGCAGCTGTGCCGCTGGCTGCTCCTCAGCATCGATCGCCTGGCGCTGCCCGAGATCGTGATGACCCAGGAGCTGATCGCCAACATGCTCGGCGTGCGTCGCGAGGGGGTCACCGAGGCCGCGGGCAAGCTGCAGAAGGCCGGAGTCATCAGTTACCGGCGGGGGCACATCAAGGTGCTCGACCGGCCGCGACTGGAAGAAATGTCGTGCGAATGCTACGAAGTCGTGCGCCGCGAAAGCGATCGCCTCCTTCCTTACCACAGCGCTCTGGGCGCGCCGCCTCCCAAATCAGGTCGCGGCGCGGCACGATAGGGCCCAAGACCCGGTACGTGCGGTGGCGCGCCCCCGAGAGGCAGGGGGCTTACGTGCGGTACCGCCCAGACTCCGCGCGCCCATCCGCATACGCTTGGCCATCAGTTATCCCGAAGGGGAACAAGATGGCACGTCCACCGAGCACCGCTCCGCCCACCAATCACCTCCTCGACCAGCTTCCGGCCAAGGCGCGCGCGCGCATGATCGCGGCGTGCGAGGAGGTCGACCTCGTCCTGGAGGATGTGATCGACGAAGCGGGCGACGACATCGGTCACGTCTACTTTCCCACCGACAGCTTCATCTCGATGCTGGTCCCCATGGGAGGCAAGAGCATTCTCGAGGTGGCACTCGCCGGCAACGAGGGGATGTATGGCCTGCCGGTTGCGTTCGGGGTCGCAACGACCCCGATGCGTGCGCTGGTCCAGGGGGCAGGGCCGGCGTTGCGGATGAGCGCCGCCGCTTTCCGGCGCGAGCTCGCGCGCAATCCGGCGCTGCGCATCTGCGTGTCCCGCTACATTTACGTCGTCATGAGCCAATTGGCCCAGATCGCGGGTTGCAACCGGTTCCACGTGGTCCAGCAGCGGCTCGCCCGCTGGCTCCTGATGACCGCGGACCGCGCCCACTCGACCACCTTCAGGATCACCCACGAGTACCTCGCCTACATGCTCGGCGTGCGGCGCGTGGGAATCACCGAGGCGGCCTCGGCGCTGCAGAAGGAAAAGCTCATCACGTACACCCGCGGGATCCTGACCATCCTCGACCGCAAGGGCCTCGAGCGCGCGTCATGCAGTTGCTATCGCTCCGACCTCACGACCTACGGGCGCATCTTCCACTAGCTGCAGCGGCGGCTCGGTTTTTCGGCGAGCGGGGTCGAAGCCAGGCCGCGGAAGTAGATGTCGACCAGCGCCTCGGCATGGCGCTTGAGCGCGAAGCTGCCGGGATCGAGCACCACTCGCCCTGGTTCGCGATGTGACGCTCGCGCACCCCGGCGGCGTCGCCTACGCCCGCAGCAGCCTGAGCGCTCGAGCATCTCCTCGACCGGCAGCACCACGCACTGCATCATCGCGTCGAAGAGCTCCGCCTTGTCCTTGAAGTGCCAGTAGATCGCCCCGCGCGTGAGTTCGGCGGCGGCGGCGATCTCCTCGAGCGAGGCGTTGGCCACGCCCTTCACGTAGAAGACCTGCTCGGCCGCATCAATGATGCGCGAGCGCGTCTCGAGGGCCTCTTCCTTGGTGCGCCTGACCAACGTTTTCTCTCCTTGTAAAGAGAAAAACCCAATGCTGCCGCCCCCGCCCCGCATCACCGGTGCCATCCTGCTCGTCGTCCTCGCGATCATGCTCGTGGCGTGCGGACCGAAAGGCGCGCCGGCGGGGGGCGGTCACGGCGGGATGCCGCCGGCGGTGGTCGCGGTGCAGGAAGTGGCGCCGAAGACGATCCCGGCGCGGTGAGCCTGTTCGAGTTCCTCGAAGCCGAACGCCAGCTGATGGCGGCGCGGCTCGATGCGATCGACGCCGAGCGTAACCGGCGCAGCGCCATCTCGACCTCTACCTCGCCCTCGGCGCGTAGCAGGGTGGCTGGCGGCAATCGGCGCTCCCTGCTGCGCTGGCCCATACGCCGCGCCCGGGCGACACGATCCGCCTCGTGAGCGAGGTGATCGAGATGCGCACGCTCAAGAGCCGCGCCGACGTGGGCCTGGTGAAATTCCACGTGACCACCCTCAACCAGCGCGGGGAGGCGGTGCAGTCGATGGTCCCGAACCTGTTCGCACCGATTCGAGCAGCGCTCGCTCGCGCTCCGGCGTAAGTCCCGCCTTCCACGCGTGACCCGCGGCGCGCGTTCGCGACCACGCGAGCGTGTCCGCGACGGTATCGGCGAGCGGACGGAACTCGAGGCCGTGAGCGAGCGCGCGGTCGAGCGACCCGGCCGAGTGCCCGCGCGTCGCCGGATCCGATTCGGGAATCCACAGCGGCAGCTCCTTCCACGGTCCCGCGCCCGCGGCCAGCAGGCTCGCGTCGTCGATCCAGGCGAGGCGCGCATCGCTGGCGCCGGCGTCGCGGCAGGCTTCCAGCACCTGTTCCATCGTGGTCGGGTGGCGCGGCCCGATGGCGTTGATCGTTCCCCCCACGTTGTTCTCCAGCAGGCGCACCATCCATTCGGCCACGTCGCGCACGTCGATGAACTGCACATTGCGCGCGGGACGGCCGGGCGCGAGCACCTCGCCGCCGCGCGCGATGCGTTCCGGCCAGTAGGTGAACCGGTCGGTCGGGTCGTGCGGGCCGACGATGAGCCCCGGCCGCACGATCGTCGCGCGCTCGCCGAATTGCTCGCGCACCGCCTGCTCGCAACCTGCCTTGAGCGGACCGTAGAGCGCCATGTCGAGCGCCTCGAGCAGCGGATCGGGCGGAGGCGACACCGGGGAATCCTCGTCGTAAGAGTCCATGTCGAAGCCCGCGTAGACCGAGATCGTCGAGACGAAGAGGTAGCGCCCGACGCGCCCTCTCAGGGCCTGCGCGGAAAGCTTCACGACTTGCGGCAAGTATCCCGAGGTGTCGATCACCGCATTCCACGATTTGCCGTAGAGGGCGTTCTCGAGGGCGGCGGCCTCGGTGCGGTCGCCGTGCAGGGTCGCGACGCGCGGCTCGTCCGGCGCGGACTTGCCTCGATTGAAATGGGTGACCTCGTGCCCGCGCGCGAGCGCGGCATCGGTCAACGCACGGCCGACGAAGACGCTGCCGCCCAGGATCAGGATGCGCATGCGCGCCATCTTATAGAATCCGGCCCATGCAACCGCCGCCCGATGGGGAACGCTGGGACGTCTTCTGCCGCGTCGTCGACAACTATGGCGACGTGGGCGTGTCGTGGCGGCTGGCGCGCCAGCTCGCCCGGGAGCACGGCAAGCACGTGCGCCTCTGGCTCGACGACCTCACGGTGCTCGCGAAACTTCGCCCGGAAATCGACCCGGCCCGCAACTCCCAGCATCTGGAAGGCGTGGAGGTCGCGCGGCTGCGCGAGCCGATGGACGAGCCCGATGTGGCGGACGTGGTGGTGGAGACCTTCGGCTGCGACCCGCCCGAGGCCTACGTCCACGCGATGGCAAGGCGGGAGCGCAAGGCGCGCTGGATCAACCTCGAGTACCTGAGCGCGGAAGAGTGGGTGGAGGCGAGCCACGCGCTCCCCTCGCCGAATCCGCGCCCGCCGCTGGTGAAGCACTACTT
>JALYSB010000147.1 GCA_030855025.1 Pseudomonadota bacterium
GGCAAGCACAACGCGCGCGCGCGCTATCTCGCGGGCAGGATCGCGCAGAAGCTCGGCAATGCAATCGTCGCACCCGTCATCGCCTACGTTCCCGAAGGGCGCGTCGATCCACCGACCCAGCACATGAAGCACCCCGGCACGATCACCATTCCCGAGGATGTGTTCGAACGCACTCTCGAATCGGCGGCGCGAAGCCTCCTGAAACATGGCTTCACTACGGTTGTCCTGCTGGGGGACCATGGCGGGTATGCGAAGAGCCTGCGCAACGTCGCGAGCCGCGTGAAGGGCGTGCTGGTTCCGGAGGGGTATTACCGCGAGATGGAGCATGCAGGCAGCGAGGACACCGCCGCCACCCTGGCGGTCGATGCCGGGCTGGTGCGAGATCCCAAGGGTGCATCGGCTGAAAAAGGCCGTGCCATTCTGGAAGCCGTTATCGACCGAACCGCCCAGTCTGTGATGCAAGTGGCCCCGCGCCGGTAAAATGGGGGTTGTCCCCACTTTATGGAGCTCCCAGGCTTTGAATCCTCGAACCCGCGGCACCCTGCTGGTTGCGCTCGGTCTCCTCGCGGCAGGCGCCCGCGCGCAGGTCCAGACCATTCCTGGGATGCCCCCGGTCCTCGATCCGCAGAACCTCTATAGCGAGATCGCCGCCGGCAAGGTCAGCCCGGCGCTGGCAGACCATCGCGAATTGGTCTACGTCCCCCACGTCCAGTCCAACGACATATACGTGATCGATCCGAAAACTTTCAAGGTGATCGACAAGTTCAAGGTGGGCCTGAACCCCCAGCACGTCGTGCCGTCATGGGACCTGCAGACCCTCTGGGTCACCAACAACGCGGAGCGAACCACCAAGGGGTCCCTCACGCCGATCGATCCGAAGACCGGCAAGCCGGGAGCGCCGATCGCGGTCCACGATCCCTACAACATGTACTTCACGCCCGATGGCAAGAGCGCCATCGTGGTCGAGGAGGCCGAGAAGCGCCTCGCGTTCCGCGACGCGAAGACCATGGAGATGCAGTACATGATCCAGACGCCGCGCTGCGCCGGGATCAACCATGCCGATTTTTCCATCGACGGCACCTTCGCCATCTTCACCTGCGAGTTCGCCAAGAGCCTGGTCAAGATCGACCTCGTGAACCGCAAGGTCATCGCGTACCTGCGCCTGTCCAAGGGCGGAATGCCGCAGGACATCCGGGTCTCGCCCGACGGCAGGCGGTTCTTCGTCGCCGACATGCGCGCCGACGGGATCTTCGTGATCGACGGCGAGACGTTCAAGGAGGTGGGCTTCGTGAACACTGGCAAGGGCACCCACGGCATCTACCCCAGCCGCGATGGAAAGAAGATGTACGTTGCCAACCGCGGCTCCCACAGGATCCACGGCGCCAAGGGCGGGCCGGGCAGCGTGTCCGTGGTCGATTTCGCCACCGAGAAGGTCGAGGCGACGTGGCCGGTCCCCGGCGGCGGCAGCCCCGACATGGGCAACGTGAGCGCCGACGGCAAGACACTCTGGCTCTCGGGGCGCTACGACCACGTCGTTTACGCGTTCGACACGGTCACGGGCGAGGCGAAAGTCATCAAGGTCGGAATCGAGCCCCACGGCCTCACGGTCTGGCCCCAGCCGGGGCGCTACTCTCTGGGGCACACCGGCAACATGAGGTGAGTCGCGGTGATCCTGTCGGTCACCCTCCCCTTCTTCGCCCTCATTTTTCTCGGTTTCGTCGCCGCGCGCCTGCGCTGGGTGCCGACCGAGGCCGTGCCGGCCTTCAACGGCTTCCTGCTCTACTTCGCGGTTCCCGCGCTGCTCTTCCGGTTCGCGTCGAACACGCCCTTCCGCGAGCTCACCAACCTGCCCTTCTTCGCGGCCTGGGGCATGGCCGGGGTGCTGGTCGTGCTCGTCGTAACGTTCATCGCGCACCGCGTTCTCCATGAGAGCCGCCGCGACGCCGCGTTCTTCGGGCTCACCGGGGCGGTCGCAAATGCGGGCTTCCTGGGCGTGCCGATGCTGGTGGCGCTGCTGGGCGAGCGCGCCGCCGCTCCTGTCATCCTCGCCATCGTCGCTGACCTTGTGATCGTCGCGTCGGCAGGCCTCGCGCTGGCCGAAATGGGCGGGGCCACCGGACGCGGATGGCGCGAGGATATTCGCGACGCGGCGCTGCGCATATTCCTGAATCCGTTCGTGATCAGCATGGTCCTGGGAGCGGCGTTCTCCGGCTTCGGGTGGACGCTCGTGACGCCGGCCTCCGAGATCGTGAAGCTCCTCGCCGACGCAGCCGGCCCTTGTGCGCTCTTTGCCATCGGCGTCTCGCTCGTGCGCCCGGACGCCACCCTGAAGTCGCCCGCACTCGCCTTGCCGATCGCGGCCAAGCTGCTGCTGCACCCGGCGATCGTCTGGGTGACGATGCACCTCTTCGGCATCGACGAATTCACGACGACCGTGGCCGTGCTCGTCGCCGCCCTGCCCTCGGCGGGCTGGGTGTTCATCTTCGCGATCCGCTACGAGGCCGACGTCGGCCGCGTCTCCGCGACAATCCTGCTCACGACCGCCCTTGCCTTCCTGACATTCTCGGCGCTGGTTTGGCTCCTGGGCATCGGCGGGTAGACTATCGGAATGCGATTCGTGGTTCTCCTCCTGGTTTTCCTGGCCGCGGCTCAGTTCGCGCGGGCCGCGCCCGACGCCGCGGAAGGCCGCAAGCTGGTGGCCGAGAAAAAATGCGAGACGTGCCACCACAACAAGACCCTGGGAGACGCGAAAGCGATCTACCTGCGCAAGGACCGCAAGGTCACCTCGATCGAGAAGCTCAAGGCGAGAGTCGCACTGTGCAACACCGAGCTGAACCTCCAGCTCTTCCCCGACGACGAGGAGCACATCGTCGCGTTCCTCGACCAGACCTACTACTGGTTCAGCGTGAAAGCGCCTCGCGCTCCATGAGGATGTAGGTGCCGTACGCGTTGATGCGGTTCGCTACGTCGAACGCGGGCACTTTGGAGAAACGGCTCCAGTCCACCTTCGCGTAGGCCTCGTCGAAGGGCGTGAGCTCTTCGACCGCCTTGCCCATGGTCGCCCGCAGGTACAGCAAGTAGTCGCGCGTGAGCGCCAGGTCCCTGCGCGGGTCCCGCGAGACCTGCCCATGCCCGGTCACCATCAACACCGGCTCGAGCGCCAGCAGCGTGCCGATCCGCTCGAGCCACCGCTTGCTGTCGGCCTCACCCACGAAGGGAATGCGACCGGCAAAGAGGATGTCGCCGCTGAAGATCACCCCTTCACCCGGCACGACGACGATCAGGTCCTCGGGGGAGTGGGCCGGGCCCATGGGAACGACCTCGAAGCGAACGCCACCCATCTCGAAGCGCTCGTCCGCGTCCAGCCAGCGGTCGGCGCGCACCAGGGACATCGTGTCGCTCACCCTTGGAAAGAGGTCGCGCGCGCGCTGCTCCAGGCGCCGCGCGCCCTCGCCGCTATCCAGGTATTGCAGCGCCGCGCGATGCGCCAAGATCTCCGCGCCGGCCTTCTTGAGGGGCTCGAGACCGTAGAAATGGTCCGCGTGATAGTGCGTCACGATCACGCGCTTGATCGGTTTCGGGGTCACCTTGCGGATCGCGTCCACCAGCGCCTCACCCAGCGCAAGCGTCCCCAGGGCGTCGATCACCACCACGCCCTCGTCGGTGACGACAAACCCCGCGTTGGAGTTGAACCCCTCGTTCTCGGCTGACGCGATGCCGGGCTTTCCCTGGACGTAGAAGACCCGCGGAGTGACCTGGATCGGTTGCAGCTCGATCGCGATCGCGACCGCGGAGGTCGCTACGGCAAGCGGCAGGAGAAACGCCGCCGCCCATTTCATCAACCGAGCCCCGGGTTGCCCGCGACGCCGACCAGCTTCGGCAGGCTCAGCTTCGGGGTCGCGAGATTTTTGCGCGTCTTCAGGTGCTGCGTGATGACGTCCCAGATCGGCTCGCCGCTGGCCCCCGGTGCGACCGGGGCCCAACCCGCCACCTTGTAGCTCTTGCCGGAGGAGATCGGCTTGCCGTTGAGCCGCATGTCGCTGATGCGCTTGCCGATCCGCTCGTCCGGAGTGCAGGTGTAGGTGAGCCCGCCCACGCGCACCATGTCGCCACCCTGCTGGTAGTACGGGTCCGGGTTGAACAGGTTGTCGCAGACGTCCTCGAGGATCGTCTTGATCATCTCGCCGGTGATGTCGTTCAGCGTGGTCTGCGGATAGGTGATCGCCGACCAGTCCATCACCTGCTCCAGGGTGATCACCTGGCCCGGCAAAAGCGACGTGCCCCACCGGAATCCGGGCGAGAACGCGATCTGCGCGCCCTTGACCGATATCAGCGCGTCGAGGATCAGCTGGTCCACGGTGCCGTTGAAATTTCCGCGGCGGTAGAGCAACCCGTTGGTGGTCGCGAGGTTCTCGCCGAGCCTCGAGAGGTGCGGCGCGCGCATCTTCGAGATGTAGCCGGCCATTTCGGCATCGGCGGCAATCAAGTTCGAGAAAATCGGCAGCAGGCGGTACTTGATCTCGCGCACCCGGCCATCGCGCACATCCATGTCGAGGACGCCGAGGAATTTGCCGTTGCTCCCTGCGTTGGTGACGAGAGTGGCGCCCGCCGCGTTCCTCACCTCGATCGGCTGCGGGACCGCGTCGTGGGTGTGGCCGCCCAGGATTGCGTCGATCCCGGTCACGCGCGAGGCGAGCTTGAGGTCGACGTCCATCCCGTTGTGCGATAACAGGACCACCGCCTGGGCGCCCTTCGCACGCGCCTCGTTCACGCGCTTCTGCAGTTCTTCCTCCTGGATGCCGAAGGTCCAGTCGGGGACGAGATGGCGCGGGTTGGCGATCGGCGTGTAGGGGAAGGCCTGCCCCACGATCGCGATCGTGGCGCCGTTGATCTCGCGCACCGTATATGGCTTGAAGACGGGGTCGTTGAAATCCGCCGTCACGACGTTCTGCGCGATGAACTCGATGGAGCCCTTGAAATCACCCTCCACCACTTGCTTGACGCGCTCCTGGCCATAGGTGAACTCCCAGTGGCCCGTCATGACGTCCACTCCGAGGAGCTTCTGCGCGTCGACCATGTCCTGGCCCTTCGACCAGAGGGCGGTCGCGGACCCTTGCCACGTGTCGCCCCCGTCGAGCAAGAGCGCGCCCGGCCGCGACGCCTTCAGCTGCTTCACCAACGTCGCGAGATGCGCGAATCCCCCCATGCGCCCGTAGACCTTCGCGGCGCGCTCGAACTCGAGGTAGGTGAACGCATGCGCGTTGCGCGTGCGCGGGGCGATCCTGAAGGCCCGGAGAAAATGCTCGCCCACGAGGTGGGGCGCCTTCCCCTCCGCGGGGCCGATCCCGAGGTTGACATCGGGCTCGCGGAAATGAACCGGCAGGAGCTGCGCGTGGCAATCGGTGAAATGCAGCAGGCTCACATTGCCGAGGCGCGGCAAATCGTAGAGCTCCCTGCCGTCGCCGCCGAGCGCGGCCCGCGATGCCAGGGGAAGGCCCGAAGCCACCGCGACCGCCAGCGCCTCCAGGAATGCGCGCCGGTCCACCCTAGAACTCGAGATCGTCCGCGATCGCCTTGATGCCGGCCGCAGCACACGCGTCGTCGTTGTCACCGCCCGGAGCGCCGGAGACACCGATGGCACCCACGAGCGAGCCTCCGCCCTGGATCATCATCCCTCCGCCAACCGCCACCATGCGGGGAAACTGGCGGATGCCCCCCATCGCCTGGCCGGGACGCGACGCCTTCTCGATCTCGGTCGTGTTCGTTCGAAACGACACCGCGGACCATGCCTTGTTGGTGGCGATTTCCACGGTGTGGGGGCCGGCGAAGCGGTCGCGAAGCAGGACCTGCGTGAGACCCGAGCGATCGACCACGGCGACGCTCACCTGGTAGCCGTCGGTGCGACACCTGGCGAGTGCGGCCTGGGCGGCCCTCAACGCCGTTTCAGGCGTGAGGGACTTGGTGGAAAAAGTAGCCGGCTGGGCGAGGCCAACGACCGGCACCAGCGCCACCCCCCACGCAACGATCCTCATTTGTTGATCGGCGACTCGGGATCCATCAGCAGCGCCACGACATCCTGGATCTGTTTCTCCGTGAGGATCCCCGCATGGCCGAAGCGCGGCATGTTGGAGCACGCGGAGAAGGCCTGGGAGTTGTACACCTTGCTATAGGCGTATTTCTGCATCTCCGGCGTGAATCCACGAAGCTTCCCGAAGTTGTAGAGCGTAGGACCTATCGTCCCGAAGGAAAGCTCGGCTTTCGAGAGCTGGTGGCATGCGTAGCAATTGGCGCCGTTGGGATTCGCGGGGTTGTCGCTGAACTGCTTGCCCTGCCCGGACTGGGCAATGCGTTCGCCTGCCTTCCAATCGCCAAGATACTTGCCGTCGGCGGGATACTTGAGCAGGGCCTGCTGCGCCTTCTCGAGCCGCTCGGCCACGTCCTTTGCAACCGGCTTCTCCGCGGCAGCGCTGCACATGCGCTGCATGTCATCCTGGTCGAGGCGGTCGAGCTTTGCCTGCCCGCGCTCCTTGAACGAGGTCTTCATCATGGCGAGCGCCTTGTCGGCGTACTGCTCGTCACCCGACATCATCGCGGCGCATCCGGCAGCCAGCGCGCCCGCGGTGCCGAGCGCGAAAATCGATATCTTCTTCATGATCGGACCTCCCAGTTAGCGCTTGATCGACGGCGCGTCGAACAGGCCGCCGTTGGCATTGCGCGCGAGGAACATCGTGAGGGCGACCGACGCCGGCGAGACGAATTCCAGCTCGGGAAAGCGCTGCTGCCGGAAGCAGTCGTAGAGCCGCCACTGGAACGAGCGAACTTCCCCTTGCGACACGCGATACGCGGGCCATGCCCCATAAGCGCGCTGCGCGTCGGCCGTCTTGGTGAGATTGGGCAAGTCTTGCAGCCGTATCCGCTGGCTGTCGGCACCGTGGCACGTCGCACAGGAGAAGTCGTAGGGGCCGCCGCGAAAGAAAAAGATCTTCTTGCCGATCTCGTAGGCCTCCCGCTCCATGGGGTGATTGGCTGCGACGTTCATCTTCATGCCGCGGGACTGGCCAGTCACGTACGCAACGAGCGCGTCCATCGGCACCTTCTTGCCCGGACCGCCGAACGGGTCCTTCTTCGCCTCCAGAGGCGAGATGCCCTGCAGAGTCACCATGCAGGTGACGAGCCGCGACTCGAGATCCTCAACCTTGCCCGAGTCGGCGAAGTACTTCGGCAGCACGGTATAGGCGCCCTTGACGACTCCGGGGCCGAGGCCCAAGTCGCAGCGCTCCAGGCTGGCGTTCTTCGGACCTCGCTTTTGCTTCCAAATGCCCTCACCCCGCGCCTCCCACAACTCGGCGGGGTTCCCGTCTTCCAACGCCGCGCGGTAACGCTCGATCTCCTCGATCGCCGTACGCGGTTGCTGCGCGTCAGCCTCCATAGCGACGGAGGCGCCAAGCATGCACAAAATGGATACCGCCCGGTTGATCCGGTTCACGTGACTCCTCCTTTTTGTTATGGTGAATCCAGCGACGCGCCTGCGGCCTCTCCGCCACATCTCATTCCATTACGAGATCGTTGCCTCGTCGGTGCGCTTTTCGCCCTTGTTGTCTACCCAGGTAATAGCCACCTTGTCGCCCGGCTTGCCGCCGGCGAACCGAAACGACAGGAAGGGATTCTTCGAAACCGCGGGGCCCCATTCGGCCGACATCACCGTCTTGCCGTTGTGCGTCGCGGTTACGTTCTGGATGAACCACGCGGGAATCACGGCGCCCTTGGAGTCCTTGCGCTGGCCGGTCTCCATCTCGTGGCTCATGAGCACGCGCACCTCGACCTTGTCGCCCGCCATTGCGGCGCGAATCTTCATCGGATCTGCCATGTCAGCCTCCGCAGCCGCCAAGGGTCACTTTGACTTCCTTGGCCGTGTAGTAGAACTTGCCATCGGCCTTGACCAGCGCAATGACGTTCGAGGTCTGGCCCATCTTCACGCGGGTGTTCACCCACGCCTCGGTGCCGCTAGGAATACCGAAGCTGGCGGCCAGGATATTGGGATTCTTCTCGACCAACAACGCCATCTGCTCCGTCTTGGGCAGCTTGGTCGAGATCGTGAACGGGACCACCGCGCCATTCTCGGCGATATCGGGCGAGGTAATCGTGATGTCCTTGCTCTCGGTGGCCGATGCGCCGCCCATGGCCTTCACGACATCGTTGAGCGATTTGGTCTCGAACGCCGCCTTGTTCCACGGATCGGCCCAAGCGCTCCCGGGCTTGAACAGCCCAGCCGCCATGGCGAGACCCAGCACCGCCGCACCGCCCGTTCCTTTTAGCGCTTCTCTTCGATTTCTATCCATTGGCTCTCTCCTCGCATCGGCCGGTTGATCGATCGGCCTCTATGATTATGTTACCCCTGTATCATCGCTTGCTAATATTAGCTCGCCGATCGGCGCCTTGGGAAGCGTTTATGCCGCCCGCCGGACCCTCATGCCGGCTTTGATCATGTTGACGGCTTCCGGTATGCCCGCATACATTCCCGTAATGACCAACTCTCCCGCCCCACGGCGCCCCCCCTCCCCGAAAAACCCCCCCTCCCCGAAAAGCCCCCCCTCCCCGAAAAGCCTCCCC
>JALYSB010000276.1 GCA_030855025.1 Pseudomonadota bacterium
ATGCAGGCGTACCTCTTCACCGACCGCAAGATCGCCAACGCGCTGCTGGCGGCGCGCAAGCGCGGTGTGGAGGTGGAAATCGTCGGCGACGCGACCCAGCAGCAAGCGGGTGGGCTGCCGCACCTCAAGGCCCTCGAGCGGGCCGGGGTGCGCGTCTTCTTGAATGGCACCCTAGCCGCCTCGCACAACAAGATCGTGATCGTCGATGGCGCAAGCGCCGCGTCGACGGTGATCACCGGCAGCTACAACTTCACCCAGGCGGCGCAGGCGAAGAACGCGGAAAATATCGTGTTGATCTCCGGCAATCGTGCCGTCACCGACCGCTTCGTGGACAATTTCGAGCGCCACCGCAGCCAATCGAGCCCATGGCCGTAAGCATGGACGTCTCCCTCCTTCGCGATTTCGTGCAGGGCTTCTCCGGCGAAGCCACCGCGGCCCAGTGGCTGTGGCAGGCGGGCGTCGCCGCCATCGCACTCCTGCTGGGCTGGTACACGGCGCGCTTGATCTGCGCGCGGGTCCGCCCCAGCCCGCGCTGGAAGTTCGGCGAGGGTGACTTCGAGCACGTGGCCTATCCGCTGCTGGTGTGGGTGTTCATGGCGATCGGCAAGTTCATCCTCGAGCGCCACCAGTCGGTCGCGCTGCTGGAGATCGCGCACACGCTGCTGGTCGCATGGATCGTGATCCGGCTCGCCGTGTACGTGCTCGGGCACGCGCTGCCAAAGGGCGGGTTCCTCAGCGGCTCGATCCGGACCATCGCGTGGATCGCGTGGGTGGGCGTCGCGCTGCACATCACGGGGCTCCTTCCCGAGGTCGTCGGCGGCCTCGAGGACATCGGCATTTCGGTGGGCAAGGACAAGCAGCGCATCACCCTCTGGCTGGTGCTCCAGGCGCTCGCGGCGCTCGCGCTCACGCTCACCCTCGCGGCCTGGATCTCGCGCATCACCGAGAGCCGCGTGCTGGCCGCCCAGGGCGTCGAGATGTCGACCAAGGTGGTGGTGACCAAGCTCGTGCGCGTGGCGATGCTCTTCCTCGCCGTCCTGGTGGCGCTGCCCATGGTGGGCATCGACATCACGGCGCTTTCGATCTTCTCCGGCGCTCTCGGCGTGGGCCTGGGCTTCGGCCTGCAGAAGATCGCGAGCAATTACGTGAGCGGCTTCATCGTGCTGCTCGACCGCAGCCTTCGCATCGGCGACGTGATCACCGTCGACAACCGCCGCGGCGAGGTGACGGCGATCGAAGCGCGCTACACCGTGATCAAGGGCGGCGACGGGGTGGAATCGATCATCCCCAACGAGAAGCTGATCACCGAGAGCGTGAATCACCACACCTATACCGATTCGAAGGTGTCGATCGTGCTCGGGGTGACGATCTCCTATGAAAGCGACCTGGAGCGGGCGTGTGAGTTGCTGCTCGATGCCGCTCGCGGCCAGCGGCGCGTGATCGCCGATCCGCCCGCGACGGCGCGGGTCAAGCTCTTCCGCGATCACGGCATCGACCTCGAGCTCACCGTCTGGATCGCCGATCCCCAAGGGGGCGAGGGGGACCTGAAGAGCGACCTCTTCAAGGCGCTTCTCGCGAGCTTCCGCGCCGGTGGCGTCGAGATCCCGTATCCACGCCACGACGTGCGCCTCTTGGCTACCTCTGCAACAGTAGAAAGTCATTCCATTTCAAGTACATAGAATTCAAGAGGCCGTTTTCCTGCACGCTGCCGACCCGCGCGAGGTAAAATCCCGGGTTACTTGGACACCGCTCCATTCCGCGGCCAAATACAGAAAGGGCGCACAACCCCATGTTTAACGGTCTCCTGAACCTGCCCTGGTGGGGCGACGTGCTCGCGGGCCTCGTGCTGGTGCAGATCACCATTGCCGCCGTGACGCTTTACCTTCACCGTTGCCAGGCGCACCGTGCGCTCGACCTGCACCCGGCTGTGAGCCACTTTTTCCGCTTCTGGCTGTGGATGACCACCGGCATGATCACCAAGGAGTGGGCGGCGATCCATCGCAAGCACCACGCCAAGTGCGAGACCGAGGAAGACCCGCACAGCCCGCGCATCCACGGCATCAACAAGATCCTGTTCCTCGGCGTGGTCCTGTACGTGAAGGAGTCGCACAAGAAGGACGTGATGGAGAAGTACGGTCACAGCACGCCGACCGACTGGATGGAGTTCAACGTCTACACCCCGATGAACAAATGGGGCGTCTTCCTGCTGGCGGCGATCGACATGTGGGTCTTCGGCGTCGTGCCGGGCGCGCTGATCTTCGTAACCCAGATCGCGTGGATCCCGTTCTGGGCCGCGGGCGTGATCAACGGCGTCGGGCACTACTTCGGCTATCGCAATTTCCAGACCGACGACGACAGCACCAACATGGTCCCGTGGGCAGCGTGGATCGGCGGCGAGGAGCTGCACAACAATCACCATGCGTATCCGACCTCGGCCAAGTTCTCGCTGCGCTGGTACGAGTTCGACCTCGGCTGGATGTACGTGAAGATCCTCGAGTTCTTCGGCCTGGCGACCGTGCGCAAGCAGGCGCCGAAGGTGAAGCTCGACCCGTCGAAGTGGGAAGTCGACGCCGCCACGCT
>JALYSB010000148.1 GCA_030855025.1 Pseudomonadota bacterium
GTGCGTTGGAATGGTCATGGAGAAGCAATTCGCCGTTTACATCCTGGCCTCCCAGCGCAACGGGACGCTTTACATTGGCGTAACCTCCAACCTTCCAAAGCGCGTTTGGGAGCATCGCGAAGGCGTCGTAGACGGATTCTCGAAGGACCACAGTTGCAAGACCTTGGTTTGGTACGAATTGCACGACAATGCCGAGTCCGCGATCACTCGGGAGAAGCAGGTCAAGAAGTGGAACCGCATATGGAAGCTATCGCTCATCGAGAAAACCAATCCGGACTGGAAGGACTTGTCGCGGGGGTTGTTCTAGAAATCGCGACGTCCCTGGTGGGTCTGGATTCCCGTCTCCACGGGAATGACGTTGTTCCGGGGAATGACGTTGTTCCGGGGAATGACGTTGTTCCGGGGAATGCGTTGTGAAAAATAGAATTGTCGTCATCACCGGAGCATCCAAGGGGATCGGCGCGGAGCTGGCCCGGCAATTGGCCGCGAAGGGCGCGAGGCTGGTGCTCGCGGCGCGCAATGCCGGAGAGCTCGAGGCCGTGGCGGTGCAGTGTCGGGCGGCCGGCGCGACCGCAATCACGGTGAAGGCGGATGTCGCCCTCGAGCGCGACTGCCAGGCGATCATGTCGGGCGCGGTGCTGGCGTTCGGCGGCATCGATGTGCTGGTGAACAATGCCGGCGCCTCGATGTGGGCGCGTTTCGAGGACATCGAGGACCTGTCGATCCTCGAGCGGATCATGCAGGTCAACTACATGGGCGCGGTGTATTGCACCAGGCACGCCCTGCCCTACGTGCGCGCGGCGCGCGGCGTCCTCGTGGGGGTCTCCAGCCTGGCGGGGCGCACGGGCGTGCCGACGCGCACCGGCTACTGTGCCTCCAAGCACGCGATGACCGGGTTCTTCGATGCGCTGAGGATCGAGCTCGCCGATTCGGGCGTGGCGGTCACGATGATCTACCCGGGCTTCGTCGCCACCGGCATCCGGGAGAATGCGACCGGCCCCGACGGCAAGCCGATCCTGGTGAGCCCCGTGAAGGAGGGCGAAGTCATGGGCGTCGAGGAATGCGCGCGGATCATCGTCGCGGCGATCGAGGCGCGCAAGCGGGAAGTGATCATGACCGCCCGCGGTAAAATAGGCCTTTGGCTGAAGCTCCTCGCCCCATCCCTGGTGGACCGGATCGCGAGGCGCGCCATCGAGCGGGGACGGTAATGGAACTGTCGGTCTGGGTCACCTATTTCATCGCGACGATCATCCTGTCGGTCTCTCCAGGGCCAGGAGTGTTCTCGAGCATCTCGTCGGGGCTGCACCACGGCTTCCGGCTGGGCCTTTGGAACGGCGTCGGCATGCAGGCCGCGAACGTGCTGATGGTGATCTTCGTGTCGCTGGGCCTGGGCGCCCTGCTGCTCGCGAGCGAAACGCTCTTCACGGTGGTGAAATGGGCCGGCGTGGCGTACCTGATCTATCTCGGCATCGTCACCTGGCGCGCCCCCGCGAAGGGCTTCGAGGAGGATCGCGACGATGGGGAAACCACGGTGCGCGGCGTCTTCATGCGCGGCTTCTGGGTGAACGCGACCAACCCCAAGGGCATCATCTTCTTCGCGGCGATCCTGCCGCAGTTCATCGACGTGGCTCGCCCGCAGCTTGCGCAGTACGCAATCTTCGCGCTCACGACCTTCGCCGTGGATCTCGTCGTGATGATGGGATACACGGCAGTGGCGGCAAAGGTGCTGCGCGTGATGAGCGATCCGTCGAAGCTGCGCTGGGTGAACCGGACACTGGGCGGAGCGTTCATTGCGGCAGGGGTCGCGTTGGCGAGCTTCAGGCGCGCCGCGAGCATGGCCTGAGGGCCGGACTCGAAGAAGTTCGTTTTACACATCGTTTTTCAAGGAGAACAGGACCATGACCATCAAAGTCGGCGACAAGCTTCCCGAAGGCACCGTGCAGGAATTCATCGAGGTCGAGGGCAACGGGTGCTCCATCGGCCCCAACACGTTCAAGGTCGAGGACCAGGTGAAGGGCAAGAAGATCGCGATCTTCGGCCTGCCGGGCGCGTTCACCCCGACCTGCTCGGCCAAGCACGTGCCCAGCTACCTGAACAACCTCGACAAGCTGAAGGCCAAGGGCATCGACGAGGTGTGGTGCTTTTCCGTCAACGACCCGTTCGTGATGGGCGCCTGGTCGCGCGACCAGAAGGCCGCCGGCAAGATCCGCTTCATGGGCGACGGCAGCGCCGATTACACCCAGAAGCTCGGCCTTGGCCTCGACCTCAACGCGAAGGGCATGGGAATGCGCTGCCAGCGCTTCTCGATGCTGGTGGACAACGGCGTGGTGAAGTCGCTCAACGTCGAGGCGCCGGGCAAGTTCGAGGTCTCCGGCGGCGAGACGATGCTGCAGCAGGCTTGAGGTGACTGGATTCCCGACCATTGCCCTCGCGGGCGCCGGGAATGACAATCAAGAGGTGACTGGATTCCCGACCATTGCCCTCGCGGGCGCCGGGAATGACAATCAATTGGAGCCGAAGACCAATACGATGAACAGCACCAGGAGGATCGCGGCTACCAGTAGCGCGATCTTCCAGGCGGACTTCGGGCTCTGGCCCGACACCTCGCCGGTCTGCGCGTTGATGAGGAAGCGGTAGACCTTGTCGCGATAGCGATAGGCCGAGATCCACACCGGCAGCAGGACGTGCTTGAACCTGACGTCGCTGTAGCGCGTGGAAACCGAATGGATGCGCTGCTGGTCGCCGCCGATGTCGCTCGCGATGAGCTCGGCGATCTGTGCGTCGATCGTGCCCTTGGCGACCGGATAGCCTTCCTTGAGGCCCACCTGGTAGGCCTCCGCGTGGAAGCCGCTCACGAATTCGGGCTGGTAAGGCACGAGCGCCTTCAGGTCCCAGCGCGCCGTGGCTCCGAGGATTTCCTCGGGGAGTGTCCTGGAGCCCGTGACCAGCACATCATCGTGGAAGCGCTCGACGTGCCCTGAAGCGCTGGTCCAGCGGGTCTCCTTGCGCTGCCGTGTCGAGGTGACCGACTTGCCGCTCGAATCGGTGGCCTGGTAGCTCTCGTTCACGTAGTAATCGTCGCCGCGCTCGCCCCGGTAGTCGCTCGCAGTCTGGCAATCGTAGGTCCAGAACGGCAGGTACATGCCCGCGAGCCCCGCGTCGCTCTGCGCGTAGCGCTTGAGGTCGTTGGGTGCGAGCCATTGCTTGCGGATCCACCGGCGGAATGCATCCTGGGCATGGGCGCGGTCGAGCTGGAACGGGAGGATCGACCGGGGCTTGATGCGGCGGTTGGCGTAGCCCTTCGAGACGATCGCCGCGCTGCAGAACGCGCATATCGAGGCGAAGAGGCTGGCGCCCAGGTTCTGCTCCGCGCCGCACTTCTCGCAGCGGACGTGCTCCTCCTCCGTGGTCTCCTGCTTGCCCTCGAGCGTGCGCAGGTAGGTATCGAAGTCGAGCTCCTCGATGCGATCGTCGTTCTCGCGAATCGCGTTCTCGGTCCCGCAGAACTCGCAGCGCAACGCCTTCGTGCCGGGCGCGAACGAGAACTTCGCCCCGCAGCCCGCGCAGGGGAAGGTCTTGATGAAGGCCGCATTGTCATTCCCGCGTAGGCGGGAATCCAGCCCGGTGTCTGTAGCCATGTCTGGGTTCCCGCCTACGCGGGAATGACGGAGGTTGCGGGAACGACGTTAGCGCGGAATCGGCGGCGGTTGATTCTCAAACAGGTTGGCCAGCTCGGGGACCTCGCCCGCCTTCGACCATTGCGCCATGCCGTTCTTCCAAACCAGCGTGTCGCGCGTGACCTTGCCGGCGGCGGCCTGCTGCTGCAGCGCACCCAGGTCGAAGGGACCGGTCTGGCTCTGGCCGACGGCGACGTGGAACATGCCCGCGCCCGGGATCGGGGGCGGCGAAGCCGACCCGCCCGCGCCCGCGGCGCCCATCATGCTGTTCGCCATCTGCGCGCCCATCGCCATGCCCGCGCCGAGCCCCACGCCCACGCCCGCGGCGCCGCCGGGATTGTTGGCCGCATCGCGAATCGACGACGCGGTCTCGTATTGCGTATAAGCCTGCATGTTGCCCACCGCGGCGATGGCGCCGCGCTTGTCGATCGCCTTCTCGACCTCATCGGGCAGGCCGATGTCCTGGACCTGCACCTCCACCAGCTCCAGGCCCATGACCTCGAAATCGGGCTGCAGCTTGTCGCGCAGGCGCTGCCCCATCTCGACCACCTTGGCCTCCATCTCGATCACCGGGATGCCGAGCTCGGGCATCAGCTCCTTGATGCGGGTGCCGATCTTGCCGCGCAGGTTCTCCTGGACCTCGGCGGTGGTGAAGCGGTTGTCGGTTCCCACCAGGTCGCGCACGAAGGTGCCCGGATCCTTCACGCGGATCGCGTAGATGCCGAAGGCGGTGGCGCGCACCATGCCGAAGTCCTTGTCGCGCATCATCGCCGGGCCGGGCGTGCCCCACTTGAGGTCGGTGAACTTGCGGGTCGAGACGAAATACACCTCGGCCTTGAAGGGGCTGTTGAAGCCGAACTTCCAGCCGCGCAGGGTTGCGAGGATCGGCAGGTTCTTGGTATCGAGCGTGTAGGTGCCGGGCTTGAAGACGTCGGCGAGCTTGCCCTCGTTGATGAACGCCGCCATCTGCCCTTCGCGCACCACCAGCTTGGCGCCGTACTTGATCTCGTTCTGGTAGCGCTCGAAGCGATACGCGAGCGTGTCGTTGCTGTCGTCGAGCCACTCGACGATGTCTACCAGTTCGCCGATCAGCTTGTCCCAGAGGGCCATGGTTGTCTCCTTTTTCGGGCTGGATTCCCGCCTTCGCGGGAATGACATACGATTGTAGACAATGTCGATCACGATCACATCCCTGCACGTTTATCCGGTCAAGGGCCTCAAGGGCGTGGACCTCCAGTCAGCCCAATGTACGGACCGGGGGCTCGAGCACGACCGCCGCTGGATGGTGGTCGATCCCCAGGGCGAATTCTTCACGCAGCGGGAACACCCCCGAATGGCGACCGTGTGGACCGACCTGGAGGGCGGCGAGCTCGCGCTCTCCGCCCCCGATGCCGGAAGCGTCGCGGTGCCGCTGCATCCGGCAAACGGCCAGCCCATGCGCGTGCGCGTCTGGTCGAGCCACTGCGATGCCCTCGCGACTTCTCCCGAGGCCGACGCGTGGCTCTCCGAATACCTCGGCGTCGCGTGCCGCCTGGTCTACATGCCCGAGAGCAGCCATCGACGCTCCAACCCCGAGTACTCGAGTGGCGACCGGCTGGTGGGATTCGCCGACGGCTATGCGTACCTCATCGTGGGCGAGGCATCGCTCGCCGACCTGAACGCGCGCCTGGCCACGGCGAAGCACCCGGCGCTGCCGATGAACCGCTTCCGCCCGAATATCGTCGTGTCGGGCTCGGACGCCTATGCCGAGGATCGATGGGGAAGGATTCGCGTGGGCACGGCGGTGCTGCGCGGCGCCAAGACCTGCGGGCGCTGCCAGGTCACCACGACCGACCAGACGACTGGAGAGGTGCGCGGGCCGGAGCCGCTCGCCACCCTCGCCACCTATCGCGACACGAAGGAGTTCGGCCCGATATTCGGGATGAACCTGGTCACCGAGACGGCAGGACGCGTGGCGGTGGGCGACGCCGTGCAACTGTCAAGCGTGGGAGTCGCCGCGCTGGATTGAAGCGCCGTCAGATGGCGGCAGTCGAAACCAGGAGCGTGATGATCGGGCAGGCCTTGCGGCTGCGGTTCGACTTGCACGCGTCGATCAGCTTCTCGAGGCTGTGGCGCATGCGCTCGAGCTCGGCGATCTGGCGCTCAAGCGCCGTGTACTTGTCCTCCGCGATCAAGCGCACCTCGCGGCAACTGCGCCCGTCCTCGAGCTTGATGAGCCTCTCCACGTCGGCGAGCGAGAATCCAAGCTGCTGCGCGCGGCGGATGAAGTGCATGCGGGCGATTGTGAGTGCGGTGTATTTCCGGTATCCGGTCGAAGGCCGCTGCGGCTCCTCGATCAGCCCGCGTCGCTGGTAGTAGCGGATGGTTTCCACGTTCACGCCCAGGACTTTCGCGAGCCTTCCAATCGTCATCGCCGGCATTCAGGCCTACCTCGCGCATCGAAGCGAAAAGGGGCGATGGTAGGCGCCGTACCTAGATACATTGTCCAGAGCGGCGTGTAGGACATATCCGACAGACCCGTTCCCAGCTACGGGATGAATACTCCGGTCCCATGTCCTCGCCCGCCTGGCAGCGCCGTCTCGACGAGACCTCCTCGGAAGCCGACGTCGTCGCGATCGCACGAGACTTCGTGGGGCGGTTGTCGCCGAGCGATCTCGAAAGACTGCCCGAGATCTGCCGGCCCGCTCCCATGGCGCGAGGTTCCGACGTCACCGAGTACGCATCGATCCTCGTGCGGCACCATTGCAGTGGCGACGGCGCGACCCACCGGCTGGTCTCCAGGCTCACCGAGTTCTTCTCGGCGGCGGCGCGCCGCGTGGCGGAGCTGGGCTAGATCCAGCGAGGGCACCCCCGAGCTGCCGCTTTGAAGGCCGGTGTGTTTCCATCGAACTCGATGATTCGGTCAACGAATTCGCCGCGGAAGGGTTGATTGACCAAATCATCTTTCTCCCGACGCCACTTGTACCCAGACCCCGATTTCAAGCACCAGGCCGCGGCCCTTCGAAGGTTCAATCGCTTCTACTTCCATCGGATGCGCCCGCTGAAGGTTGCGATGACGGACTTCGGCTTTCACGCGAGCGAGCTGCGCGTAATTCGTGAAATCGGCGAAGCGCCCCAGGGCGTCTCGGCCACATACATGGCGTGGAAACTTCACATGGAGCAGGCTCGCGTGAGCCGAATCCTGTCCTTCTTCAAGGCGCTCGACTGGATCACCGAGGAGAAAGACCCGAAGGATGGCCGCGTCAAGACCATTCGCCTGAGCCCGGCCGGCAGCGATACGTACCGGCGGCTCGACCGACAGGCCGAAGCGTGGGCCGAACTCATGCTGAGGCTCGTCCTGCCCAAGGACCGCGATCGCTTGCTCCACGCCATGGCCGAGATCCAGCAAATCCTCGGCACGGTTCGGATCTAGCCTGCGACCTTCTCCGCTCGGGAATGAGCACCCGGCTTCAGCAGGAAGGCCGCGAGCGCGGGCAGCAGCAGCAGGGCACCCAGCATGTTCAGGAAGAACATGAACGCGAGCAGGATGCCCATGTCGGCCTGGAACTTGAGCGCCGAAAACGCCCAGGTGCCGACGCCGATGGTCATGGTGACCGCGGTGAATACCATCGCGGTGCCGCGCTCGACCAGCGCCTCGTAGAACGCGGTGGCCAGGTCCTTGCCCTCCTCGAGGTGGATCTCGATACGGTCGTAGAGGTAGATGCCGTAGTCGACGCCCACGCCCACGCCGAGCGCGATCACCGGGAGCGTCGAGACCTTGAGGCCGATGCCGAGCGTGGGCATCAGCGCCTCGCACAGCACCGAGACGATCGCCAGCGGAATCAGGATGCAGAGGGTCGCGCGCAGGCTGCGGAAGGTGATCATGCACATCACCATGAGCGCGCCGAAGATCGCGAAGTTCATCTCCCAGCGCGCCTTGTCCACCGCCTCGTTGGTGGCCGCCATCACGCCCACGTTGCCGGTGGCGAGCTTGAATTCCAGCTTGTCCGTGTTGGTCGCTTTCGCGAACCGCTTCACCTCGTCCACGAGATGCGCGATGGTCTCGCCCTGCTGGTCGGTGGTGTTCACCAGCACCTGCATGGCGCTGCAGTCCGGATTGAGCAGGCCCGTAGCGGTGTCGATCGGCGTCACCGCCTGCGCCATCACTTGCGGATCGCGCGGCAGCTGGCGCCACTTGACGTTGCCCTCGTTGAAGCCGGCGTTGACGACTTTCGCGAGGCTCGGCAGCGAAATCACCGACTGCGTTCCCGGCACGTTCTGCATGAACCAGTCGAAGCGCTCGATCGTCCCCATTACCTCGTAATTGGTGCATGCGCCCTGCACGCCCTTGGTTTGCGCCACCACGCCGAGGGTATTCACCCCGATGGCGAACTTCTCCACGATCTTCGCGTTGTCGAGGTTGTAGCGCGAGTCGGGCCGCAGCTCCGGCACCCCGATGCCGTAGTCGCCCACCTTGAGGCGATGCGCCTGGTAGAGGCCCACGGCCAGGATCGCCAACGAGATGCCGATGATCACCATGGCGCGCGGGCGCTCGACGCCGCGGGCGGCCGCGCGCCAGAAGCGGTGCACGTGGCCTTCCTCGAAAGCCTGCTTCTGCAGCGCCCCGCGCGACATCGACAGGTACGACAGCAGGATCGGCAGCAGCATCTTGTTGGTGATGATCATCCACGCGACGCCCAGGGA
>JALYSB010000017.1 GCA_030855025.1 Pseudomonadota bacterium
CGCCGGGTTCTTCCAACCCGGTAAAATCGCGGTTTCGCGAATTCGCCCGAGGTCCCCGAATGAAACCCCCTGCCCTCCGCGCCACCCTGGCCGCGGTCCTGGCCGCCTTTGCCGCCACCTCGCAGGCTGCGCTCGACGCCGCTGGGCTGGACCGCTCGATCGACGCGTGCACCGACTTCTACCAGTTCGCCAACAAGAGCTGGCTCCAGGCGACCTCCATCCCGGGCGATCGGCCGCGCTGGGGCACCTTCGAGATCATCGGCGAGCGCAACGAAAAGGTCCTGCTCGGCGCGATCGACCTTGAGCTGAAGAAATCGGACAGGGAGAAGAAGTACGCACGCGGCACGCCCGAATGGATGGCATTGCAGTACTACTCCTCCGGCATGAACCCCGATCGGATCGATCACCAATCGTACCGCGCGTTGCTGCCGCTGTTCGAGCGCGCCCAGGCAACCGCTTCGGCCGCGGCGCTCGCACGCACCCTGGGTTACCTGCATTCGCGCGGGATCGGCGCGGGCTTCGATTTCTCCGTCAATCCCGACCGGAAGGATTCCTCGCGCTACCTGGCTGCCATCGTGCAAGGGGGATTGGGGTTGCCGGATCGCGACTACTACTTCCTCGACGACGAGCGCGCCAAGCGATTGCGCGACGGCTACCGCAAGCATGTGGCGAACATGTTCGTGCTTCTCGAGGACACCTCCGAGGCGGCCGCGCGCAACGCCGACGCGGTGATCGCCCTCGAGACCGAGCTCGCGCGCGCCTCGATGACCGGCACGCAGCGCCGCGACGTGGACAAGACGTTCAACCGGAGAACCGTCGCCGAGCTCGCCGCCGAGGCGCCCGGATTTCCATGGGCCGACTACTTCGAAGCACTCGGGGCCAAGGGGCCGGCGTCGCTCAACGTGGCACAGCCCGACTTCTTCAAGGCCTTGGCGCGCCTGGCCAACGAACCCAGCGTCGACTGGAAGGCGTACCTGCGCTGGCACATCATCAAGGATGCCGCCACCAAGCTTGCGCCACGCTTCGATCGTGAGAGTTTCGATTTCTACCAGAGGCAGCTGAAGGGCGTCCAGGAGCCGCCGCCGCGCCACCGCAAGGTGCTCGAGACCGTCGGCGGGACCTATGGCGAGCAGGGCGTCGGCATGGCCTTCGGGCGCATCTTCGTGGACGAGAAATTCCCGCCCGAGGCCAAGGCGCGCGCGCTGGAACTGATCGACAACGTGAAGGCCGCGCTCGCCGCCCGTCTGAAGGCGGTGGACTGGATGAGCGCCGAGACGCGCACCCGCTCGCTCGAGAAGCTCGCCACGATGAAGGTCAAGATCGGCTATCCGGACCAGTGGCGCGACTACCGCGGCGCGCGCATCGGCGAGGGACTCTTCGTGGAGAACTGGCTCGCCTCGAACCAGCTCGACCACCAGCGCGACCTGAAGCGCATCGGCAACGCAGTGGACCGCGGCGACTGGTTCATCTCGCCGCACATCGTGAACGCGTATTACAGCCCGAGCTCCAACGAGATCGTGTTTCCGGCGGCGATCCTGCAGCCGCCCTATTTCGATCCGAATGCCGACGACGCGGTCAACTACGGCGGCATCGGCATGGTCATCGGGCACGAGATCACCCACGGCTTCGACGATCGCGGCCGGCGCTACGACAAGGACGGCAACCTGCGCGACTGGTGGACCGCCGAGGACGCGCGGCGCTACACCGAGAGGGCGAAACTGATCGAGGCCCAGTACGCGTCGTTCGACGGCATCGACGGGGTCAAGCCCAATGGCGCCCTTACCCTGGGCGAGAACATCTCGGACATCGGCGGCATCAAGATCGCGTACGACGCGTTGCAACGGTCGCTCCAGGGCAAGCCGCGGCCGCTGATCGACGGCCTGACTCCCGAGCAGCGCTTCTTCCTGTCGTTCGCGCAGGCTTGGCGCAGCACCGCGCGCCCCGAGTGGGAGAGGAATGCGCTCCTCACCGGCCAACATTCGCTCCCCCGCTTCCGGGTGCGGGGACCCATCGCCCACATGCCGGAGTTCGCGAAGGCCTTTTCGTGCGACGCGGCGAGTGCGCTGCTTCCCGAAAACAGCCGTACCGCGATCTGGTGAACGCAGTGACCGATGGCCGATTCGACGTGCGCGGCAAGATCGCCCTCGTCACCGGCGCGTCCAGCGGGCTGGGCGACAACTTCGCGCGCGTTCTCGCCGCGGGCGGCGCCACCGTGGCGGTCGCGGCGCGGCGCACGGAGCGCCTCGCAACTCTTGTCGGTGACATCGAGCGCGCGGGCGGCAGGGGGTTCGCGGTCGCGATGGACGTGTCGGATCCGGCTTCGGTCGAGGCCGGCTTCGCCGCGATCGCCAGGGCCGCGGGCGCCGCCGACATCATCGTCAACAATGCGGGCGTTGCGCAGGCCAAACCCTCCATCGAGCTCACCGAAGAGGACTGGCGCGGTGTGATGGGCACGAATCTCGATGGCGTCTGGCGTGTCGCGACCCACGCGGCGCGCGCCATGGTCGCCGCCGGCAAGGGCGGCAGCATCATCAACATCGCCTCGGTCCTGGGCATGCGGGTCGCGACCAACCTGCTCGCCTATGCCACTGCGAAGGCGGCGGTGATCCAGATGACCGAGGCGCTCGCGCTCGAATGGGCACGCTACAAGATTCGCGTGAATGCGATCGCGCCCGGCTACATCGAGACCGAAATCAATCGCGGTTTCTTCCAGACCGAGGCGGGGCAGTCGATGGTCAAACGCGTGCCCCAGCGCCGCATCGGGGACCCGTCCGTCCTCGACGGCGCGCTGCTGCTTCTGGCCTCTGATGCCTCCAGCTACATGACCGGCAGCACCGTGGTAGTGGACGGCGGCCACGTCGTGAACTCGCTCTAATGGATTTCGCGCTCTCGCCCGAGACGCGGCGCACGCGCGATCGCTATCGCGCTTTCGCGCGCCAGGAAATCCTGCCGTACGACACCACGCCGGAGTCCTTCGACGAGCATGACAACCTGCGCGAGGAGCTGCTCGAGACCCTGAGGAACAAGGCGAAGGAGGCGGGTGTCTGGGCTCCGCAGATGCCCCGCGCGCGCGGCGGACAGCAGCTGGACGTCGCCACGATGGCCCTCTGTTACGAGGAGCTGAACTACTCGCTCTTCGGCCCCGTGGTCTGCAACTGCGCCGCGCCCGACGACGGCAACATGATGCTGCTCGAGAAGGTGGGAACCGAGGCGCAGAAGGAGCGCTGGCTGCAGCCGATCGCCGACGGCCGCGTGCGCTCGGCGTTCGCCATGACCGAGCCCCATCCCGGCGGCGGCTCGGACCCCTCGATGATCCTCACCACTGCGATCCGGCGCGGCGATACCTGGCGAATCGACGGGCGCAAGTGGTTCATCACCGGCGCGGGGGTGGCGCGACATTTCATCGTGGTAGCGAAGACCTCCGACGATCCGCGCAAGGGCCTCACCGCGTTCCTCTTCGATCGCGACCAGCCGGGCTGGCGGATCGTGCGCCGCATTCCGATCATGGGCCCGGAGGAGCACGGCGGCCATTGCGAGCTCGAGTTCGACGGGCTCGAGATCGCCGACGAGAACCGGCTGATGGGCGTGGGCGAAGGGCTCAAGGTCACGCAGATCCGACTCGGCACCGCGCGCCTCACCCATTGCATGCGCTGGCTCGGCCTCTCCCGCCGGGCCCTGGACATCGCGGCCGACTACGTGGCGGAGCGCGAGACCCAGGGCCGCAAGCTCGCCGACCGCGAGTCGGTGCAGATGAAGCTCGGGCACTGCGCCATGCAAGTCGAGATCGGGCGCCTGCTCACCATGAAAGCGGCCACGCTGCTCGACCGCGGCGACTTCGCGCGCAAGGAGATCTCGATGGCCAAGATCCACGTCGCCGACACCTTGCACCTTGCCGCCGATACCGCGATCCAGCTGTGCGGTGCGCGCGGGTACTCCAAGGACACGCCGCTCGAATGGATCTATCGTTACGCGCGCCAGGCGCGGCTGGTCGACGGGGCGACCGAGGTGCACCAGCAGGTCCTTGCCCGGCATTTCATGGAGGAGCGGGGAGAGTTCTGGAGATGAGCGTAAAGGAGTAGTCTTCGCGCAGAAGACAGCCCGCCCCCGGGCTGCCATGACACGGGAGCTCCGCCATGATCTCCATCATCCCGCTTCGCGTCCTCGCGCTCGGCTTCGCAGTCGCCTTATCCCTCCTTCCCCGCTCCGCCGCCGCCGACGAGACCTGCAACTCGCCGTACATGGCGAACCTCATCAAGGGCCAGGAGGATTTCGTCTATGTCTGGACCCTCGGCGTGGAGGGGATGGGCGACGGCCAGGACAAGCTCGTGACCGTCGACGTGAATCCCGCTTCGAAGACCTACGGGAAGGTGGTCGCGAGTGTCTCGGTCGGGGAGCGCGGCGAGGCACACCACATGGGCTTCACCGATGACCGCCGCTTCCTCTGGGCGGGCGGTCTTTCGAGCAACAAGATCCACGTATTCGACGTGGCGAGCGACCCTGCCAAGCCCAAGCTCACCAAGACCATCGCCAACCTGGGCGACAAGTCGGGCTGGCTCGGCCCGCACACGTTCTACGCCCTCCCCGGCCGGATGCTCATCGGCAACCTGTCCAACGTGAAGGACAAGGGCGGGGTGACCGGTATGGCGGTTTACAACAACAAGGGCGAGTTCGTCTCCTCGGTGCCGATGCCCGCCACCAACGGCGGCGACGGCTACGGCTACGACATCGCGATCAACCCGTCGCGCAACGCGCTGCTCACCTCGAGCTTCGCGGGCTACAAGAACTACATGCGCCCGCTCGGCGAGCTGATCAAGGACGGCGAGGCGATGAAGAACTTCGGCAACACGATGGTGGTGTGGGACTTGAAGGCGCTGAAGCCAAGGCAGGTCCTCGCTGTCCCCGGCGGCCCGCTCGAGATCCGCTGGTCGCTCGCCAAGGGCGACAACTGGGCGATCACGGCCGCGGCGCTGACTTCCAAGCTCTGGCTGGTGAAGCAGGACAAGGACAAGAAGTGGGTGGCCAAGGAAGTCGCCACCATCGGCGACCCCGCGAAGATCCCGCTGCCAGTGGACATCAGCATCACCGCCGACGGCAAGGGCCTGTGGGTGAATACCTTCATGGACGGGAAGACGCGCTACTTCGACCTCACCAATCCAGAAGCGCCAAAGCAGACCTACGAGCTCGCCACCGGCAAGCAGGTGAACATGATCTCGCAGAGCTGGGACGGCAAGCGCGTCTACATCACCTCGTCGCTGCTCGCCAACTGGGACAAAGGCGGCGCGGACAACGAGCAATTCATCCGCGGCTTCACCTGGGATGGCAAGGAGCTCAAGCGCGCCTTCGAGGTGGATTTCACCCAGGAGAAGCTGGGGCGCGCGCACCACATGAAGCTCGGCACGGCGAAGCTGCGCCCGGCGTGAGTCGCCTCGGGGAAATCGCCCGCGCGGCTCTGCTCGCGCTGGCGTTTCCCGCGCTGTCGCACCCAGGCTCCGAACCGCCCACAAGGCTTGAATTCACGCCTCCGCCGGCGGGCACTTACGAGTTGCCGCCGATCCAGACCGCCCCGGAGGGCGAGGTGCTCGACGCCGCGGGATCGTCAAGGCCGTTCGCCGACTACACCCGCGGGCGCATCACGCTCCTGGGGCTGGTCTACACGCGCTGCACCGATGCCGAGGGTTGCCCGCGCGCGACGTGGGCTTTCAGCGCCGTTCGCAACCTGCTGCGCGGCGAGCCGCAACTCGAGCGGCGGGTGCGGCTCGTGACACTGTCGTTCGATCCCGTTCACGACGATTCCGCAACCATCGGCGCCTACGGGCAGCGGATGCGCGGCCGGCGCGACGGGGCGCAATGGCACTTCCTCACCACGCGCTCGAAGCGCGCTCTGGAGCCGATCCTCGACGGCCTCGGCCAGGACCTGCGAGTCGCAGCCGATTCGCGGGCAGTGCCGGGGACCGAGGAGTTCACGCACACCCTCAAGGCCTTCCTGATCGATACCGAAGGCCGCGTACGCGAGATCTACGCGACGGGTTACTTGATGCCGCAGATGATCGTTAACGACATGCGCACGCTCGGGCGCGAGCTCACTCGTAGTCGCTAAGCGGCGGGCAGCTGCACACGAGGTTGCGGTCCCCGTAGACGTTGTCGGCGCGGCCCACCGGCACCCAGTACTTTCCCTCCCGCAGGGACTTGAGCGGGTAGGCGGCCAGGCTGCGCGGATATTTGTGCGCCCACTCATCAGCGGCCACCACGGCCGCGGTGTGCGGAGCGTGCTTGAGCGGGTTGTCCTCGCGGTCCATCCGTCCGTCCTCCACCGCGCGAACCTCCTCGCGGATGGCGATCATCGCGTCGCAGAAACGGTCGAGCTCGGCCCGGGACTCGCTCTCGGTCGGCTCGACCATGAGCGTGCCGGCCACCGGAAACGACATCGTCGGCGCGTGGAAGCCATAATCGATGAGCCGCTTGGCGACGTCCTCCACGCCGATGCCCGAGGACTCCTTGATCGGGCGCAGGTCGAGGATGCACTCGTGCGCTACCAGGTTGCCCGGACCCGAGTAGAGCACCGGGTAGTGAGGCGCAAGGCGCCGCGCGACGTAGTTGGCGTTGAGGATCGCGACCTCGGTGGCGGCGGTCAGGCCCTCGGCGCCCATCATCTCGATGTACATCCAGGAGATCGGCAGGATCGAGGCGCTGCCGTAGGGGGCGGCGGAAACCGCGCCGATCGCCTCCGCGGAACTATCGAGGTAGCGATGCCCCGGCAGGAAGCGCGCGAGGTGCGCGGCCACCGCGACCGGTCCCACGCCCGGTCCTCCGCCGCCGTGCGGAATGCAGAAGGTCTTGTGCAGGTTCAGGTGCGAAACGTCGCCGCCGAACCCGCCCGGGGCGCACAGGCCCACCATCGCGTTCATGTTCGCCCCGTCCACGTACACCTGGCCGCCGTGGCGGTGCACGATCGCGCAGATCTCTGTGATCCCCGCTTCGAACACCCCGTGGGTGGAGGGATACGTCACCATCAGCGCGGCCAGCTCTCCCGCATGCTGCGCGGCCTTGCGCTCGAGGTCGGCCAGGTCCACATTGCCCGCCTCGTCGCAACCCACAACGACGACCTGCATTCCGACCATCTGTGCCGATGCTGGATTGGTGCCGTGGGCCGAACTCGGAATGAGGCAGATGCGGCGATGGCCCTCGCCGCGGCTCGCATGCCATTTCCGGATGATCAGCAACCCCGCGTATTCGCCCTGCGAGCCCGCATTCGGCTGCAGGGACACCGCCGCATAGCCCGTGGCCTTGGCGAGTCGCGTCTCGAGGTCGTCGATCAGCTCGCGATAGCCCCGCGTCTGCTCGGGAGGCGCGAACGGATGCAGATGCGCGAACTCCCGCCAGCTGACCGGAATCATCTCGCTCGTGGCGTTGAGCTTCATGGTGCACGAGCCCAGCGGGATCATCGAGCGGTCGAGGGCCACGTCCTTGTCGGCGAGGCGCCGCAGGTAGCGCAGCATCTCGGTCTCGGAGTGGTAGCGATTGAAGACCGGATGGGTGAGGTATGACGTGGCGCGCGCGAGGCCGTCGGGTAGTGCTGCCACGCCGCGCTCGATCTCATCCACGGTGAAGGCCGCGGGCCTCCCGGCGAAGACCTCCCAGATCGCGGCGACATTGGCAGCCGTCGTTGTCTCGTCGAGCGAGATGCCGAGGCGAGCGTCATCGACCTTGCGAAAATTCATCTGCGCACCGCGGCTGCGCTCCACGATCGTGGCGTGGCGCGCACCCGCGTTGATGGTGACCGTGTCGAAGATCGTTCCCGCGGCGCACTGGAACCCCAGCTTCTCGAGGCCCGCGCGCAAGATGGAGGCGAGGCGATGGACGCGGGTCGCGATGCGCTGCAGGCCCGAGGGGCCGTGATAGACCGCGTACATCGAGGCCATCACCGCAAGCAGGACCTGAGCGGTGCAAATATTGGAAGTCGCCTTCTCACGCCGGATGTGCTGCTCGCGCGTTTGCAGTGCCAGGCGATAGGCAGTCCCGCCGCTCGAGTCCACCGTCACGCCCACCAGGCGCCCGGGCATGCTGCGCTTCAACTCATCGCGCACCGCCATGTAGCCCGCGTGCGGGCCACCGAAGCCCAGGGGCACGCCAAAGCGCTGGGCGCTGCCGACGGTGACGTCCGCGCCCCATTCCCCGGGTGGCTTCAACAGCGTGAGGGCCAGCAGGTCGGCCGCGGCGATGACGAAGCCGCCGCGCTCGTGCACCCGCGCCGCGAGCGCCGAATAATCGCGTACCTCGCCTTCGGCGCCGGGATACTGCACCAGCACTGCGAAGGCTTCGATCGCGGCGAGGTCATCGGGCGCGGCGACGCGCACTTCGATGCCCAATGGCTCGGCGCGCGTGCGCACCACGTCGAGCGTCTGGGGCAGCACGTCGGCGGCGACCGCGAATGTGCGCGAGGCGCTCCGGGTCGATCTGAGGCAGAGCGTCATCGCTTCCGCGGCCGCCGTGGCCTCGTCGAGCATCGAGGCATTGGCGATCGCCATCGCCGTCAGGTCCGTGACCATCGTCTGAAAGTTGATCAACGCCTCCAGGCGGCCCTGCGAGATCTCGGGCTGGTAGGGCGTGTACGCCGTGTACCACGCGGGATTCTGGAACACGTTTCTCAGGATCACGCCCGGCGTCCAGGTCTCGTAGTAGCCCTGGCCGATGAACGACTTGAAGACGAGGTTGCGCTCGGCCATGCGGCGCAGGGTCGATAGCGCCTCGCCCTCGGTGCAGGGCTCGCCCAGGTCCAGCCGGTCCTTGCGGCGGATCGAGGCGGGGATCACGGCATCGATCAGCGCGGCGCGCGTGCCAAAGCCCAGCAGGTCGAGCATCGCTTCCTGGTCGCCGGCATCGGGGCCGATGTGGCGGCGCAGGAAGGCGTCGTGGTCCTCCAGTTCGGCGAGGGTTGCGTGTTGGGGAGCGCGGGTCGGGGTATCGGGCATGGCGATTCCTGGCTTCAAGCCGAGGCCGACTTCTCGTAGGCGCTAGCATCCATCAACTTGTCGAGGTCGGCGGCGTTCGCGGGCTTGATGCGGTACATCCACGCGGAGAACGCGTCCTCGTTGACCTTTTCCGGCGAGGCACCGAGGTCGGTATTCGCCGCGACGATTTCGCCGGCGACGGGGGCGTAGATGTCCGAGGCGGCTTTCACCGACTCGACAACGCCCACCGATTCGCCCGCGGCAACTTTGCGTCCCGGCTGCGGCGCCTCGACGAAGACGATGTCGCCGAGCTGCTCCTGGGCGTGATCGGTGATTCCTACGCTCACCGTTCCATCGGACTCGCGGCGCGCCCACTCATGGGATGGGGTGTAGCGCAGGTCTTTCGGGAGCTTCATGGATTGCCTTTCAGTGGACGAGGATCTTGCCGTTGCGGACGAAGGAAGGCTTGACGACCCGTGCTGCCAGCTGCTTGTCGCGCACGACCACTTGCACCGTGTCGCCGATGGCGGTGCCGCGCGGCAAGCGGGCGAGTGCTATCGACTTCCCGAGCGTTGGCGAGAACGTGCCGCTGGTGATCTCGCCTTCTCCGCCCGCAGAGCGCACCTTCTGGTGGGCGCGCAGCACACCGCCGGCATCGAGCAACAGCAGGCCCATGAACTCGTGGCGCTGGCCGTCGCGCTGCAGGGCCGTCTTGCCGACGAAATCGCGGGGGCTCGCAAGGTCCACGGTCCAGGCGAGGCCCGCGTCGAGCGGGGACACGCGCTCGTCCATGTCCTGGCCGTAGAGGTTCATGCCGGCCTCGAGCCGCAACGTGTCGCGCGCCCCGAGGCCCGCCGGTCGCGCGCCGGCGGCGACGAGGGCCTCCCACGCGGCGGGAGCCCCCGCGGCAGGCATCGTGATCTCGAAGCCGTCCTCGCCGGTGTAGCCGGTACGGGCCACCATCGCCTCGCCCACCAATACCCCATGGAAAGGCGCGAGGGGCTCGCTCACGTCACGCCAACCCGGGAATGCCTGCCACGTGCGCTCGCGGGCGCGCGGACCCTGCACGGCGATGATGGCGAGATCCGGGCGCGGCGTGATCGTGGCGAGAAACTTACCTTCGGCCAGGACGCTGTGTAGCCAGGCGATGTCCTTCTCGGCCGTTCCGGCATTCACGACCAGCCGGAAGAAATCGTCGCGGAAAAAATACGCGATGAGATCGTCGACAACGCCGCCCTGCGAATTCAGCATGCACGAATAGAGCGCTTTTCCGGGCACCTGCAGCTTGTCCGCGTTGTTGGCGAGCGCGCGGCGCAGGAAGTCACGCGCGCCGGGGCCTTCGACGTCCACGACCTGCATGTGCGCCACGTCAAAGAGGCCGGTATCGCGGCGCACCGCGTGGTGCTCCTCGATCTGGGAGCCGTAGTGCACCGGCATGTCCCACCCGCCGAAGTCGACCATGCGAGCGCCGGCGGCGCGGTGCAGTGCATTGAGCGGTGTGGTCTTCAGCAAGGCATCTCCATGGCGAAAGCGAAAAAGGGGTGATGGCCCAGCGTGGTCGCTCGGCCATCACCCCTCTGTCCGGTTACCTGAGAGATTGATCCCCTTCGGTGGACGGCGCTCCGTCGCTCTCCAGAGTCCGGAAAATGCTTCCGGATCCGCCGGTCCTTTTGCCTGAGAGTTTGCGGGTGCTACCCCTTCGGCGGCCTCACGATGCTCGATGAGGCGCTCTCCCGGTCGGATGCCGGACATTCTATCGTGAAGAGGAATTGGTCGGGGCGATAGGATTCGAACCTACGACCCCCTGCACCCCATGCAGGTGCGCTACCAGGCTGCGCTACGCCCCGACCGAGTTGAAAATTATACAGGTGATTGGGCCCCCGCCTACGCGAGGGCGGCGTTCGCGGTCAGCCCTGGGGCCCCGCTACTGACGTAGCCTACCGCTCCAACATCTTGAGGATGCTCTTGAGCTCCTTGCGGATGCTCCCGGGGGAGATCGGCTGGGGCACGGTCATGGTCTTGGTGCCGGAACCGATCGGCGAGCTGCCCGCAGGCTCCTCGAGGCGGTTGCGGGCCCCGTTGATGGTGAAGCCGTGCTCGTACAGGAGCTCGCGGATGCGGCGGATCAGGAGGACTTCATGGTGCTGGTAGTAGCGGCGATTGCCGCGGCGCTTCAACGGCTTGAGCTGGGTGAACTCCTGCTCCCAATAGCGCAGCACATGGGGCTTCACCCCGCACAACTCGCTTACTTCGCCGATGGTGAAATAGCGTTTGGCGGGAATTGCGGGTAGTTCAGTCGTCGCCAGGTTCTCCATGGCCATTGAAGGACTTCTCCACCAGGCTCTTCAGCTTTTGGCTCGCGTGAAATGTGACTACGCGCCGCGCGGTGATGGGTATCTCCTCCCCGGTCTTCGGGTTGCGTCCCGGCCGCTGCGGCTTCTTCCTCAGCTGGAAGTTGCCGAAGCCCGAGAGTTTCACCATTTCGCCCCGTTCCAAGGCGATGCGGATCTCCTCGAAGAACGATTCGACCATGTCCTTGGCCTCCCGCTTGTTCAGCCCGACCTTTTCGAACATCAGGTCCGCGAGTTCGGCCTTGGTGAGGGTGACTTTATCTTTCACGTGCGCGGCTTGGCTTGGAATTGTTCGTTGAGCTGCTCGCGAATGGAGGCGACTACCTTCTCCACTTCCGAATCTGTCAAAGTCCTATCAGTATCCTGCATAACTATACGTAGGGCAAGGCTTTTTTCGCCGGCTGCAACCCCTTTTCCGCGGTACTGATCGAACACTTCGACCGCCCGGACGAGGGGGGGAACCCGGCTGCGGATGGCCTCCAGGATGGCCCCCGCGGGGGTCGATTCGGCCACGGTGAAGGCATAGTCCCGACGCACCGCCGGCATGCGGGAGAGGCTCCCAAAGCGGGGGGGGTCTCCCTCCATGAGGGGGCCCGTGAGCAGCTCGAAAGCCACAGCGGGCGCCGCCAGCTCGTACTTTTGCTGCAACCGGGGATGGAGCTCACCCACCACGCCGATAACCCGGCCTCGGTGCCGGATCTCGGCGCTGCGACCCGGGTGGAACGCCGGGTGCGAGGCGGGGGCGAAGTCCAGCGCCACCGTGCCGGCGAGCGCCTCAACATCGCCCTTGGCATCGAAGAAATCGTTGCGCGAGCCTTTCTCGGCCCATTGCTCGGGCCAGCGCGTGCCGAAGGCCAAGCCCGCTACGCGCTCGGGCTGTGCCGCGAGGCTGGGCGCATCGCCCTCGAAGCAGCGCCCGACCTCGAAAATCCGCACCCGCCCTTCGCCCCGATTCAAATTGGAGCGAAGCGTCTGCACCAGCCCTCCGAGCAGCGTGGTGCGCATGACGCTCATGTGGCTTGCGATGGGGTTGGCCAGACGCACCGGGGCCGCGCTACCGGCGAAATCTTTCTCGGAATCCTCGGACACGAAGCTGTAATTGATCACCTCCTGGTAGCCGAGACCCGCGAGGCAATGGCGCAGGTCGAAGCGGCTGCGGGTGCCCTCGGCAAGCCGCGGCATCGGGGCGCTCGCGCGAGGGGGACTCGAAGGTACGTGCTCATAGCCATGGATGCGCGCCACCTCCTCGATGAAATCCTCCTCGATCTCGAGGTCGAAGCGCCAGCTGGGTGCCGTGACCCGCATGGCGTCGCCGCCGCCTTCGGGCGCGCACGCAAGGCGTTGCAGGATGGCGTGCATCTCCTCGTCCGCGATCGGATAGCCCAGGAGCGCCCGGGCACGCGCCGGGCGCAGGCGAACCGTATCGCGCTCCGGGAGCTCGCCCGCGGCGTGGCTGACCGGACCCGCCTTGCCGCCGCAGATCTCGAGGGTAAGCGCGGTGGCTCGTTCCATGGCCGCGCCCGCGCCGGCGGGATCCACGCCGCGCTCGTAACGATAGGCGGCGTCGCTCGAGAGGGCGAGCGCGCGCGCCCTGCCCTGCACTGCGCTGGGCGGGAAGAATGCCGCCTCGAAGAACACGTCGGTCGTGGCGTTGCCTACCATCGTAGCGTGGCCGCCCATCACGCCGCCGAGCGCCACCGGGCCCGAATCGTCGGTGATGGCGAGCAGTCCCGGCCGATAGTCGACCACCTGGTCGTTGAGGAGCTTCACGCTTTCGCCCGGGCGCATAAGGCGCACGTCGATGGCGCCGCGCAGCTTGGTGTGGTCGAACGCGTGCATCGGCTGGCCGCGTTCGAGCATCACGTAGTTGGTGATGTCAACGAGCGCGCTGATGGCACGCAGCCCCGCGCGCTCCAGGCGCCGCACCATCCAGGCGGGCGTGCGCGCGGCGGGGTCGATTCCGCGGATCACCCGGCCGAAGTAATGTCCGCAGGCGCCCGCCTCGCTGATGCGCACCGCGCGCGCGTCGTCGATTCCTTGGGGAACCTGCGGCGCTGGTGGCGGGTTCAGGGCGGCGCCAGTGATGGCCGCCACGTCGCGCGCCACACCGAGCATCGACAGGCAATCGCCGCGGTTGGGCGTGAGCTTGAGCGTAAGGTAGACGTCGTCGAGATGCAGCACCTCGCGCACATCGCGGCCCACCGGGGCGTCGGCATCCAGGACCAGCAGGCCCTCGTGCTCGTCGGAAAGGCCGAGTTCTCGCGCCGAGCAAAGCATGCCGCTCGATTCCACGCCGCGTAGCCTGGCTTTCTTGATCTCCAGGCCGGGCAACCTTGCTCCCACGAGCGCGCACGGGACCTTCTGGCCGGCGGCAACGTTGGGTGCCCCGCAGACGATCGTGAGGACTTCGCCGGTTCCCGCGTCAACCTCGGTCACGCGCAGCTTGTCGGCATTCGGATGCGGCGCCACGCTCTTCACGTGTCCGACCACGATGCCCGAGAAGGCTGCGGCCACCGGGCTGATCTCCTCGACCTCGAGTCCCGCCATCGTGAGGGTGCGCGCAAGCTCGGCGAAGGGCATCGCGGCGTCCGCCATCTCGCGCAGCCAGCTCACTGACACCTTCATCGGAATTGCTCCAGGAACTTGAGGTCGTTCTCGAAGAAAAGCCGCAGGTCCTCGACGCCGTACTTGAGCATCGCGAGGCGATCGAGGCCCATGCCGAACGCGAAGCCCGAATACTTCTCCGGGTCGATGCCCACGTTGCGCAGTACGCCGGGATGGACCACTCCCGCGCCCGCCACCTCGAGGTAGCTCACCTCGCCATCCAAGCGCCGCCATTCCATGTCGATCTCGACACCCGGCTCGACGAACGGGAAGTACGACGGGCGGAAGCGCACGCCGATATCGTCGCGCTCGAAGAACGCGCGGCAGAACTGCGTGATGGTGCCCTTCAGGTCGGCGAGGCTCACGCCCTCTTCGACCCACAGTCCCTCGACCTGGTGAAACATCGGCGAGTGCGTCGCGTCGTGGTCGACCCGGTACACGCGGCCGGGGCAGATGATGCGCAATGGCGGCTGGTGCGATTGCATGTAGCGGATCTGCACCGGCGACGTATGCGTGCGCAGGACCCGGTTGCCGCCCTCGACGTAGAACGTATCCTGCATGCTGCGCGACGGATGGTCCGGGAACATGCGCAGCATCGTGAAGTTGTACTCGTCGTCCTCGATTTCGGGGCCGTCGGCGACCGAGAATCCCATCGAGGCGAAGAGGCGCTCCACCTGTTCCTGCACCCGCGCGATCGGATGCAGGCCGCCCGCGCCCTGGCGGCGCCCGGGCAGCGTCACGTCGATGGCCTCGGCGGCGAGTTGCGCATCGAGCTTGCGCGCCAGAATCGACTCGCGCCGCGCCTGGATGAGCTCCTCGACGCGCGCCTTCGCCTGGTTGATGGCGGCGCCCGCCTTCGGGCGCTCCTCGGCGGGGAGCTTGCCGAGGGATTTCAGCATCTCGGTGAGCGAGCCGCTCTTGCCCAAGAACCCGGCCTTGGCGCTATCGAGAGCCGCAATGCTCGCGATCGCGGTGAGCGTCGCTTTCGCTTCGTCCACCATCCGCGTGAGCACGACTTCCAGGGCGGGTTCGCTCATCTCGACTCGGTTGTTGGCAAATAAAAAAGGGGCTCTTTCGAGCCCCTCGTTCGGATTTACGTCTGGATCAGGCCCCGAGGCTCGCTTTGGCCTGCTCGACGAATTTGCCGAAAGCAGGCTTGTCGAATACCGCGAGATCGGCGAGCACCTTGCGGTCCACCTCGATGCCGGCCTTCTTCAGGCCCGCCATGAACTGGCTGTAGCTCACGCCCGCGTCACGCGATGCCGCGTTGATGCGGGTGATCCACAGCGCGCGGAACTCGCGCTTCTTGTTGCGGCGGTCGCGATAGGCGTACTGCCCCGCCTTCATCACCGCCTGCTTGGCGATCTTGTATACGTTCTTGCGGCGGCCCCGATAGCCCTTGGCCTGATCGAGGACCTTCTTGTGGCGCGCGCGCGCCGTAACACCGCGTTTTACGCGAGGCATGGTGGCGGCTCCTTATGAATTGGGAAGCATCTGCTTCACGTGGCCGAGGTTGGTCGCATGGACCGTCGACGCTCCGCGCAGCTGGCGCTTGTTCTTGGTGGTGCGCTTGGTGAGGATGTGGCGTTTGCCGGCCGAGTAACGCTTGATCGAGCCGCTGCCGCGGACCCGAAAGCGCTTGGCGGCGCCACTCTTGGTCTTCATCTTGGGCATGATTGCCCTCCTTGCATTGGTGCAGCAGGTGGCGGAACCCTTCCGCGCTTTGTGACCTGAAGACACCTTGTCTTACTTCCACTTCGTCACCCCCGCGTAGGCGGGGGTCCAATCCTTGGGTCCCCGCCTTCGCGGGGACACTGAGCGTGCAGCGCGCCCTTGCGCGCAACCCTCAGTGCTTTTTCTTCGGCCCCAGGATCATGATCATCTGGCGCCCTTCGAGCTTGGGCCACTGCTCGACCACTCCAACTTCCTTCAGGTCCGCCTCGACTCGCTTCAGGAGCTGCATGCCGAGCTCCTGGTGCGCCATCTCGCGTCCGCGGAATCGCAGCGTCACCTTGGTCTTGTCGCCCTCCGTGAGGAAGCGGGTGAGGTTGCGAACCTTGATCTTGTAATCGCCTTCGTCGGTCCCAGGCCGGAACTTCACTTCCTTCACCTGAATCTGCTTCTGCTTGAGCTTTGCCTCGTGCGCCTTCTTGCTCTCGCGGTACTTGAACTTGCCGTAGTCCATCAAACGGCAAACCGGCGGCTTCGCCGTGGGCGCGATCTCGACCAAGTCGATCTCCGCCTCCTCCGCCATGCGCATGGCATCTTCGATCTTCACGATGCCGATCGGGTCACCCTCGATTCCGACGAGGCGCACTTCCGGGCAATTGATCTCGCCGTTGATGCGTACTGCTTTATCCTGAGCTATGCGAAAATTCCTCTAAAAGTCAAATGATTAGCGCGGACACCTAATGTTTTACATTACCAGGTGACGGAGCCCCGTAGCACCTCACTGCCGCATTTCGACCTCATTTCGGAGGCGCGAAACAAAAGTCTCCAGTGGAACAGGTGCCAGGTTTTCACCGGCCCGAGTCCTCGCGGAGACCGTCCTTGCGGCTACTTCCTTGTCACCGAGCACCAGCTGGTAAGGAAGCTTTTGAATGCTATGTTCCCGAATTTTATACGTTATTTTCTCATTCCGCAAATCGCTGGTGACCCGGAAGCCGGCATCGCGAAGCACGCCTTCCACCTCGCGAACGTAGGGCTCCTGGCGGTCCGTCACGTTCATCACGACGACTTGCACAGGGGCGAGCCACAGGGGCAAGGCGCCCGAGTGGTTCTCGATGAGGATCCCGATGAACCGCTCCATCGATCCCACGATGGCGCGGTGCAGCATCACCGGATGGTTGCGCGTGCTGTGCTCGTCGACGAACTCCGCGCCGAGCAGCACCGGCATGTTGAAGTCGACCTGCATGGTCCCGCATTGCCAGACGCGCCCGATGGCATCCTTGAGCGAGTACTCGATCTTCGGGCCGTAGAAGGCACCCTCGCCCGGAGACACCTCGAAGCTCACGCCCGATTGGCGCAGCGACTCGGTCAAGGCGTGCTCGGCCTTGTCCCATAGCGTATCGGCGCCCACGCGCTTCTCCGGGCGCGTCGCGACCTTGTAGATGATCTGTGCGAAGCCGAAGTCGGCGTAGACCTTCTGCAGCAGGGCGGTGAACGCGGCGCACTCGGGAAGGATCTGGTCTTCGGTGCAGAAGATGTGGCCGTCATCCTGGGTGAAGCCACGCACGCGCATGATGCCGTGCAGCGCGCCGGATGGCTCGTTGCGGTGGCAGGCGCCGAATTCCCCATAGCGCAGCGGCAGGTCGCGATAGCTGCGAAGGTTCGAATTGAACACTTGTACGTGTCCCGGGCAGTTCATCGGCTTGATCGCGAAATCGCGTTTCTCCGACTCCGTCAGGAACATGTTCTCCTTGTAGTTCTCCCAATGGCCCGATTTCTTCCAGAGCGACAGGTCGAGGATCTGGGGGCACTTGATCTCCTGGTAGCCGTGGTCGAGGTACACACGCCGCATGTATTGCTCGACTTCCTGCCATAAGGCCCACCCCTTCGGGTGCCAGAAAACCATTCCCGGCGCCTCGTCCTGCATGTGGAAGAAATCGAGTTGCTTGCCGATGCGGCGGTGGTCGCGCTTTTCGGCCTCCTCGAGCATCGTGAGGTACGCGTCCTGGTCTTCCTTGCGCGCCCATGCGGTGCCATAGATGCGCTGGAGCATCTCGTTCTTCGAGTCTCCACGCCAGTAGGCGCCCGCGACCTTCATCAGCTTGAAGACCTTGAGCTTCCCGGTGGAGGGGACGTGGGGGCCGCGGCACAAGTCGATGAAATCGCCCTCGCGATAAAGGCTGATTGCCTGTTCCGCGGGGATCGCGCCGATGATCTCGGCCTTGTACTTCTCGCCGATCGATTCGAAGAACTTCACGGCGTCGTCACGCGCCCACTCTTCCCTCGCAACCGGGAGGTCCTTCTTCGCAATCTCCGCCATGCGCTTTTCGATGGCGGCCAGGTCCTCGGGCGTAAAGGCGCGCTTGTAGGCAAAGTCGTAGTAGAAGCCGTTGTCGATCACCGGGCCGATGGTGACCTGTGCATCCGGGAAGAGGTCCTTCACCGCATAGGCGAGCAGGTGCGCCGCCGAATGGCGTATCAGGTCCAGCCCCTCGGGGTCCTTGTCGGTGACGATGGCAAGCTTCGCGTCGGCACCAATGCGATGGCTCACGTCGACAAGCTTTCCGTCGACCTTGCCGCCGAGCGCGGCCTTTGCAAGCCCCGGCCCGATCGATGCGGCGACTTCGCCCACCGTGACGGGCGCAGGAAATTCCCGGACCGAACCGTCCGGCAGCGTGATGGCAACCATGATTCTCTTTCGACGAGTAGAACCGGGGACGGACCCCAAACCAGGCAAGGGCGTGAACCGGGGTCCGTCCCCAAAAAAAAGCGCGGACGAGCCGCGCTTTTCTATCGCAAGACAGTGGACGCGAGCCGCCTACGGATTCCTTCCGCGCGTAAACGGCGTAGTTGGCGGTCTCATAACCATTGCGGCCCTTTCAGCCTTGTTCAATGCAACGTCTTGACGAAGCAATCATACCACCGTGTTCTGAGCCCGGCGCTTGTCGGCCGTGGCGAGAATTCCGGGTAGGGCCGAGGGATCGAGCGGCTTGACGACGTGCGCGTCGAATCCCGAGTAGAGCGACTTGCGGCGGTCTTCCTCGGTGCCATAGCCGCTCAGCGCGACCATGTAGGCCTCGGTCATGCCGAGGTCCTTGCGCATGCGTGCCGCCGCCTCGTGTCCCGAAATCCCCGGCAGCCCTATATCCATGAAGATCACTTCAGGCTTGAACTCGTTTGCCACGGTGAGCGCGTTGTTGCCGTCGTGGGCCTGGCGAGTTTGCTGCCCAAGGATCTCGAGCATCATCGCAAGCGTCTCGGCCGCATCCAGGTTGTCATCAACGATCAGCACGCGCCTCGCGCCCGCCTCGCTCGCCGCGGCCGGCCCCGCGCTTGCGCCGGGAGACATGACCGCCTCCCCGCGCGCCGCGCGCGGCAGGCGCACGCTGAAGATGCTCCCCTTGCCGAGACCCTCGCTATTGGCAAGCACCGTGCCGCCATGGCGCTTCACCAGGTCCTTCACCAGCGCGAGGCCGATGCCGAGTCCCTTGCGGGTCCTCTCGGGAGACTCGTCCACCTGCACGAACAAGTCCCACACCTGCAGGAGCTTGTCCTGTGCAATGCCGATACCGTTGTCGCGGACCTGGATCAGCACGTCCGCGCCCTCGTTCACGGCGGAGACCTCGATACGCCCGCCCGGCTCGGTGTACTTCACCGCGTTCAGGATCAGGTTCTCGAGGATCTGCTGCAATCGAACCCGGTCTGCCATCACCGTCAACGCCTCGGCGGGCAGGCTGACCACCACCTGATGGCGGCCGATCTCGAGCGGGCCCTCGCAGGATTCGAGCGCGTTGCGAACTTCGGCGGCGACGTCGACGGGCTCGCGCCGCAATTCGATCACGCCGCGGGTGATGCGCGAGATGTCCAGGAGATCCTCGACCAGCCGCGTCATCTGCCCTACCTGCCGGTCCATGGTCTCAAGCAGGGACTTGGCGCGCTGCGGTTCTACCGTGTTGACGCGCAACATATGAAGTGCGGCGCGCATCGGCGCGAGCGGATTGCGCAGTTCGTGGGAGAGCGTGGCGAGGAACTCGTTCTTCCGCCGGTCGGCGTTCTGGATCTCCTCGTAGAGGAGGCAGTTGTCGAGCGACGCCGCGGCGCGCCCTGCGAGGCTGTCGGCGAGCGACAAATCGGCGCCCGCGAGCCGCCGCGCCGAAGGACCCAGCGCCAGCAGGAGGGCGCCGCGGGTCTTGCCGCGGGTCACCAGCGGGAAGGCGTGGATCTCGCCCGCGGGAGCGTCGTCCGGGGCGTCCGCATCGGGCGCCATTGCAAGCCGGGCGCAGCAGGAATGCTCGCCGGCCGCGATCACGCGATCCTGCTCGCGCGCGAGCATCGCCTCGAATGAAGCCCGGCGATCCCCCAGGTAGGGGTCCCATCCCGCCACGTTTGCCGTGCGCCGCGCGCGCGGCGCGCCGTCGTCGTTCACCAGGACGATGGCGCTGAAATCGGCGAGGAAAGGCACCACCAGTCCCGCGGCGCCCTTGAGGATGGTGTCGACGTCGAGTGAGCTGGCCATGACCTGCGTGGCCTCGGCGAGGAAACTCGCGCGGCGTTGCTGCTCTTCGGCACTGGTACGGGCGGCCTGCTCCTTGACCAGGGCCACGCGCTCGTCGGAGCGCTTCTTGAGCTCGGCGTTGAGCCGGTGCAGCTGCACCAGCGCCTTGACCTTGCTGCGCAGGATGTTCGGCACGACCGGCGAAAGGATGTAGTCGACCGCCCCCAGCGAGTAGCCGCGCGCGGTGTGCATCTCGTCGGCGAACGCGGTGATGAATATGATCGGCGTGTGCGCCGACTTGCGGCGCGCACGAATGAGCTCCGCCGTCTCCAGGCCGTCCATCCCCGGCATGTTCACGTCAAGCAGGATCACCGCGCACTCGTTGTCGAGCAGCCAGCGCAGGGCTTCCTCCCCCGACGAGGCGGTGATGATGTTCTGGTCGAGCTCCTCGAGGATGGTGCGGAACACCACCCGCTTGTCGAGGCGATCGTCGACGATGAGGATGTGGGAGCGCTCCAGCGCCGACGACGCGACTTCGTCGTCGGCGTGGGTGTGGGACATGACGGTCTGCGCGTTCATGGGAGCCTTTAGCGTTGGAGCCATGCCTTCAGTACCGTGAGCAGCTGGTCTCGGTCGACGGGCTTGGACAGGTAGTCCCAAGCGCCCGCCTCGATACAGCGCTCGCGATCGCCCTTCATCGCCTTCGCGGTGACCGCGACGATCGGGAGATCCTTGCAGCCCGGAATGCGGCGAATCTCGCGGGTGGTCTCCAGTCCGTCCATCTCCGGCATCATGATGTCCATGAGGATCACGTCCAGCTCACCCTTGCGGGCGTGCTCGATGGCCTCGCGGCCGTTGTCGGCCGTCTTGATGTCCATGCCGTAGTCCTCGAGCACCGAGGACAGCGCGAAGATGTTGCGAATGTCGTCGTCGACAATCAGCACGCGCCGCCCGGCAAGCGCCTTGGTCGAGCCGTAGATGTCCTCCAGGACCTTGCGGTGGCGCTCGCTCACGTGAGTGACGTCGACGTGCAACGCGAGGACCACCTGGTCGAGCAGGCGCTCCATGGAGTGCACCCCGCGCACGCCCGGAATTTGATCCAGCGCCACGCTCGCCGCGCCCACCGAGGCAGCAGGCTCGCGCCCAAAGGCGATGACCGGGGGCACGTCGATCTCCATGTCTCGCATCTCGTCGAGGAACGTGGCGAGTTCCAGGTCCGGAGTGTCGGGATTGACCACCGCACAATCGACCTTCCCCGCGCGGATCATCTCGGCGCCGCGCGCACCATCGCTCTCGCCCACGATCTCGACGTTCTCGATGCCTTCGAGATACTCGCGAATGGAATTCATGCGCCCCGTATCGGGCTCGACCACGAGGAGCCTGCGGCGATCGGTCGACGTGTATTCGTAGACTTCCTCGAGCACCTCGTCGACCGCCTTGCGGCTCTGCAGCGGCTTGGCGACGAAGCGCCGCGCGCCCGAGTCGAGGGCGCGGTCGCGCGCCTCCTCGGTCGAGATCACGTGCACGGGGGTATGCCGCACGGTGATGTCGTTCTTCAGCCGCGAGAGCACGCGCCAGCCCTCGATGTCGGGCAGGAAGATGTCGAGCAGGATCGCGGCGGGACGGAACTCGTTCACCATCGACAGCGCGGTGGTGCCCTGCGTGGTCACGATTCCCTTGAAGCCCTGCTCGCGGGACGCTTCCAGCAGAACGCGGGCGAAGGCGAGGTCATTCTCCACGATCAGCACCACACGGTCGCCGGGGTGGACCGACTCGCGGTCGTCATCGGCCTCGTTCACCGTGACGTGCGGCACCACGTGGGCCTCGGGGGATCCCGCGCGGCTCAGAGTGTCGTCGAATGCCGGCGATTCCACGCGGCGATCGAGGTGGCGTGCCGCCTCGATGGCTGCCGTGGCCACGGCAGCCGCATCCGAGGACTTGCGGGGCAAGCGCGACGGCGGGAAGGCCTGCGGCAGGTAAAGCGAGAAGACGCTGCCCTTGTTGGGCGCGCTCACCAGGCGGATCTCGCCGCGCAGCAGCCGCGAGAGCTCGCGCGAGATCGCCAGGCCCAGGCCGGTGCCGCCATACTTGCGGCTGGTGGAGCCGTCGGCCTGCTGGAACGCCTCGAAGATGATCTGCTGCTTGTCCGTGGGAATGCCGATGCCGGTGTCGGTCACCGAGAACTCGAGCACGTCGGTGGCGCGGTTGAGGTCGTCGTTGTCGGCGGCCCAGCCGGCGCTCGCGGACCGGATGACGAGGTTGACTTCGCCCTTGTGCGTGAACTTGAACGCGTTCGAAAGGAGGTTCCTCAGGATCTGCTGCAAGCGCTTGGCGTCAGTGGAGATCGACTTCGGCAGCCGCGAATCCATGCGAATCTCGAAGGCGAGCCCCTTGGTCTCGGCCACGTGGCGGAACGTACGCTCGACGAAGCGCTGCAGCTCGTCCAGGCGCACCTCGCCCACGTCGACCGCGACCGTCCCCGACTCGATCTTGGATAGGTCGAGAATGTCGTTGATCAGCATCAGCAGGTCGTTGCCGGAAGAGTGGATGGTGCGCGCGAACTCCACCTGCTTCATCGTGAGGTTGCCGTCGGAGTTGCCCGAGAGCTGGTCGGAAAGGATCAGCAGCGAGTTGAGCGGCGTACGCAGCTCGTGCGACATGTTCGCGAGGAATTCCGACTTGTACTTGGAGGTGAGGGCCAGCTGGCGCGCCTTCTCCTCCAGCGCCTGGCGGGCCTGCTCCACCTCCTGGTTCTTGCGTTCCACCTCCTGGTTCTGGTGGGCCAGCAGGCGCGCCTTCTCCTGGAGCTCCTCGTTGGTGGTCTGCAACTCCTCCTGGCGGCTTTGCAGCTCCTGGGCAAGCGTCTGCGACTGCGTAAGCAGGTCTTCCGTGCGCGTGTTGGCCTCGATCGTGTTGATCACGATGCCGATCGATTCCGTCAGCTGGTCGAGGAACGCCTGGTGGATCTCGCTGAACCCTTCGAACGACGCGAGCTCGAGCACGCCCTTCACCTGGCTCTCGAACACCACCGGGAGCACGAGGATGTTGCGCGGCGCCGCGGTGCCGAGCCCCGAGGCGATGCGCAGGTAATCCGGCGGCGGGTTGGTCAGCAGGATCTTGCGGCGCTCGAGGGCGCACTGGCCCACGAGACCCTCGCCCATCCCGATGCGCCGGCCGTGCGCCGTCTCGCCGTCGCTTGCGTAGCTCGCGAGGAGCGTTAGGTGCGGGAACTCGTCGCCGCCCGACAGCACGTGGAACTCCGCGTGCTGCGCACTCACGACGGGCGCCAGCTCCGACAGGATCAGGCGGCCGACGGTGTTCAGGTCCTTCTGGCCCTGCAGCATCCGCGAGAACTTGGCCAGGTTGGTCTTGAGCCAGTCTTGCTCCGTGTTCTTCTGCGTCGTGTCGCGCAGGTTGCGGATCATCTCGTTGATGGTGTCCTTGAGCGCCGCCACCTCGCCCTTCGCCTGCACCGTGATGCTTCGCGTCAAGTCGCCCTGGGTCACCGCGGTTGCGACCTCCGCGATCGCGCGGACCTGGGTCGTGAGGTTCTCAGCGAGCTGGTTCACGTTCTCGGTAAGGCCCTTCCACGTGCCCGAGGCGCCCGGCACCTTCGCCTGGCCGCCCAGCTGGCCTTCCACGCCTACCTCGCGCGCCACACCCGTCACCTGCTCGGCGAACGTCGCAAGCGTGTCGATCATGCTGTTGATGGTGTCCGCGAGGGCCGCAATTTCACCCTTCGCCTCCACCGTAAGCTTCTGCTTCAAGTCGCCGTTGGCCACCGCGGTCACGACCTTCGCGATCCCTCGCACCTGGTCGGTCAAGTTGCCGGCCATCGAGTTCACCGAGTCGGTCAAGTCCTTCCAGGTGCCCGACACGCCTTCCACCACCGCCTGGCCCCCGAGCTTGCCTTCCGTACCCACCTCGCGCGCCACCCGCGTCACCTCCGCGGCGAAGCTTCGCAGCTGGTCCACCATCGTGTTGATGGTGTTCTTCAATTCCAGGATCTCGCCCTTCACGTCCACCGTGATCTTCTTGGACAAGTCGCCCTTCGCAACCGCGGTCGTCACCTCGGCGATGTTCCTCACCTGGCCCGTGAGGTTCGAGGCCATGTAGTTCACCGAGTCGGTCAAGTCCTTCCACGTGCCCGCAACACCCTGCACGTCGGCCTGGCCGCCGAGGCGACCTTCGGTACCCACCTCGCGCGCCACCCGCGTGACTTCCGCGGCGAACGACGAGAGCTGGTCCACCATCGTGTTGATGGTGTTCTTCAATTCGAGGATCTCGCCCTTCACGTCCACCGTGATCTTGCGCGACAGGTCGCCCCTCGCCACGGCGGTCGTCACGTCGGCGATGTTCCTCACCTGGCCCGTCAGGTTCGAGGCCATGTAGTTCACCGAGTCGGTCAAGTCCTTCCAGGTTCCCGACACGCCCTCGACTCGCGCCTGGCCGCCGAGCTTGCCTTCGGTACCGACTTCGCGCGCCACTCGCGTCACTTCCGCGGCGAATGACGAGAGCTGGTCCACCATCGTGTTGATCGTGTTCTTGAGCTCGAGGATCTCGCCTTTCACGTCCACCGTGATCTTGCGCGACAGGTCGCCCTTCGCGACCGCCGTGGTCACGTCGGCGATATTCCTCACCTGGCCCGTCAGGTTGCCGGCCATGGAGTTCACGGAGTCGGTCAAGTCCTTCCACGTGCCCGCGACACCCTGCACGTCGGCCTGGCCGCCGAGGCGTCCTTCGGTGCCCACCTCGCGCGCCACCCGCGTGACTTCCGCGGCAAACGACGAGAGCTGATCCACCATCGTGTTGATCGTGTTCTTGAGCTCGAGGATCTCGCCCTTCACGTCCACCGTGATCTTGCGCGAGAGGTCGCCCTTCGCGACCGCCGTCGTCACGTCCGCGATGTTGCGCACCTGCGACGTCAGGTTCGACGCCATCGAGTTGACCGAGTCGGTCAAGTCCTTCCACGTGCCGGCGACACCCTGCACGTCGGCCTGGCCGCCGAGCTTGCCTTCGGTACCCACCTCGCGCGCTACGCGCGTCACCTCCGCGGCGAAGCTGCGCAGCTGGTCCACCATCGTGTTGATGGTGTTCTTGAGCTCGAGAATCTCGCCCTTCACGTCCACCGTGATCTTGGTCGACAAGTCGCCGTTGGCGACCGCGGTGGTCACCTGGGCGATGTTGCGCACCTGGCCCGTCAGGTTCGAGGCCATCGAGTTCACCGAGTCGGTCAAGTCCTTCCACGTGCCCGACACGCCCTGCACGTCGGCCTGGCCGCCGAGTCGCCCTTCGGTACCCACCTCGCGCGCCACCCGCGTGACTTCCGCGGCGAACGACGAGAGCTGGTCCACCATCGTGTTGATGGTGTTCTTCAACTCGAGGATCTCGCCCTTCACGTCCACCGTGATCTTGCGCGACAAATCTCCCCGCGCCACGGCCGTGGTCACGTCGGCGATGTTGCGCACCTGGCCCGTCAAGTTGCCGGCCATGGAGTTCACCGAGTCGGTCAAGTCCTTCCACGTCCCGGACACGCCTTCCACCTTCGCCTGGCCGCCGAGCTTGCCTTCGGTACCCACCTCGCGCGCCACGCGCGTGACTTCAGAGGCGAACGACCGCAGCTGGTCCACCATCGTGTTGATGGTGTTCTTCAGCTCGAGCACCTCGCCCTTCACGTCCACCGTGATCTTCTTCGAAAGGTCGCCGGTGGCGACCGCCGTGGTCACTTCCGCGATGTTCCTCACCTGGCCGGTCAGGTTGCCGGCCATCGAGTTCACCGAGTCGGTCAAGTCCTTCCAAGTGCCCGCGACGCCCTTCACCTTCGCCTGGCCGCCGAGCTTGCCTTCGGTACCCACCTCGCGCGCCACCCGCGTCACCTCCGCAGCGAACGACGAGAGCTGATCCACCATCGTGTTGATCGTGTCCTTGAGCTCGAGGATCTCGCCCTTCACGTCCACCGTGATCTTGCGCGACAAATCTCCCCGCGCCACGGCGGTCGTCACGTCGGCAATGTTGCGCACCTGGCCCGTGAGGTTCGAGGCCATGTAGTTCACCGAGTCGGTCAAGTCCTTCCAGGTGCCCGACACGCCTTCCACCACCGCCTGGCCGCCGAGTTTGCCTTCCGTACCCACCTCGCGCGCCACCCGCGTGACTTCCGACGCGAACGACCGCAGCTGGTCCACCATCGTGTTGATGGTGTTCTTCAGCTCGAGCACCTCGCCCTTCACGTCCACCGTGATCTTCTTTGAAAGGTCGCCTGTCGCCACTGCCGTCGTCACTTCCGCGATGTTCCTCACCTGGCCGGTCAGGTTGCCGGCCATGGAGTTCACCGAGTCGGTCAAGTCCTTCCACGTGCCCGCGACACCCTTCACCTTCGCCTGGCCGCCGAGCTTGCCTTCGGTACCGACCTCGCGCGCCACCCGCGTCACCTCGGAAGCGAATGATCCGAGCTGGTCCACCATCTTGTTGATCGTGCGCGCAGTACGCAGGAATTCGCCCTCGAGCGGGCGGTCGTCGACCTCGAGCGCCATCGTCTGCGAGAGGTCACCCTGGGCCACGGCGCCGATCACGCGCGCGGTTTCCGACGTGGGGTGGACGAGATCGTCGATCAGCGCGTTCACGCAACCGATCTGGTCTCGCCAGAAGCCGCGGACGTCGCTCATCTCCGCGCGCTGCTTGAGCTTGCCTTCCTTGCCGACTTTCAGGCGCAGCCGCGCAAGCTCTTCGGCCATGCGCTCGTTGAGCTCCACCACCTCGTTGAAAGTCTCCGCCAGCTTGCCTTGCATGCCGGTCCAATCGACGGGCAGGCGTACGGAGCTGTCGCCCTGCCTGAGCGCCGTGAACGCCGCCAGCAGCAGCTTGGCTTCCGGGGGGCTGAAGAGCGCCTGGGATTCGCCGCCGCCGCCGTTACCGCCGCGCGCCTTGTCCACACGCGTGCGCTTGCGGCTCGCGACCGCAGACCCCGTTTCGAACAGGGTCTTGGGTGTATTCGCCTCTTTCATATCAGCGATGCCCTTCCTGGGTAGGTCCTAGAAACCGGTCGATGGTCCGCACCTGGTCGTCGATGTTGCCGCGCAACTTGCCGATGGCGCGCTTCAACCCCGCTTCGTCGAGCTTTCCCGACTCCATGAGGTGCAGCCAACCCGCCATTGCGGACAGCGGCGTTCGCAGCTCGTGCGAGAGCGAGCGGGCGACGTCCTGGGGAAGCGCACCCGCGGGCGACTCGCGGCCATCGGTGAGGGCGGAAATCGCTTCGCCGTCGGCGACCACCAGCGTGGCCTCGCCGCTTCGCAGCGCGGCGGTCGCTTCCTTCCAGTCCATTTCCACGACGCCGAAGCCCGCGCCACGCAACGCGTCTCCGGCCGCCTCGCCTCCGGGCACTGCCCGGGAAACTTTCCAGATCGTTTTGTTGCTCATTTCCTGTGCCGGGCATGGTCGCGCACCGAGAGCCCTATGGCATCCTCTTCGAGGGATCCCGACCGAGTATAGGCCGGCGTTTCCCGACAAACTGTAGGACTGCTCTTACAAGTAATTGTTTCCAACATGGGGCGGTTGTAAGCCCCTAAAATGGCCGAGTCGCCTAACGTATGGCCCTAAATTCAAAGAACAATGGTCCCAATCACCCTCCGCCCTCTCCGTGTATTCATTGCCGATGACTCGCAGCCGGTCGTCGAGATGTTGACCGAGCTCATCAGCGAGCCCGGGAAGGTGGAAATCGTCGGCGTCGGAGCGACCGAAAGCGCCGCGATCGAGGCGATCCGGACGCTACAACCTGACGTGGTCGTGCTGGACCTCCAACTGAAGGTCGGCAGCGGTGCGAACGTGATCCGGGCGGTGCGCGCCAACCGCGAATTGGCCGCGGTGCGCATCGTGGTGACATCGAACCACACCTCGCCGCAAATGCGGGCGGGATGCCTGGAACTTGGCGCGAACGACTATTTCGACAAGGTGAAGGAAATCGGGGCGCTGACTGCGCGCATCACACGCTTCGCCGCGGAGCGCGGCTGAGGCCTCAGCTGACGGGGGCCTCGATGCAGACCTGCCCGTCTTCGACGCTCACCGCGTAAGTTCTTAGCGGCACCATGCATGGCGGGGCTTCGATGCGTCCCGTGGGGATGTGAAATGCCCCATTATGGAAGTTGCACTCGACCACTTCGCCGTCGATCTCGCCTTCGGAAAGCGAACCGGGGCCGTGGGTGCAAGCGTCGTCGGTCACAAAGAACCGGCCACCCAGGTTGAAAATGGCGAGCACGAGGCCGTCGCGTTCGACTCTGATGGCGCAGCCTTCGGGCACGTCCTGGGTAGAGCACAGGGGAAGCATCGTTGACCGGATTTTGGCCCATTGGACCGGCGGCGGGACTCGGCATCATTACAAGGTGTTCAAAGCCGTCGAGGACGTCGCCTCCGACGATGTGCCGCCGGCGTGGCTCAAGGACTCGCTCGCCCTATCCGAGAGTATCGAATGCGCATGCTGCTGAAGACCGTTACGAGAACCCAGGGCAACAACCGCGCCCTCAAGGACGGCGAGGTCAAGCCGCGCACCTGCGATCTCGAATTCGTCGAGGTCGATCCGCTGATCGACGCCTTCCGACGCATGGTGCGCGGACTCGAGTTCGATGTCTGCGAGATGGCGTTGACCACCTATATCACCGCGCGCGCCCACGGCAAGCGCATGACGGGCCTGCCGATCTTCCTGATGCGCGCGTTCCACCACGGTGCCATCGTCTACAACACGAAGTCGGGCATCGGATCGCCGAAGGACCTCGAGGGCAGGCGTGTCGGGGTGAACCGTGGCTACACCGTGACCACGGGGCTCTGGGCACGCAGCGTGCTGGCCAACCAATACGGCGTGGACCTCTCGAAGATCACCTGGGTCCTTTCGGGCGATGAACACGTGGCCGAGTTTCGCCCGCCCGCGAACGTGGTCCCGATCGAGACGGGCCGCAAGATGGCGGATCTGGTCGCTTCGGGGGAGCTGGTCGCGGCAATCGGCGTGGAGGTAGACCACCCCGACGTGAAGACGCTCATCCCCGTACCGAAGGAAGCAGCGTTCGCGGCGCTGCGCGACCACGGGCATTACCCGATCAACCACCTCATGGTGGTGAAGGACGAGCTGCTGCAAGCGCATCCCGAGCTCGGCCCCGACCTCTTCAATGCCTTCGCCCAGTCGAAGCGGCTCTACGTCGAGCGCCTGAAGGCGGGGGCGATCGACAAGCCCACGGCCGTGGACGAAATGCACCGGCGCGTGATGGAAATCACCGGGCGCGATCCCCTGCCCTACGGCATCGGCCCCAACCGCCAGGCGCTCGAGGAAGTGATCCAGAGCGCGCTCGAGCAGAAAATACTTGCACAGCCGGTCACGGTCGAACAGCTGTTCCCGGGCAATACGCACGCATTGGAAGGTTAACCAGCGAGGAGTCAGGCCATGAGCATCCAGGAAACCACGCGCACGCCCACCGTCGCCCGCAAGCCCCAGGTCGCGATCATGAACGCGGTCCACGACCTCCCGGTGCTGGTCGCCCGCGACCAGGGCTTCTACAAGGACGAGGGCCTCGACGTCGATTTCGTAACCACCCCGGGAATGGCGCAGGTCTCGACCAAGCACTTCGTGAAGTTCGACTCGATCTTCGACCGGCCGCTCGACTCGACCTACAACGAAGGCGGCATCGACACCTACCGCATGTGCGAGTGGGGAATCATGAAGCGCGCGGTCGAGGCCAATACCGAAGGGCTGCGGCCGCGCAAGATCGTGGCCCTGGGCGCCGCGATGTCGTCGTTCGCGATCGTGGTGAGCCGCGACTCGAAGGCGTTCGAGCCGGAGATGCTCAAGAACGTGCCGATCGCGGTGACATGAAGCCTTAGCGGTGGCGACCACGACCGTGGACGGCATCGAGACGCGCTACGAGATGGTGGGCTCGGGCCCACCGCTGCTGATGTTCTCGCCCGGCGGCTTCGACGCCACCCTCGAGAAATGGTCGACGCTGGGCGTGTACGCCAAGGTGAAACCGCTCGAGCATCTCGCCCGGCACTACTCTTGCGTCCTGTTCGACCGGCGGGAGTGCGGGCAGTCGGGCGGCCGCGTGGAAAGCGTCACCTGGCAGCACTACGTGCGCCAGGCCAAGGGGCTGCTCGACCACCTCGGCATCAGGCGCGCGCACCTGATGGGTGGCTGCATGGGTTGCGCACCGGTCGCCGCGTTCGCGGTGGCGCATCCGCAGGCCACGCTCAGCATGATCCTGTGGTGGCCCGTGGGCGGCGCCAAGTACCGCATCAAGGGCCAGAGCCGCTTCCGCGAGCACCTCGCGTTCGTTCGCGAGCACGGAGTCGCGAAAGTGGTGGGCCTGGTGCGCGCGGAGGGCAAGGCGTTCGGCGCCGACCCGCGCGCGGGCCCATGGGCCTGCGTCATCAAGCGCGATGCCGCATTCGCCGAGGCCTACGGGAAGCTCGATCGCGATGCTTACGTGCGCACCGTGGAAGCGATGTCGCGCGCCCTCCTCGACCGCGATACCGCACCCGGCGCGGAACCCGAGGAGCTGCTCGCGCTCAAGATCCCCGCGTTCGTGGTGCCGGGGCGCGACGAGTCGCACGCGACCTCCGCGGCGCGCTGCCTCGAGGAGTGCATCCCGGGCGCGCAATACTGGGACACGCCGCCGGAGGAGCAGACCGAAGCCAGCGCACCCCCGCGCCTGCTGGAATTCCTTGCCAAGGCGACGCCATGATCATCGACATCCACGGCCACTACACGACCGAACCGAAGGCGCTGCACGACTTCCGCGCGGCGCAGATCGCGGGTCTCGAGGATCGCGCACGCGCGCCCGCCTCGACCGACCTCGGCATCAGCGACGCGGACCTGGTGGCGAGTGTCCAGCCGCAGCTCAAGTTCCAGCGCGACCGGGGCAGCGACCTCACCATCTTCTCGCCGCGAGCTTCGGGCATGGGTCACCATGTGGGCAATGAGGCGATCGGCCGCGAGTGGTCGCGGGTGAGCAACGACCTCATCTCGCGCATCTGCACGCTGCTGCCCGACAACTTCGCGCCGGTCGGACAGCTGCCGCAGTTTCCCGGCGCGCCGGTCGAGGGCTGCCTCCCGGAGCTCGAGCGCATCGTGCGCGAGCTCGGCTTCGTGGGGGTAAACCTGAACCCCGATCCTTCGGGCGGTTACTGGAAGTCGCCGCCGCTCACCGACCGCTATTGGTATCCGCTCTACGAGAAAATGGTCGAGCTCCAGGTGCCTGCGATGATCCACGTGACCGCGTCGTGCAACCCCGCAGTGCACCACACCGGCGCCCATTACCTCAATGGCGACACGACCGCCTTCATGCAGCTGCTGCTCGGCGACCTCTTCAAGGACTTCCCGACGCTCAAGTTCGTGATTCCCCATGGGGGCGGGGCGGTGCCGTTCCACTGGGGCCGCTACCGCGGGCTTGCGCAGGACCTGAAGAAGCCGCTCCTCGGCGAGCACCTGCTGAAGAATGTGTTCTTCGACACCTGCGTCTATCATCTCCCCGGCATCGAGCTGATGGCCAAGGTGGTGCCGCTCGAAAACATCCTCTTCGCCTCCGAGATGCTCGGCGCCGTGAAGGGCGTCGATCCGGAGACCGGGCATTATTACGACGACACCAAGCGCTACGTGGACGGGCTCGAGCACCTGAGCGACGCCGACAGGCACAAGATCTTCGAAGGCAACGCGCGACGCGTCTACCCGCTCCTCGACGCCCGCTTGAAAGGCCGCGGCCCCGCGGGAAGGAAGGAGGCCATCGCATGAATTCGACCCCCACCCGGCGCCCCGATCTCCCCGCCTTCGGCCTTCCCGGCCGCATCCAGGCGGCGAACTCGCGCCCGCGCACGATCGCATTGGTGGGGTTGGGCGAAGGGGGTGCTGGAATCGCGCGCAACGTGGTGGCGCAGGGCCTCGCCCAGGTCGAAGTGCACGTGCTCGCCAAGAGCGCGACCGGCGGCGACGCCCTCGCTGCGATCAAGGCGGGCGGCGCTGAACTGCAGCGCGACCTCACCAGCGCCGACATGATTTTCATCGTCACTTGCCCAGGCGACGACGTGGGGCTCGCATCCGTGGTCAGCTCGATCGCGCGCAGCCGAAACCATCCGGTCACGGCGCTCTACGTGGTCCCGCACGACGCCGGGTCTGGCGAGGACGAGACGCTGCGAACCCTGCGCTCCGCGGTGGAGATGCTGGTCGTCGTATCGGATGAGAGCTATGTCCCGGCGATGATCGCCGCGCTGGGCACGTGACACGACATTGGAGAATCGATGAACGACCTCACCCATCCCGACGCGATCGATCCCCCGTACCTTCATCCCGACTACCGCAGCACGCGCCTGCGCTCGCCTCGCGAGCCGCTCTTCGGGCTGCCCAGGGGCGCGCTCGACGCGGCCGGGCCCCTGGTGCCGGCCGGGTTCGTGCGCGACGGCGACAACGACCTCACCCGCCATGGCAAGTCGCCTCCCCTGGGCGAGAAGATGGTGCTCTCCGGGCGCCTCCTCGATGAAAGCGGGCGGCCGATAGCGCGCTCCCTGATAGAGGTGTGGCAGGCGAACGCCTCGGGTACGACCATCCCGGCGACACGCACGACGCCCCGCTCGATCCCAATTTCATGGGCGTGGGCCGCGCCCTTACCGACGACGACGGCTGGTATCGCTTCGTGACCATCAAACCGGGCGCCTACCCGTGGCTGAACCACGCGTTCGCTTGGCGCCCACAGCACATTCATTTCTCGCTGCTCGGCAATGCGCCCATCCAGCGCCTGGTGACGCAGATGTATTTTCCGGGCGACCCCTTGCTCGAGCTCGACCCGGTGTACAACAGCGTTCCCGACGAGAAGGCACGCCTGCGGATGATTTCGACGCTCGCGCTGGAAACCGGCGTCGAGGGCATCGCGCTCGGGTATCGCTTCGACATTGTCCTCGCCGGGACGAAGTCCACGCCGATGGAAAGGTCCGCATGAGCACCCGGGCGGCCGACGTCGGGCGCACGCCCTCCCAGACGGTCGGGCCATTTTTTCACGAGGCGCTGCGGTGGAAGGATGGCGCGCGCGTCACCTTCTCCGAGGCGGGGGAGCGCGTTGTGCTGACGGGCCGCGTGTTCGACGGAGCGGGCGATCCGGTGGCCGACGCCCTGGTCGAGACGTGGCAGCTGTCGCCCTCCGGGAACCTGCCTTCGACCGCCCCGGGCGCGTCGAAGCCGCAAGGCTTCGGGCGCGTAGAAACCGCGAAGGACGGCACGTTCCGCATCGAAACGCTGATGCCCGGGGGCAGCGGTGCGCCGTTTCTCGCGGTCGCGATCCTCGCGCGCGGCCTCTTGAAGCCGTTGCGCTCTCGGGTGTACCTCGTGCCTGAGGCCGGGGTGCGCGCCGATCCCGGACTGCGGCCGTTGGCGAGTTCACCCCGGCTCGCCACGCTGGTGGCGCAGCCCGCGGGCAGCGGTCAATTCCATTGGGATGTGCGCCTGCAGTGTGACGGCGAAACCGCGTTCTTCGCGGCCTGATCCCATGGCCGCGAGCCTCGTCGCCCGCACCCTGGCCCGGCCCTCGTTCGAATGCGCCTTCGCGGCACCGGCCTTCGTGGGCGCGATGCTGTCCTTCGAGTCCGCCCTCGCCCGCGCCCAGGCCGAGGAGGGGGTGATCGACGCTGGAGCGGGGCCTGCGATTGCCGCCGCCTGCGGCTGCCTTCGGATCGATGCGCAAGCGCTGGTCGTCGAAGGCAAGCGTTCCGCGACGCTCGCCGTGCCCCTGGTGAGGATGTTGCGCGAGGAAGTCGCTCGCAACTCCAGCGAGCACGCGGCGCAGGTGCATTTCGGGGCCACCAGCCAGGATGTCCTCGACACCGCCATGGCGCTGTGCCTGAAGCCCTGCCTCGAGGAGGCCGATCGCGTGCTCGAGGGCACGGTGCGCTCCCTCGCGCGGCGCGCGCGCGAGCATCGCGCCACGCCGATGCTGGGGCGCACGCTGCTGCAGCCCGCGCTGCAGATCACCGCGGGCCTGAAGATCGCGCGTTGGGCGCTTGCC
>JALYSB010000149.1 GCA_030855025.1 Pseudomonadota bacterium
CGCGCGCTCGCGATGATCACGCACCCGAACGTGGTGCGCGTGGAGAATTTCTTTCGCGCCAACGAGACCTGCTACATGGTCATGCAGTACGTGCGCGGGCGCACGCTGCAGTTCCACATCCAGCGCAACCGTGCCGAGTTCACCGAGAGCTTCATCCGCCGCGTCTTCAACAGCCTCATGAACGGGCTGCGCGAGGTGCACGCCAACAAGCTTCTGCACCTCGACATCAAGCCGGCCAATGTGTTCATCACGATGGAAGGGCGCCCGGTGCTGCTCGACTTCGGCGCTGCGCGCATCACGCTCTCGGAAGAGGCGATGAAGCTTAAGCCGATGTACACCGCCGGCTTCGCCGCCCCCGAGCACTATCGCTTCAAGCCCGAGGAGCTCGGGCCATGGAGCGACATCTATTCAGTGGGCGCGACCATGTACACCTGCATCGCCGGCACCCCGCCGCAGGCAGGCGACCAGCGCGAGCAGAAGGACAAGGTGATCCCGCTGCGCACGCTCGCGCGCCAGGGCTACTCCGACGACCTCTTCGACATCGTGGAGTCCTGCCTGCAGCTCGACTGGCTGAAGCGCCCGCAGACCGCCTTCGACCTGCAGAAACGCCTCATGGCGGAGGACCGCGTGCCCGCCGAGGAGAAGAAGGCGACCTTCCTCGAGACGATCAACAAGCCGCTGTCGAAACTCTTCTCGCGGTAGTCGCGATGCGCTTCACAATTTTCCAGGACAGCCAGGTCGGCGATCGCAAGGGCAACGAGGACCGTGTCGGCTACTCCTATAGCCGCGACGTGCTCCTGATGGTCATCGCCGACGGCATGGGCGGGCACGACCAGGGCGAGGTCGCCGCCGAAATCGCGGTCACCGAGATCACGCGGCGCTTCCAGCAGGAGGCGCGCAACAAGCTGCGCAAGCCCTTCGAGTTCCTGGTCTCCGCCATCCAGTCGGCGCACCGCGCTATCGTCTCGCACGCCGTCGAGGAGAATTTGCTGGAGTGCCCGCGCACGACCTGTGTGGCTTGCGTCATCCAGAACGGCTACGCTTTCTGGGCCCACGCGGGCGACTCGCGCCTTTACGTGCTGCGCCGCGGCCAGCTGGTGGCCGCGACCCAGGACCATTCGAAGGTGCAGCAGATGATCGACGCCGGCACGATCACGCAGGAGCAGGCCGCGCGCCACCCCGACCGCAACAAGATCTTCAGTTGCCTCGGCGGCGTCGTGCCGCCGCATATAGACATCGGCCACGAGGTGCGGCTCGAGGCCGGCGATACCGTGGTGCTTTCCACCGACGGGTTCTGGGCGCAGATACCGGGCAACATCCTCGCCACGATGCTCACCAAGCAGACGGTGACTGCGCTCTTGCCCGGGCTCCTCGTGGAAGCGCAGCGCCGCGCCCAGGGCGAGTCCGACAACGTTTCCGTGGTGGCGATGACCTGGGAGAACCAGGAGGACGCGCATGTGTCCGACACCCAGAGCCTCGACGACGAGGAGTTCGCGACGTCCACCAACACAACCGAGCAGCTCAATCTCTCCAACGCTTCACTGGAAGACGTGACCGACGACGACATCGAGCGCGCCATCGCCGAAATCCAGAACGCCATCAGGAAAGTGCCCCGCTAGTGCCGCCCAGATCGTTCGACCGCAATCCCAGCCAGCTTCGCCCCGTCCGCTTCCACCGCCACTACACGAAACACGCCGAAGGCTCGGTGCTGGTCGAAATGGGCCATACGAAGGTGCTGTGCACCGCGAGCGTCGAAGAGAAGGTGCCGCCCTTCCTCAAGGGCAAGGGCACCGGGTGGGTGACCGCGGAATACGGCATGCTGCCGCGCGCCACCCACACGCGCGGCGCGCGCGAGGCCGCTGCCGGCAAGCAATCCGGGCGCACGCAGGAGATCCAGCGCCTCATCGGCCGCAGCCTGCGCGCGGTGATCGACACCGCGGTGCTGGGCGAGCGGCAGGTCGCGATCGACTGCGACGTGCTCCAGGCCGACGGCGGCACGCGCTGCGCCTCGATCACCGGGGCCATGGTGGCGCTCGCCGACGCGATCGCGGGGCTGCGCGCCAAGGGACTCATCGCCGCCGATCCGCTGCGCGACTTCGTGGCCGCGGTGTCGGTGGGCATGGTCGATGGGCGCCCGGTGCTCGACCTCGACTACGTGGAAGACTCGGCGTGCGACACCGACATGAACGTGGTGATGACGGGCGCCGGCCACTTCGTCGAGGTGCAGGGCACCGCCGAGGGCGCGCCCTTCACGCGCGAGCAGATGGCGTCCCTCCTCGACCTCGCCTCCTGCGGCATTGCCGAGCTCATCGCGCTCCAACGCTCCGCTCTCCGTTAGAGCCAGGAACACGGAGACCCCGGAGGAGCACGGAGATCACTGAGGAAGTCCTTCAAGGCAGGAAATGATGAACGTAACCACGAAATTCCGAGAAGCCTTCTCCGTGTTCTCGGTGCTCCTCCGTGGTCTCCGTGTTCCCGGCCTTAAAGCGAGCGCAGCGTGAAAAAGATCGTCATCGCGTCAAACAACCCCGGCAAGCTGCGCGAGCTGCAAGCCTTGCTGAAGCCAATGGGGATCGAGGCGATTGCGCAAGCGGAATTCAAGATCGTGGAGGCCGAGGAGCCCCACGATACCTTCCTCGAGAACGCGCTCGCGAAAGCGCGCCATGCCAGCCGCGCCACGGGGCTGCCCGCGCTAGCCGACGACTCGGGCCTCTGCGTGACCGCCCTCGGCGGGGAGCCGGGCGTGCACTCGGCGTACTTTGCGGGCCGGCAGGGAAGCCGCGCGGAGCGTGATGCGCGCAACAACGCGAAGCTGGTCGAGGAGCTGCGCAAGAGCGACGACCGGGGCGCCTTCTACTACTGCGTTTTGGTGCTGGTGCGCTCTGGCACCGACCCCACGCCGGTGGTGGCCGACGGCCGCTGGCGGGGCGCGATGGTGCTCAAGCCGCGTGGGACCGGGGGGTTCGGCTACGATCCGCATTTCGTGCCGCGCGGAGGAAGCCTGACCGCCGCGGAGCTGGCCGCGGAGGAGAAGAACCGCGTGAGCCACCGCGGGCTGGCGCTGATGGCGCTCACCCGCCGCCTCGCCGCCGAATGAAGAGGTCCTGGTAGGTCTTGAGCCACTGGTCCTGCTTGTCGAGCGCCTCGGCGGGGTCGATGTACTTGATGGGCATGTCGCCGAAGGGCGAGGGCACTTTCATGTTGGAGGGCACAAAGCTGTTCGTCGCGAGCAACGGCTGGCCCTCGCCCAGGAAGAAGTCGTAGAGGAGGGCCGCCGCGTGCGGATGCGGGGCCTGGCTGTGCACCGCCACCGCATGCAGCTGTCCGATCGCGGGCTGCAGGACCACCCAGTCGATGGGACCGCCCTGGCCCTTGAGCTGCGCGGGCTTGTAGTTATAAGCCGTGAGACCCATCGGCACCTCGCCCGCGCTCACCAGGTTGGCGAGCAGGGTGTGCCCCTTGCGTACCGACATGCCGTTCTTCGTGACCACGTCGCGGAAGAGCTGTATGCCCTTGTCGCGCCCGATCTCGTTCAGCAGCGTGCCGAACCACGCCTGGTCCTCGGCCTCGATGCCGAGGCGGTCCTTCCAGCGCGGATGGGCGAGGTCGTCGAAGGTCTTCGGCAGCTCGTCTCGGCTCACCAGCCGGGTGTTGTACGCCTGCACGAACACATCGATGGTGGAAGTCGCGTAGGCGCGATGGGCGCCGAGCGTGCCGGGGCGCAGGTCGGCGAAATGCGGCGAGTCCATCCGCCGCAGCATGTTCTCGCGGCGCAGCGCCTCCATCTCCGGCGAGTTGTTCTCGATCAGGTCGACCTCGAGCTTGCCCGCGCGCGTCTGGCTGATGACGCGCTGGACCACGTTCTCCGAGCTCGAGCGCCAGTCCTTCACCTTGATGCCGTACTTCGCCGTGAAAGCGTCGAACACCGGCTTGAGGTCCGAAGTCTGGGTCGAGTGGTACACCATGATCTCGCCTTCCTTCTTCGCGGCTTCGACGAGCGCTTTCATGCGCGCCTCGCCCTGAAGCTTCTCGATGGCGGCGAGCGGATCGCCCTGGGCCAGGGCGCCAGCAGCAAATCCGAGCGACAGCAGCCATGCAGCGGCGGCGGACGGCATTCTCATCGGCCTCTCCTTCGGGTTGCTATTCGGCGGCCCTGGCGGGCGTGCGCGCCTGCAGCTCTTCGGGTGCGACTCCCAGGGTGCGCCAGTCGGTGCTCTTCGGAACGATACCCTCGTAGGAGCGCAGCTTCGCCTGCGCCACGCGCGGCTCCGTGATGCCGATGGCCGGGGCTCCCGCGGCCACCGCGCGGGCGGCCTCCACCATGATGCGGCGGAACTCCACGATCGCGAGGTCGCTCGCCCCCAGGCGCTCCCGCGAGCGGTCGGCGATCGGCCCCATCGTCTCCCACATCGCCATGTCCTGCATCGGGATGCCGCGGATGCCGGTGAAGTCGCCAAGCTTCATCGCCTGGCGGTCCGCGTGGCGAGCGTGCGCAGCCAGACCGGCGCCTGGGATCCCGCCCGGCCCACCGAGGGCGCCTATGCGGCGCTGCTCAATTTCACCGACGGCGCCTTCGCGACCCTCACCTACAGCGGCTATGGGCATTTCGATTCTGACGAACTCATGGGTGGCGTGGGTGAGCTCGGCCAGATGAAAGACGCGACAAGCTACGGCGCCGCGCGCCGCGCGCTCTCTTCCACGGGCGACCCCGACGCCGAGGAAGCCGCGAAGGCCGCGCGCGCCTACGGCGGGGTGGACTTCCGCGCGGCGAGCGGCGCTGCGCGAGGCAACGAGCACTTCGGCCTCGTCGTGGTCGCGTGCGAGCGCGGCGATATTCGTCCGATGCCCGACGGCGTACACGTGTTTACCGACAACGAGCGCCGCTTCGAGCCGCTGGCCCCGCCTGCCGTACCGCGCGCCGCGGTGCTCGACGCGCTGTGCGGCGCCGCCTTCGAAAACCGCGCGGCGACGCAGGACGGGCCCTGGGGACGCGCGACACTGGAGGTGTGCCTCGCATTGCTCGAATCGGCGCCATCCGGCGCCGAGGTCGCGCTCCACCACCAGGTGGCGGTGAGATAATCGCCCATGGAAAAGCATCCGACGCAGGACGTAATCCTGCGGCACTGGCGCGAAGCGGTGCCCGATGACCGGCTCGCGCACCTGGTGAAGGATGCCACCCGTGCGCTGGTGCGCGCGCTGCAGGCGCGCCTCGCCGAGCGCGACGTGTCGTTCGGCCACTGGACGTTCCTGCGCATCCTCTGGGAGCACGACGGCCTCACCCAGCGCGAGCTGTCAGCGGAAGCGGGCGTGATGGAGCCGACGACCTTCACGGCGGTGAGCGCGATGGAGCGGCTCGGCTACGTGGAACGCCGGCGGATGAACGACAACCGCAAGAACGTCCACGTGTACCTGACCCCGCGTGGGCGCGCGCTCAAGCGCAAGCTCGTGCCGCTCGCCGAGGAGGTCAACCACGTCGCCATCGCCGGTATTGCGGCGGGCGACGTCACCCGCATGCGCGCAACGCTGCTTGCCATCGTCGAGAACCTGGCACGCGACGAGGAGCGGCTCGGGCGCGCGAAGCGGCGATGAGGCTTGCCGAGCTGCCGCCGTTGTCGCTCTATGTGCACATCCCGTGGTGCCTGAAGAAATGCCCGTATTGCGACTTCAACTCCCACGAGAAGCGCGGCGAGCTGCCCGAGGACGAATACGTGGACGCGCTCACCGCCGATCTCGAGGCGAGCCTGGCGAACGTGTGGGGCCGGAAGCTGCACACCATCTTCATCGGCGGGGGCACGCCGAGCCTGTTTTCCCCCCGCGCCATCGATCGCCTGCTGACCGCGATCCGTACCCGGCTCCCGGTGGACCCCGAGGCCGAGGTCACGATGGAGGCCAACCCCGGCACCTTCGAGGCCGAGCGTTTCCGCGGCTTTCGTGAAGCGGGCGTGAACCGGCTGTCGATCGGCGTCCAGAGCTTCGACGATGCGAAGCTCGCCGCGCTCGGGCGCGTGCACGGCGCCGACGAAGCGCGGCGCGCGATCGAAGCGGCGCTCGCGCTCTTCGACACGGTGAACGTAGACCTGATGTACGCCCTGCCCGGCCAGTCGATCGAAGCGGCGCTGGCCGACGTGAATGAAGCGATCGCGCACGGCGCGCCGCACATCAGCGCATATCACCTGACGCTCGAGCCCGACACGCACTTCCACCGCTTTCCGCCGCAGCTGCCCAGCGACGACGCCGCGGCCGACATGCAGGAGGGCATCGAGAGCCTGCTCGCCGGCGCGGGTTACGGGCACTACGAGACGTCGGCCTTTGCCAAGCCGGGCCATCGCGCGCGGCATAACCTGAACTACTGGACCTTCGGCGACTACGTCGGCATCGGGGCCGGCGCCCACGGCAAGGTTTCGTTTCGCGACCGCATCGTGCGCGAGGTGCGCGAACGCAAACCGCAGTCGTACCTGCGTGCGGCGGCGGCGGGCGATGCGGTCCAGGAGACGCGCGAAGTGGCGGAGGCGGAGCTGCCGTTCGAATTCATGCTGAATGCGCTGCGCCTGATCGAGGGCTTCCCGGTGGCGCTTTTCGCGCAGCGCACCGGCCTGCCGCTCGCCGTGGTCGAACCGCAGCTGGGCGCCGCCGAAGCGGCGGGGCTGCTCGAGCGCGACCATGCCCGCATCCGGCCGAGCGCGAAGGGGCAGCGCTTCCTGAACGACCTGCTCGAAGGATTCCTCGCTCCTGCGGCCGCAAGGCCCCCGGCACGCGTGATCAATATCGCGTCGCCGGGTACTTCCCGTCCTTCATGAAGGGCGGCGCGCGCCCGACGAGCGACTCGAGCAGGATCAGCTCGTCGTCGCTGTGGTTCTGGAACGGCCCCGGCTCGGCGCGCATGTAGCCGCCGACGTCGCGCAGGATCAGCGGCTGCTCGTGATGCGTGGTCGTGATGATCTTGGGCGCCATCATCCCGGGCCCCTCGATCGCCGCCTCGCCGTAGCACAGGCAGAAGTACACGCTCGCGGGCTCGACCTCGATGTAGGCGCCGGTGCCGCGAATGCCGATCGAGGCCGTCGCGGCCTTGATCCCCACCGGCTTCTTCGCGAATACCGAAAGCACCTTCCCGGTCGAGATCAGCATGTCGGTGAGGATGCCGTCGCGCCCCTTGATCTCGATCACGGTATCGGCGCGCATCAGGAATGCGTCGCCCTTCAGCACCACCACCGCGCTGCTCGCGCGCCCGGTGGCGACGCGATCGCCGAGGGCGACCGAGCTGCCGGCCTTGGCGGGGCGGCCGTTGACGGTTGCGGTGCCGTCGAGGCGTTGCAGGCCCGGCGGCAGGTCGCCCGCGGCAAGCACCTGCTGGATCCAGCCGCTCACGCCCGCGGCGCCCAGTGCGCCGAACCGGCGAAGCAATTCCCTGCGTCGGGCGTCATGCATCATTCTGGCCTCGTGAATACGATGTCCCACACGCCATGGCCCAGCTTGAGGCCGCGGCGCTCGAACTTGGTCTCGGGGCGCGCCGCGGGACGTGGCGCGAACGACTCGGCAGTGTTGCGCAAGCCGCGCACCTGCGTGAAGACGGCTAGGACATGGTCCGCATACTCCTGCCAATCGGTGGCGACGTGCAAGTAGCCCCCGGGGGCGAGCCGCGCGGCAGCGAGCTCGGCGAACTCGGGCTGGATCAGGCGGCGCTTGTGGTGGCGCTTCTTCGGCCACGGATCGGGAAAGAACACGTGGACGCCGGCGAGCGAGTCGCGCGGAACCATGTCGCGCATGACCTCCACCGCGTCGTGCTGCACCACGCGAACATTTTCCACAACGCTCTCGTCGAGCTGCTTCAGCAGGCTGCCGACGCCGGGCGCATGCACCTCGACCGCGAGGTAGTTGGTGCCCGGATTCTCCCGGGCGATGCGCACCGTGGTCTCGCCCATGCCCGAGCCGATCTCGACGACGGTCGATGCCGCGCGACCGAAAATCTCCCGAAAATTCAGGGCTTCCGGGCGATACGGCACCCCCAGGCGCGGAAGCAGTTCGGCGTACGCGCGCTGCTGGCCGCGCGAAAAGCGGCCTTGGCGGAGGACGTAGCTGCGAATGGGGGGGTGTGTCACGGGCGCAACAAAAAAATGGGTTCGCGATTATATGCGGCGCATTTGATTGACATGCGAAAAACCGGGGCCTAGATTGGGCTCAAATCAAGCGGAGACCAGAATGACTCGTCACAGGTCGCTCTTCGCACTGGCGCTCGCACTGATTCCCGGCCTATCGCTCGCCGAGGACTACCTCGGCACGTTGAAGCCGCCGCAATCGAGCCTCACCCCGCCCGGAATCTATTCGTTCGCCATCGGAAC
>JALYSB010000018.1 GCA_030855025.1 Pseudomonadota bacterium
CCGGCTCGCGCGTGAGGCGGGCTTCGTGTCCCAAAGCGCGCACCCGCTCGCACAGGTATTCGAGGTGCGACGACTTGCCGGCACCATCGATGCCTTCCATCGTGAGGAAGCGTCCGCGCCGGGTCATTGCTTGAGCTGGTAGGTGGCCACCGCGCGATTGTGCTCCTCGAGCGTGCGCGAGAACTGGTGGGTGCCGTCGCCCTTGCCAACGAAGTAGAGATACTCGCTTTGTGCGGGCTTCGCCACGGCGGCAAGCGAGCCCGCTCCCGGCATGGCGATCGGCGTGGGTGGAAGTCCGTCGCGCGTATAGGTGTTCCACGGCGTGTCGGTGACCAGGTCGCGCTTGCGGATGTTGCCGTCGTACTTTTCGCCGATGCCGTAGATCACGGTGGGGTCGGTCTGCAGCCGCATGCCGCGCCGCAGCCGATTCACGAACACCGCGGCGATTTCGGGACGCTCGGCGGCCGCGCCGGTCTCCTTTTCCACGATCGAGGCGAGGATCAGGGCTTCATAGGGCGACTTGAGCGGCGAGCCCGGGGCGCGCGCCGCCCAGGTCTCGGTGAGCCGGCGTTGCATCGCCGCGTGGGCGCGCTTGAGGATCTCCACGTCGCTGGTCCCCGGCGCGAAACGATAAGTGTCGGGAAAGAACCAGCCTTCGGGTGATTGATCGCCGAGCCCGAGGAGAGCGCGCATCCCGGCTTCGTCCTTGCCCGCGAGCGTGGAGCGCACCCGCGGCTGCTTGGCCAGCTGGCCGAGCCACTGGCGAAAGGTCGTGCCCTCGACGAACAGGATCTCGGCGAGCACCACGTCGCCGCGTGCGAGCTTGTCGAGCAGCTCGACCGGTGTGAGCGCCCGGTCGAGGCGATAGGTTCCTGCCTGGATCGCCCCCGCCTTGCCGAGCGCGCGCGCGAGGATCCAGAAGCTGTGCGGTTCGGCGAGGAGGCGCTGGTCGGCGAGCTGGCGCGCAAGGCCCCTCACGCTCGCCCCGCTCCTCACGGTGAACTCGAACGGCGACTGGGGAAGATCGAGAGGCCGCGTGCTGAACCAGTACATCCATCCCGCCGCGAGCGCGCACGCGAGGAACGCGAGGACCATGAGGTTCCTAAGCGCGCGCATCGTGTTCCGCGATGAGCGCCTGGACGCGGCGCGTGAGCGCGCCCGGCGCCCAGCGCCGCTCGCCGAGCCGCGCGACCGGCCAGACGCCGATGAGACTGTTGGTGAGGAAAATCTCGTCGGCCTCGTCGAGCCCCGCCCAATCGATGTCGCGCACTTCGCAATCGACCCCCGCGCGGCCCAGGAGCTCGCGCACGCGCTCGCGCTGCGCGCCCACCACGCCGCAGCGGACCAGGTCCGGCGTCGCAACGCGGCCTCGCTTGACCACGAAGAGATTGCTCATGGTCCCCGTGATGACGCGCCCGCCGGCATCCAAGAGCACCCCCTCGGCAATTGCCGGATCGTCCCATTCGCTGCGTGCGAGGACGTTCTCGAGTCGATTGAGCGTCTTCGCCCCCGCCACGCGCGGCTGCTCCGAGAGGACCAGCGAGCAGCGCCGCACAGTGACGCCATCGCGCGCACGCCCGGGGTCATGGGTCGCGCTCGCAAAGGCCGCGACGACTCGCGTGGGCGCAACTCCCGGGGCGATGCCGTAGCCGCGCTCGCTCGAGCCGCGGGTGACCATCACCTTGACGGTGGCGTCCTCGCGCGCGACGAGCGCCACCTCCGCTGCGACCACCGCTTCGGGCGGGGCGGCGATGCCGAGCAACGCGCAATCGATGGCGAGCCGGCGGTAGTGCCACGTCCAATTGAGGGCGCGCCCGGCGCGCACGGCGATCGTGCGAAACACGCCGTCTCCGAAAGCAAGCCCGCGGTCGTTCGCGGCAACCGAGCCTGCGGGGGAGCCGTCGACGAGGGCCGAGGGGGTCAGTGGAAGCGGCGGAACGCCAGCGTCCCGTTGGTGCCGCCGAAGCCGAAGGAGTTGGAGAGCGCGACTTCGATCTTCATCTCCCGTGCGGTGTTCGGCACGTAGTCGAGGTCGCACGCCGGATCCGGCGTGATGATGTTGATGGTGGGCGGCGAGACCTGGTGGTGCACCGCCAGCGTCGTGAACACCGCCTCGACGCCGCCCGCGGCGCCCAGCAGGTGGCCGTGCATGGACTTGGTCGAATTTATCGCGAGGCGGTAGGCGTGCTCGCCGAACGCGGCCTTGACCGCAGCGGTCTCGTTCGCGTCACCGAGCGGGGTCGAGGTGCCGTGGGCGTTGATGTACTGGACTTCGCCCGGATTCACGCCCGCGTTGCGCAGTGCTGCGAGCATCGCGCGGCGCGGCCCATCCATGTCGGGAGCGGTGATGTGGTTCGCGTCGGCGCTCATGCCCAGCCCCGCGAGCTCCGCATAAATGCGCGCCCCGCGCCGGCGCGCGTACTCGAGATCCTCGAGAATCAGGATCCCGGCGCCCTCGCCGAGGACGAAGCCGTCGCGGTCGCGATCGAAGGGACGCGATGCGGTGGCGGGATCGTCGTTGCGCTCCGAGAGCGCCTTGCAGGCGCAGAAGCCGCCGATGCCAGAGAGATTCACGCATGCCTCCGCCCCGCCGGCGATCATCACGTCGGCATCGCCGTACTCGATGATGCGAGCGGCTTCCCCGATGCAGTGCGTGCTGGTGGTGCACGCCGAGACCATCGAGACGTTCGGGCCCTTGGCCTTGAACTGGATCGAGATCAGGCCCGCGACCATGTTGATGATCGAGCCGGGCACGAAGAACGGCGACAGGCGCCGCGGCCCCTTGGCGACCATCTCGCGGATGTTGTCCTCGATCATCGGCAGCCCGCCGATCCCCGATCCCACGTTCACGCCCACGCGCTCGGCGTTGGACGCGTCGATCGTGAAGCCGGCGTCATCGAGCGCCATGCGCGTTGCGGCCAGGCCGTAGTGGATGAACGTGTCGGAGCGCCGCGTTTCCTTCGGGTGCATCCAGTCGGTCGCGACGAAACCCTTCACCTCCGCGGCGATGCGGGTTGGCAGCATCGAGGCGTCGAACTTGGTGATGGGTCCCACGCCACTCACGCCCTTCAGGACATTGTCCCAGGCCTGAGCGAGCGTATTGCCCACGGGCGAGACGATGCCCAGCCCGGTTACGACGACTCTGCGCTTCGACATGTTTGGCGTGGCGGTGCGCCGCTAAGCGCGGGCCGCGGGGAATGCCGTGGGGTGCTACTGCTTGAGGTGGCCTTTGACGTAGTCGATGGCCTGCTGGACGTTGGTGATCTTCTCGGCTTCCTCATCGGGAATCTCGCACTCGAACTCCTCCTCGAGGGCCATGACCAGCTCGACGTTGTCGAGGGAATCCGCACCCAGGTCATCGACGAAGGAGGACTCGTTCTTGATGTCGGCTTCGGCAACCCCGAGCTGCTCGGCAACGATCTTCTTGACTCGGGCTTCTAAGTTGTCCATCGACGTCCTCCAAGCTTGTTTCTAGTGGTTTGGGTAGTGCGCAAAAGCGCGTAATTCTATCATCTAATCCATGTACATCCCGCCGTTCACATGGAGGGTCGCGCCAGTGATATAGGCCGCTGCGGGAGAACACAGGAATGCCACCGCCTGGGCGATATCGTCGACCCGGCCAAGGCGCCCGAGAGGCACGTTTTCGACCAGCCGCTTGACCTGCTCGTCGGCCAGCGCGCGGGTCATGTCGGTCTCGATGAACCCCGGCGCCACGCAGTTCACGGTGATGTTGCGGCTGCCCACTTCGCGGGCGAGCGACTTGGAAAACCCCACCATCCCCGCCTTGGCCGCGGCGTAATTCGCCTGCCCCGCGTTGCCGGTGAAGCCCACCACCGAGCTCACGTTCACGATGCGCCCGGCGCGCGCCTTCATCATTGCGCGCAGCACCGCCCGCGAGAGCAAGAACACCGATTTCAGATTGGTTGCCTGGATGTCGTCCCACTCCTCGTCCTTCATGCGGGCGAGCAGGTTGTCGCGCGTGGCGCCAGCATTGTTCACGAGGATCGACACCGGCCCGTGCGCGGCCTGCACTGTCTCGACCAGGGCCGTGCATTGCGCGCCATCGCGAACGTCGAGTACCCGCCCTTCGCCCTTCGCCCCCGCATCGGCGAGCTTGCGCGAGATGGTCTCGGCGCCCTTTTCCGTGGTGGACGTGCCGACCACGGTCGCGCCCGCCCTCGCGAGGGCCTGCAGGATGCCTTCGCCGATGCCCCGTGAAGCGCCGGTAACGATTGCCACTTGTCCGTTCAGCATGGTTCCCTCAAGGCCGCAACGCCGCGCCGAGCGCGGCTGAATCCTGGATGGCGACGCATTCCACGGCGCCCGCGATGCGCTTCGACAATCCCGTCAGCACCCTTCCGGGCCCGCACTCGACAATCCGCTTGACTCCGTTTCGGGCAAGGAATTCCACCGTCTCGATCCAACGCACGGGGTGATCGAGCTGCTCCACAAGGGCGAGCTTGATGCGTGATGGATCGTCGAAGGCCTCGACGAAGCGGTTGTGCACTACCGGGACCACAGGTTTGCGCACGTCGATTCCGGCCAGCCTTTCACGCAGCCGATCGGCCGCGGGTTGCATCAGGCTGCAATGGGATGGCGCACTCATCGGCAGCATCACTGCGCGCTTGGCGCCCGCTTCCTTCGCCGCCGCCATGGCGCGTTCGACCGCGCCGCGATGCCCGGCGATCACGACCTGGCCCGGTGAATTGAGGTTTGCCGCCTCGACCACTTCGCCCTGGGCGGACTGCGCGAGCACTTCCGCAAGCCGTGCATCGTCGAGGCCGAGGATCGCGGCGATCCCGCCCACGCCTTCGGGTACCGCTTCCTGCATGGCCTGCGCGCGGAAGCGAACCACTTTCAAAGCGTCCTCGAAGCGCAGTGCCTCGGCGGCGACCAGCGCGGTGTACTCGCCCAAGCTGTGGCCCGCGAACCAGGCCGGCATCGCGCCGCCGCGGCCGCACCACGCGCGCCATGTGGCCACCCCCGCCACGAGCATCAGGGGTTGTGTGTTGACCGTCAGGTTGAGCGCCTCGGGCGGACCTTCGCGGATCATCGTCCAGTAATCCACGCCGACCAAGTCGTGGGCCTCGCGAAAAGTCTGCTCGACCACCGGCTCCTCGGCGAAACCATTCATCATTCCGACCGATTGCGAGCCCTGGCCCGGGAAGACGATCGCAACGTTGGTTTCGGTCATGGCATCGGTCAGTATTTCAGGAGCACAGAGCCCCACGTGAACCCGCCGCCCACGCCCTGCAACAGCACGTTGTGGCCGGGTTGGATGCGCCCCTCGCGCACCGCCACGTCGAGCGCGAGCGGTACCGAGGCGGCCGAGGTGTTGGCGTGGCGATCGACCGTCACCACGCATTTCGAGTCCGGAAGCCCGAGCTTTCGCGCGACATGCGAGATGATGCGCACGTTCGCCTGGTGCGGAATGTAGGCGTCGAGGTCGGCGACCGTCATGCCGTTCTCGGCGAGCGCCTCGCGGGCGCTGTCTTCCAGCACCCGGACTGCGAGCTTGAAGACCGCGCCGCCGTCCATCTTGAGCGTCGGATCCCCCTGCACCGCGCCGCCGCAGACATGCCCGGGCACGTTGAGGATTCCCGCGTAACTGCCATCGGCGCGCAGGTGGCTCGAGAGGATGCCGGGCTCGTCCGAGGCCTCGAGGACGACCGCGCCCGCGCCATCCCCGAAAAGCACGCAGGTGCCGCGATCCTTCCAGTCGAGGATGCGCGAGAACACCTCGGCCCCGACAACGAGCGCGCAGCGATGCCGCCCGGCGCGAACGTACAGGTCCGCCGTCGCCAGCGCGTAGACGAATCCCGAACACACCGCCTGCACGTCGAACGCGGCGCCGCGTTTGACCCCCAGCTTGGCCTGAAGCAGGCAAGCGCTCGACGGGAACACCATGTCGGGGGTCGAGGTCGCAAGGATGATGAGGTCCACGTCGGCGGCCGTCCGGCCGGCCGCGGCGAGCGCGCTGCGCGAGGCCTCGAAGGCAAGGTCGCTCGAGAACTGGCCGTCGGCCGCGATGTGGCGCTGGCGAATGCCGGTGCGCGAGACGATCCACTCGTCGCTGGTATCGACCCGCGCCTCGAGGTCCTTGTTGGTGAGGACCTTGTCGGGAAGATAGCGGCCGGTCCCCGTGATGCGGGCGTAAGTCATGGGCTGCGGGGGGTCATGCCGCCTCCTGCGCCCGGGAGGGCCCGGGCGCAGGAGGCGTGAGCGCGTTCAGCCGCGCGATCTCTTCGCCGATGCGCTCGATCAGCCCGTGGCGCGCCTCGTTTGCCGCGCGCTGGATCGCGGTCGCAAACGCCAGGCGGTCGGCGCTGCCGTGGCTCTTTACCACGATGCCGCGCAAGCCCAGGAGGGCGGCGCCGTTGTAGCGCCGGTGGTCGACGCGGCGGCGGAAGCGGCGAATGACGGGATAGGCGACGACCGCGAGCAGCCGTGTGGCCCAGGTGCGCGTGAACTCCTCCTTCAGGAAATCGCCGAGCATCTTCGCCAGGCCTTCCGAGGTCTTGAGCGCCACGTTGCCGGCGAAACCGTCGCATACCACCACGTCGGTCGTGCCCTTGTAGATGTCGTCGCCCTCGACGTTGCCGTGGAAGTTGATCGGCGTGCGGCGCAGCAGCTCTCCCGCCTTTTTCACCACCTCGTTGCCCTTGAACTCCTCCGAGCCGATGTTCAGCAGGCCCACGGTGGGATCGGCCTTGCCCTCCATTGCGCGCACCAGCGTCGCACCCATGATGGCGAACTGCTGCAGGTGCTCCGGCGTGCAATCCGCGTTGGCGCCCAGGTCGAGCGCGTAGACCTGGCCCGTGCGCGTGGGCAGCACCGCGCAGATCGCGGGGCGGTCGATGCCCGGGAGCGTCTTGAGGACGAACTTCGCGGTACCCATGAGCGCGCCGGTGTTGCCCGCGCTCACGCAGGCCTGGGCGCGGCCCGATTTCACCAGGTCGATGGCGACACGCATCGACGAGTGCTTCTTGGTGCGGATGGCAGTGCGCACGTCTTCGTCCATGCTGACCACCTCGGTAGCCGGGACGATCGTGATTCGCAATTTGTGCGGCGAGGCTGCCCGCGCGAGCTCGCGCTTCAGCGCATCCTCGAGACCGACCAACAGCAACTGGGCTTCGGCATTCGCGGCGAGGAAGTCGAGGCAGGCGGGCACCGTGACCGAGGGCCCGTGGTCCCCACCCATGGCGTCGACGGCTATAACCGTCATCGCCTAGCTCAGTCCTTGGTCTGGAGGACCTTCTTGCCGCGGTAGTAGCCCGTCGGCGAGATGTGGTGGCGAAGGTGCGTCTCGCCCGTGGTCGGCTCGACCGCGACGGCCGGCTTGCCGAGGCGGTCGTGCGCACGATGCATGCCGCGCTTGGACGGCGACTTCTTGTTCTGTTGGACGGCCATGATGTTTCTCCTGTTATTTGTCCTTCTTGAGGCTCGCGAGAGCCGCGAAAGGGGATTCCTTCCGCACGACTTCCCCACCCTTCGCCGCCTGCTCATCCAGCCCCGGCTTGCGTGGCACCATGGGCAGCGCTAGGAGTACCGCGTCCTCGACCACGTCGCGGATGTCCAGGGACTCTTCCACGACGAGGTAATCTTCCGTTTCGTCCTCTTCCTCGACTGCGGGGAGCTCGGATTCGGCCCCGACCAGCACCAGGCGATCATCGACTGAAATCGCGAACCTGAACGCGTCCAAACTGCTCTGGCACGTGAGAAAAACGAAGCCCTCGATTGTACACGACACCACCCTGCGACGCAGGGGGTCCAGGCGCGCCGTGACGGTGTAATGCAGCTCGCCTTCGCCATTGGCCAGCGAGTCCTCGAGACGGTCCAGCTCGCTCGGCGAAAAGGTGCCCTTGAAGACCTGCGGCTTTTCAGACAACCGGTCGAGGTGGATCAGGGATACGTCGTCCATGGGGTATGCTAGAGTTTAGTTTAACTTTGATAACTAATATACTGATTTGGCTACTAATTCAATAATCCTTGCGTCCAGCTCCCGCTACCGGCGAGAGCTGCTCCAGCGGCTCGGCGTGCCGTTCGAATCGTGGTCCCCCGAGGTCGACGAGGCCGCGATGCCGTCGGAGCCCCCTCGGGAAACCGCAATTCGGCTCGCGCGGAACAAGGCCGAGGCGGGCGCGCGCAAATTCCCGAGCGCCTGGATTATCGGCTCCGACCAGGTCGCAGACCTCGACGGTCGCGCCATCGGAAAGCCCGGGACTTTCGAGCGGGCGCGCCAGCAGTTGCGCGACGTGAGCGGGCATTCGGTGCTTTTCCACACGGCGCTGTGCGTGTGGAACGCCCGTCTCGAGCGCCGCCATGAACGACTTGTCACCACCGACGTCGCCTTCCGGCGCCTGACCGACGCCGAGATCGAGCGCTACCTCGAGCGCGAGCATGCGCTCGATTGCGCCGGCAGCGCAAAGAGCGAGGGGCTGGGCATCAGCCTCCTGTCGCGCCTCGGCGGCGAGGACCCGACTGCGCTGGTTGGCTTGCCGCTGATCGCCCTCGCCTCGATGTTGCGCGCCGAAGGGTTCGACGTTCCCTGATGCCCGCCGGACGCCTTTTCCTCATCCCGGCGTGGCTTTCGGAGGACATCGCACCGGCTGCGGTGGTTCCAGCTTCGGTCGTCGCGCGCATCCATGCTCTGGACACCTTTGTCGTGGAGAACGCCAAGTCCGCGCGCCGCTTCCTGGCCGAATGCGGCCATCCACTGCCGATGCGCGAGATTTCCATGGTGGAGCTGAACGAGCACACACCGCGCGATGCGGTGGCCGCGATGCTTGGCCCCGCGCTCGACGGGCGTGACCTCGGTTTGCTCTCGGAAGCCGGCGTGCCGGCGGTGGCCGACCCAGGGGCGATGCTGGTTGCCGAAGCGCATGCCCGCGGCGTTACCGTGGTGCCGCTGGTGGGCCCCTCGTCGATCCTGCTAGCGCTCATGGCAAGCGGCCTCGACGGCCAGCGCTTCCGTTTCGTCGGCTACCTTCCCGCCGAAGCGCCGAAGCGACGCTCGGCAATCGCCGATCTCGAGCGACAGTCGGCGCGCCACGCGGAGACGCAGATTTTCATCGAGACGCCCTACCGCAATGACTCGCTGCTGGCCGACCTCATCGAAGCGTGCCGGCCCGCAACCCGCCTGGCCGTGGCCGCCGAGCTCACCGGCCCGCGCGAATGGATTCGCATGGATCGCATCGAGGCGTGGCGCGCGCGTCCCGAGTCGATCGGCAAGCGCCCGGCGATCTTCCTGCTGCTGGCATAAAAAAAGGTGTCAGAGACCATTTTCAGAATACGAAAATGGTCTCTGACACCAGTTTTCACTTCACGTACAGATTGTTCTGTTTGAGCAGGGGATAGAGCACCTCGGCGCGCACCGGCGCCGAAAAGTAGAAGCCCTGCCCGGTGCCACAGCCCTTGGAGCGCAGCAGCGCCAGCTGGCCGGCGGTCTCGATGCCCTCGGCGATGGTCTCCAGCTCGAGGCTCTTCGCCATGTTGATGATCGCCACCACGATCGCCGTGTCGTTCGGGTCGATCGTGATGTCGCGCACGAACGACTGGTCGATCTTGAGCTTCTGGATCGGCAGGCGCTTCAGGTACGACAGGCTCGAATACCCGGTGCCGAAGTCGTCGATCGCGAGCAGCACGCCCATCTCGGAAAGCTTGTTCATCAGCATGATCATGCCCTCGGTCTGGCGCATCACCTGGCTTTCGGTGATCTCCAGCTCGAGGCACGCGGGGTCGAGCCCGGTATCGGCCAGCACGCGAGTCACCATGTCGAGGAATCCGCGGTCGCTGAACTGGCGCGCCGACAGGTTGATCGCCATCCGCCGTTTCGCCAAGCCCATCTGCTCCCATTCCTGTGCCTGGCGGCATCCCTCGCGCAACACCCATTCGCCGATCTCGCTGATGAGGCCGGTTTCCTCCGCGAGCGGGATGAAGTCGCCCGGCATCACGGTGCCGCTGTCCTCGGTCTTCCACCGCACCAATGCTTCCAGCGCGACGATCCGGCCCGACTCGAGGTCGATCTGGGGCTGGTAATGCAGCACGAAATCCTTCTGCATCACCGCGCGGCGCAGCGCCGACTCGAGCGTCATGCGGCGCTTGACCGCGATGTTCATCTGGGCGGTGAAGTACTGGTAGGTGTTCTTGCCCTGGCCCTTGCCGTGGAACATCGCCGTGTCGGCGCTCTTCATGAGCGTCTGCGCGTCGCGCCCGTCCTCGGGATAGAGCGCGATGCCGACCGAGCCGCTGACGTGCTGCTCGGTTCCGCTCAGGATGAACGCCTGGCGCAGCGCGTTGAGGATCTTCTGCGCCACCACCGAGGCGCCACGGCTGTCCTCGAGGCTGTCGAGCAGCACGATGAACTCGTCTCCGCCCTGCCGCGCGATGGTGTCTTCCAGGCGCACGCACTCCGACAGGCGCCGCGAGACCTGGCGCAGCAGCTCGTCGCCCACGTCATGACCGAACGTATCGTTGATGTTCTTGAAGTTGTCGAGGTCGATGAAGAGGACCGCGACCTTGCGGCTGGAACGCTCGGCGCGCGCAATCGAGTGCGCAAGGCGATCCTGCAGCAGCGATCGGTTCGGCAGCCCGGTGAGGTTATCGTGGTATGCGAGGTGCTGGATGCGTTGCTGGATGACCTTGCGATCGGTCACGTCGCGCGAGTTGAACACCACCCCGTGGATGTGGGGGTTCGACAGGCAATTGGTGCCGAGCGACTCGAACGTGCGCCACATGCCGTCGCGGTGGCGCATCCGGAACTCCATCGGCTCGATCGACTGTCGCGCTTCGATGATGCGGCGCAACGCGGCGCGCATCGGCTCGAGGTCGTCGGCGTGCACCAGGTCGGAGAGGTTGCGCCCGACGGTTTCGACCGGCTCGTAGCCGAGAAGGCTGCGCAGCGCGGGGCTCTGGTAGAGGATCACTCCCTCGGCGTCGACCACGGAAATCAGATCCAGCGAGCTCTCGGTGAGCACGCGAAAGCGCGCCTCGCTCGCCTCAAGCGCGCGCTCGGTCTCCTTGTAGCGCGTCACATCCGTGACGATGCCGATCAGGCCGGCGACGTCGCCGCGCTGGTCCACGAAGCTCACCTTGTTGAAGAGCATCTGGCGCAGCTCGCCCGCGGCGGTTGGAACCGTCATCTCATAGGCGGTCGAGGCCGGGCGCTCGAGGAGCGGGCGATCGCGCTCGTGGTGGTCGCGCGCGCTGTCGGCGTCGAACATGTCGTGCACGGTCTTGCCGATCCAGTCGCGGCCGCCGCCGAAAAGGTCGTCGAAGGCGCGGTTGTAGACGCCGTACCTGCCCTCGTGGTTCTTGAAGTACACCGGATTGGGGATGGCGTCGAGTAGCGAACGCGTGAAGTGCAGGTGCTGCTCGAGGTCGCCGGCGGCGCGCTGCAGGGCCACGTCCTTCTGGCGCTGCTCGCTGAGGTCGATGAAGGACGAGACCAGGTAGCGCGGCTGGCCCGCCGAATCGCGCACCACCACGCAGCTGCAGCGTAACGGCACCTCCACCGCGTCGCAGCGGATCACCCGCAGGTCCAGGGCCGGCGGCGGATCGACACCCGCGCGAATCATGCGCAGGAACTCCTCGTCGCGACCGATTTCGTCGGAAGGGGTGAAGGCGCGGAACGACCTGCCCTCGATCGTCGCGCGCTCGCCCGCCAGCATCTTGCAGAAGGCGGGGTTCACGTGGCGCACCACGCCGTCGGGCGACATGATGGCGAGCCCAACCGCCGCGTGGTCGAACGCATCGCGGATCAGGTCGAACTCAGCGCGCGTCGTCTGGTCCGCCACGGCGCTCATGGATTCCTAGCGAACCTCCAGGGCCGCGCGCGCGGCGGCTTGCGCTGCGGCGCGCGCGAAGGTGGCCCCGAAGCTCGTGCCGAGCCGTTTCGACAGCGCCTCGAAGTAGTTCTCCTCCACCGTGTAATCGACAAGCTTCTCGGCCTTGATCACCTCGCGCGCGACGAACTCCGTGCTGCCCAGGGAGTCCGCGAGGCCGAGCTCGATGCTCTTCTCACCGGTCCAGATCAACCCGGAGAAGGTTTCCGTGGTCTCCTTGAGCCGGCTGCCACGACCCTGGCGCACGACGTTGATGAACTGCGCGTGGATCTCGGAGAGCATCTTCTGCGCGTGCTCGCGATGGGCCGGATTCTCGGGCTGGAACGGGTCAAGGAAATCCTTGTTGTCACCCGACGTATAGGAGCGGCGCTCCATGCCGAGCTTGTCGAGCGTGCCCACGAAGCCGAAGCTGCCCATGATCACGCCGATCGAGCCGACGAGGCTCGCCTTGTCCACGTAGATCTTGTCGGCCGCGACGGCGATGTAGTAGCCCCCCGACGCACACAGGTCCTGGACCACTGCGTGCAGGGGAATCTCGGGATGCTTGGCGCGCAGGCGACGAATCTCGTCGTTCACGTAACCGGCCTGCACCGGGCTTCCCCCGGGGCTGTTGATGCGCAAGACAACGCCGACCGTGTTGCTGTCCTTGAAGGCGCGGTTCAGGCCCTTGATGACGCGCTCGGCCGAGGCCTTCGATTCCACGCCGATCACGCCTTCCACGTCGACCACGGCGGTATGGCGGCCCACGGATACGGTGGAGTCCTTGTCGGGGCGGCCGATCCATCCCATGAGGCCGGCGATCACGAGGAATGCGATCGTGAACCAGAGAAGCTTGAAGAGCGCGTTCCACTGGCGTGCGCGGCGCTGCTCCTGGACGGCCTGGAGGGCTACTTTCTCGAGTACGGCGCGTTCCCAGTTCGGGGGGCCAGATTCAGTCATCGGGTCTCGGCTTCGGGTTCGTGTTGTTCGCGCGGGCCTCGTCCACCAGGATCATTACCTGGCCACCTTGCTCCCGGATCGCAACGGGCTCGAGCGAGGCGCCGTGGCACGGACCAGCGACGCAAAACCCGTTACCCGGCTCGAACAGCGCACCGTGAGTCGAGCAGATCAAGTATAGCCCACTCTCCTCGAAGAACTCCCCCGGCTGCCAGTCGAGCTCGGTGCCCGAATGCGGGCAGCGATTCACATATCCATGCACCGCGCCGCAATGCCTCACCACAAAGGCTTGAGAGCCGCTGGGAAGCCCGAAGCGCACGCCCTGCGCGCCGTCGACGAGCGCCTCGGAGGCGCAGATCAGTCGCGGGTCGCCAGCCATCGGTGCAGCTCGTCCACGCTTCCGACGCGCGCACGCGCCGGGCGGGTGGACAACAGCTCCTCGTGATGGGCGCCGTAGGAAACCGCCACTGCGTCCACCCCCGCATTGGCGGCGAGCTCGAGATCGTGCGTGGTGTCGCCCACCATGAGCGCGCGCCCGGGCTCGACGCCGGTGACCTCGAGGAGCGCCAGCAGCATGCCGGGGTGGGGCTTGGCAAAGCCCTCGTCGGCGCACTGCGTGGCCTCGAACCAGGGACGCAAGCCGGTGGCGTCGAGCGCACGTTCGAGGCCGCGCCGCGCCTTGCCGGTGGCAACGGCAAGGCGGTGGCCCCGCCCGTGGAGATCGGAAAGCATCTCGCGCACGCCGTCGTAGAGCGGCGCCTCGTGCTCATTGGTGAGGAAGTGATGGCGGTAGCGGTCGGCGAGCCGCGCGCGGCCGCCCTCGTCCAGATCCGGCGCCACGTGATTGCATGTGTCGAGAAGATTCAGTCCGATCACGAAGAGCGCCTCGCGCTCGGTCGGCACGGGCGCCCCGATATCGCGGCAGGCGCATTGCAGGCTTCGCGCGATGAGTCGCGTCGAGTCCATCAAGGTCCCGTCCCAGTCGAAGACGACGAGGTCGTACTTCAAGGCGACGGACCCGGGTTCACGCCTTTGCCGGGCTTGGGGTCCGTACCCGATTCGATGTGCCGGTCGACAAACGCCTTCAGGTCCTTTGGCAGCGGCGACTCGAGCGTCAACGGCACACCCGTGAGGGGATGGGCAAACGCGAGCGAGCGGGCGTGCAGGAACATGCGCTTCAACCCCTCCTTGCGCAGGCGCTTGTTCAACTCGAAGTTGCCGTACTTGTCGTCGCCGAGCACCGGATGCTTCAGATAGGCGAGGTGGACGCGAATCTGGTGGGTGCGCCCGGTGAGGAGCTCGGCCTCCAGGAGGCTGTAGTCCGCGCCGCGGGCGATGCGCCGAAATACCGTTTCGGCTTCCTGGCCTGCCTCCGAGATCGCGACGCGCTTCTCGCCCTCGGCGTTCACGCTCTTGGCCAGGGCGGCGCGCACGCGCTGCATCTCGTTGCGAAACCGGCCCGCGGTGGCCACCAGGTAGCGCTTGTCGATGGAACGCAGCCGCATCATCTCGTGCAGCACGGTGAGGCTCGCGCGCTTCTTGGCAACCAGCAGCACGCCTGAGGTGTCGCGATCGAGCCGGTGCACCAACTCGAGGAAACGCGCCTCCGGGCGCATCGCGCGCAGCGACTCGATCACGCCGTGGGCGACACCGCTGCCGCCATGCACTGCGAGCCCCGCGGGCTTGTCGATGGCGATGAACGCCTCGTCCTCGAACAGCACCGGCAGCTTGAAGTGCGGCGCCGGGGCCGCATCGGACTGCGCCGCGACGCGCACCGGCGGGATGCGGATGCGATCGCCGGCCGCAACCCGCTGCGACGCCTCTACCCGCCGGCTGTTCACACGGACTTCTCCGCTTCGCAAGATCCGGTAGATGTGGCTCTTCGGGACGCCTTTCAGGCGCGCTACCAGATAGTTGTCGACGCGCTGCCCGGCCTCCTCCTCGGCGACCTCGATCCAGCGCACCGCGGGCGTGGCCGGCGATGCGTCTTTGCCATCACTCGGCATCCGTCGTATACTGCATGTGGTTGATTACGAAGAATTCCAAAGGAATCAACATTTACCGGTGCGCCGCGAAAGGCGCACGAACAGGCAAACGTCGCTCGCCTGCGAACCAAGAGCGATGGTAAACGAATCACACGCGCTCGACGCACCACGAATTCCACGCACCTGCCGGCTCCCGATGAGCCCGCAGGCGCCAGACGAAGAAAACCAGAAATCGTCCTTCTCGCTCACCTCAACGTGATGCATACCAACCGACTTCTGAAGTAACTCGTCGATCCGGGCCCCGGACGACGGGGCCCTCTTCCGTGGCAGAGCGCGGGAGAGAAGAACGATGAAACGCATGCTATTCAATGCGACCCAGGCGGAAGAACTCCGGGTCGCCATCGTCGACGGTCAGAAACTCATCGACCTCGACATCGAGTCCGCCGGCAAAGAGCAGCGCAAGAGCAACATCTACAAGGGCCTCATCACCCGTGTGGAGCCCTCCCTCGAGGCCGTCTTCATCGACTACGGCGCCGAGCGGAATGGCTTCCTGCCCTTCAAGGAAATCTCCAAGCAGTTCATGGTCAACGACGGCGGCGAGTTCGGCCGCTCGAAGATGGCCACGCACCTGCGCGTGGGCCAGGACCTGATCGTCCAGGTGGACAAGGACGAACGCGGCAACAAGGGCGCGGCGCTGACTACGTACATTTCGCTCGCCGGGCGCTACCTGGTGCTCATGCCCAACAACCCGCGCGGGGGTGGGGTTTCACGCCGGATCGAAGGCGAGGACCGCAACGAGCTGCGTGAAGTCATGGACCAGCTCGAGATCCCGGAGGGCATGAGCCTCATCGCCCGCACCGCCGGCATCGGCCGCAGCGCCGAAGAGCTCCAATGGGATCTGAACTACCTCCTCCAGCTGTGGCATGCGATCGAGAAGGCCGCCGAAGAGGAAAAGGGCCCGTGCCTGATCTACCTCGAGTCGAGCCTGGTGGTGCGCGCCATCCGCGACCTGTTCCAGCCCGACATCGGCGAGATCCTCATCGACACGCCCTCGATCTACGAGCAGGCGGTGTCGTTCATGAGCACGGTGATGCCGGCGAACGTCGACAAGGTGAAGCATTACCGCGACGACATCCCGCTCTTCTCCCGCTTCCAGATCGAGCACCAGATCGAGAGCGCCTACCGGCGCGACGTGACCCTGCCTTCGGGCGGCGCGATCGTGATCGACCACACCGAGGCGCTGGTCTCGGTCGACGTGAACAGTGCGCGCGCCACTCGCGGCCACGACATCGAGCAGACCGCGTTCAACACGAACCTCGAGGCCGCCGACGAGGTCGCCCGGCAGTTGCGGCTGCGCGACCTGGGCGGCCTGATCGTGATCGACTTCATCGACATGGAAAGCTCCAAGAACCAGCGCGAGGTCGAGAACCGCCTGCGCGACGCCTTGCGGCACGACCGTGCGCGCGTGCAGATCGGCAAGATCTCGCGCTTCGGGCTGCTGGAGCTTTCCCGGCAGCGCCTGCAGCCGTCGCTCGAGGAAACGACCCATTCGCCCTGCCCGCGCTGCCATGGCACGGGCTACATCCGCGATACGGCGTCGACCGCCCTCCACGTTCTGCGAATCTTGCAGGAAGAGGCGATGAAGGAGCACACCGCCGCGATCCACGCGCAGGTTCCGGTGGATGTCGCAACCTACCTGCTGAACGAGAAGCGCAGCGAGATCTTCCAGATCGAGGCGCGCCTCAAGGTCAACGTGCTCCTGATCCCGAATCCGCACCTCGAGACGCCGAACTATTCGGTGGAGCGGCTGCGCCACGACGCCCCGCAGCTGGACGCGCAGACGCCGAGCTACGAGATGGTGACCGTGCCGGCCGAGGAGGCTCCCGCTCTTTCCCTGAAGAACTCCGAGGCCAAGCCCGCCCGCCCCGAGCCGCTGGTGAAGGGCATCCGCCCTGACCAGCCGGCCCCGATCTCCGTTGCGCGCGTGCCCGATGCACCGGCTTCGGCCGCACGCCGCCCGGCTGCGCAGGCAACTGCGCCGTCGCGCGCCGCACCGCAGGAACCCCCCCAGGGACTCCTCGACCGCATCCTCGGCTGGTTCAAGCAGCCCGAGGCGGCCCCCAAGATGGAAGTCCGGCAGTCTTTCCCAACGCCCACGCCGGCGCTCGAGGATCGCCCGCCCCGTGATGCGCAGCGCGGCTCCGGCCGTGGCCGCGACCGTGGCGGCCGTGATGGATCCCGCGGCGAGCAGCGACCGCGAGGTGAAGGATCGCGGGGTGATGGCCAGGGTCGTGGCCCGCGCCCGGATCGTCGTCCCGATGGGCCCCAGCAGCCGCGTCGCGATGGCCGCGGCGGTGAAGGCCGTGGTGAGTCGCGCGGCGGAGAAGGCCGTGGCGAGCCCCGCAATGGTGAACCTCGTGGCGAGCCGCGCAGTGAAGCTCGCGGAGAGTCGCGCAGCGAAATCCGTGGCGAGTCGCGCAGCGAGACCCGTGGCGAGTCGCGAAGCGAGATCCGTGGCGAGCCCCGTAGCGAAACCCGCGGAGAAGGTCGCGGTGAAGGCCGTGGAGAAGGTCGCGGCGATCGTGCGCAACGCCCGCCGCGCCACGCTCCCGAGGTACAGCGCGAAAACCTCGGCGTCGCGCAGGGGCCGGCCGAGTCTCAGCCGGCTCCCGACGCCCACGCGCCCCAGGGCGACGATGGCGAGGGCAAGCGCCGCCGCCGTCGCGGTGGCCGTGGAGGAGAAAGGGGCGAGCGCCCCGAGCGCGGCGACCGTCCGCCGCGCGAGGCGTCCGTTGGCGAAGCACAGAACCGCGAGCTGTTCGATGCCGGCGTGCAGTCCAGCCAGGCGAATCAGATCCCCGAGCCGACCGGATTTTCCGAGCCGCCCCAACCCTCCGGGCCGCGCCGGTTTCTCGAGCCCACGCCAAACGTCGAGCCCATGCGTGGCGCAGAACCTGCCTCGCGCGATGCAACCCCGCGCGAAGCCGCGCCGGCACCGAAGCCGCAATTCGTCGCGGCGGCGCAGCCCACTGCGTTCCACGCGGTCAGCGAGCACGACTCGGCCGCCGACGAGCAGTCGCAACGGCCGGCGCGTCGCCGCAGGCAGCCGGAGGGTGACGCGGGCGCGCAGGCGCCGGCCCCGCTGCAGTTGGTGGAAACCCAGGCCGAAACGTTGGACGGCAGCGTGGATGACGACACGCCGCGTCGCTCCAGGCCGCGCCGCCGTCGCGCGGCCCCGGCCGAGAACGCCCCGCTGATGCTGGTCGAGACGCAATCGAAGGAGCAGCCCGACACGCCACCCGTGCCATGAGCATTGCGGGAGGCCCGATCGATTTCTACTTCGAGTTTTCCTCGCCGTATGGCTATATCGCGGCGGAGCTGGTCGATGAGTTCGAGAAGCGTGTGGGGCGCCGCGTCGTGTGGCGTCCCATCCTGCTCGGCCCGGTCTTCAAGATCACGGGGCAGCCGCCGCTCATCGATATTCCGCTGAAAGGCGAGTACGCGAAGCGTGATTTCGCGCGCTCGGCTCGCCTGCACAAGGTCGCCTACCGGCATCCCGGAAAATTTCCCATCGGCACCGTCGCCGCGATGCGCGCGTTCTACTGGGTGCACGACCGCGACGCGCGCCAGGCCCAGGCCCTCGCCAAGGCGCTGTTGCGCGCCTATTTCGCCGATGGCAACGACATCAGCGCACCCGCCGTGGTCCTGGATGTGGCCGGATCGCTGGGAGTGGATCGCGCGGCGCTCGCCGCAGCACTCGATGATCCCGTGATCAAGGAGCGCGCGAAGCGCGAGGTGGACGCGGCGATTGCCGCGGGCGTCTTCGGCTCCCCGTTCTTCGTGGTCGACGGCGAGCCCTTCTGGGGGGTCGACCGCATGCCCATGGTCGAGGACTGGATCAGGACCGGGGGCTGGTAGCCCCGTCAGCGTGGGCTTTGCAGCCTGAATGCCGCGGGATCGAGCTCGGCTTCGATGCGGTCGAGCCAGCGTTCGGCGGCCTCCTCGACCATGTCGAGCACGCGCTCGAATCCCTCCACGCTGCCGTAGTACGGATCCGGCACGTCCTCGCCGCGCCACTTGGCGCTCGCTTCCAGGAACATGCCGAGGCGCGCCTTGCCGCCCTCGGGCGCCAGGCCGCGGAGTATTCGCAGGTGCGAGCGATCCATGGCGAGGATGTAGTCGTAAGCGAGGAAATCCGCGGCACTCACCTGGGCCGCGCGTTGCCTGGAAAGGTCGTAGCCCCGCGTGCCCGCGTGGCGCACGGTGCGCGGATCCGGTGCCTCGCCCACATGGTAGTCGTGCGTCCCCGCGGAGCGGATGTGGACGCGGTCGGCGAGCCCGCGCGCTTCGGCCTTGTGGCGGAGCACTCCTTCGCCCGTGGGCGAGCGACAGATGTTTCCAGTGCAGACAACGAGGACCGCGATCTTCTTCATCAACCGCCGCCCACTGCCAGCATGCGGTCGCGCAGCGCTTTCAGCTCATCGCGCAACGACGCAGCGCGTTCGAACTCGAGGTTGCGTGCGGCGTCGAGCATCTCGCGCTCGATCTTGCGGATGCGCTGGTCGAGCTGCTTCTCGGAGAGCGCGTCGTAGCGCGCCTCCTCCCGCGCCGCCTTGCGCGTTTCCTTCGCGCTATCCGGATCGTAGACGCCGTCGATCATGTCCTTGATGCGCTTGGAGATCCCCTTGGGCTCGATGCCGTGCGCCAGGTTGAACGCCACCTGCTTCGCGCGGCGCCGATCCGTCTCCTCGATAGCCAGCTTCATCGAATCGGTCATCTGGTCGGCGTACAGGATCGCGGTCCCGTTGATGTGGCGGGCCGCGCGGCCGATGGTCTGGATGAGCGAGCGCCCGGAGCGCAGGAACCCCTCCTTGTCGGCGTCGAGGATCGCCACCAGCGAGACCTCGGGGATATCGAGGCCCTCGCGCAGCAGGTTGATGCCGACCAGCACGTCGAAGAGGCCCTTGCGCAGGTCGCGGATGATCTCGACGCGCTCCACCGTGTCGATGTCCGAGTGCAGGTAGCGCACCTTCACGCCGTGCTCGGCGAGGTAGTCGGTGAGGTCCTCGGACATGCGTTTGGTGAGCGTCGTGACGAGCACGCGCTCATTCACCGCCACGCGCTTGGTGATCTCGGAGAGCAAGTCGTCGACCTGCGAGGACGCCGGCCGCAAGATGAGCACCGGGTCGATGAGCCCCGTCGGCCGAACGACCTGCTCGACCACCTGGGCCGCGTGGGTGCGCTCGTACTCCGCGGGCGTGGCGGACACGAAGACCGCCTGGCGCATCTGGCGCTCGAACTCCTCGAACTTGAGCGGCCGGTTGTCGAGCGCCGAAGGCAGGCGAAAGCCGTAGTCGACGAGCACGGTCTTGCGCGAGCGATCGCCGTTGTACATGCCGCCGATCTGCGGGATGGTCACGTGGCTCTCGTCGATCACGATCAGCGCGTCCCTCGGCAGGTAGTCGATGAGCGTGGGCGGGGGCTCGCCGGGCGCATGGCCGGAAAGATGCCGCGTGTAGTTCTCGATGCCCTTGCAGAACCCGAGCTCGTTCATCATCTCGAGGTCGAAATGGGTGCGCTGCTGCAGGCGCTGCAGCTCGAGCAGCTTTCCCTGCTGCTGGAACCAGTCCAGGCGCTCGCGCAGCTCGACCTTGATGGTCTCGATCGCGCGCAGCACGGTGGATCGCGGCGTCACGTAATGGCTCTTGGCGTAGAGCGTGAAGCGCGGGATGCGCTGCAGCAGCTCGCCGGTGAGCGGATCGAAGAGCGTGAGCGACTCGATCACCTCGTCGAAGAGCGAGACCCGCAGCGCCTGCTCGCTATTCTCGGCCGGGAAGATGTCGATGGTGTCGCCGCGCACGCGAAACGTGCCGCGGCGAAAATCGATGTCGTTGCGCGTGTATTGCATGCCCGCCAGGCGCGCCAGGAGGTCGCGCTGGCCGACCGGATCCTTCTCTCGAAAGACCTGGCGCATGTCCTGGTAGTCGCTCGGGTCCCCGATGCCGTAGATGCACGACACCGTCGCCACGATCACCGCGTCGTTCCTCTCGAGCATGCTCTTGGTCGCCGACAGGCGCATCTGCTCGATGTGCTCGTTGATCGACGAATCCTTCTCGATGTAGAGGTCGCGGGAGGGGACGTACGCCTCGGGCTGGTAGTAGTCGTAGTAGGAGACGAAATACTCCACCGCGTTTTCCGGGAAGAACTCGCGGAACTCGGAGTAGAGCTGCGCGGCCAGGGTTTTGTTGGGGGCGATCACGAGCGCGGGCCGGCCGATGCGCGCGATCACGTTGGCCATGGTGTAGGTCTTGCCCGATCCGGTGACGCCGAGGAGCGTCTGGTAAGCCAGGCCGTCGTTGATCCCGTCGGTCAGCTTGTCGATGGCCTGTGGCTGGTCGCCGGCGGGCTGGAACGACTGGTGCAGCCGAAAGGGGCTATTCGGGAAAGTGATGACTTCCATGGGGGAATTGCCGCGGGCAAACCGAAGATTCTACAAGGTAAAATAGGGACAACGCACCCTCGTTCCCACCCCGCCCGGAGAAGCCCCATGTCGCTCACCGCCAACCGCCTCAAGGTCATCAAGCCTTCCCCCACCCTGGCCGTGTCCGCCAAGGCGGCCAAGCTCAAGGCCGAGGGCCGCGACGTGATCGCCATGGGCGCCGGGGAGCCTGATTTCGACACCCCGCAGCACATCAAGGACGCGGCGATCGCGGCCATCAACAAGGGGCTCACCAAGTACACCCCTGCGGGCGGGACCGCGTCGCTCAAGAAGGCGATCGTCGCCAAGTTCAAGCGCGAGAATAGCCTCGACTACACCGAAAAGCAGATCCTGGTGTCGTGCGGCGGCAAGCAAACCTCCTTCAACCTGTGCCTGGCGCTGCTGAACCCGGGCGACGAGGCGATCATCCCGGCCCCGTACTGGGTGTCGTATCCGGACATGGCGATGATGGCCGACGGCAAGCCCGTGTTCGTCTTCGCAGGGGTCGAGCAGGGCTTCAAGATCACTCCCCAGCAGCTGGAGCGCGCGATCACGCCGAAATCGCGCTTGCTCTGGCTGAACAGCCCCTCGAACCCCACGGGCGCGGTCTACACCGCCGCGGAGCTTGCGGCCCTGGGCGAGGTGCTGCGCAAGCATCCGCGCATCATCATTGCCTCCGACGACATGTACGAGCACATCGTGCTTGACGGCTCGAAGTTCGTGAACATCCTCAACGTCTGCCCGGACCTCTATCCGCAGACCGTCACGATGAACGGGGTCTCGAAGGCCTACTCGATGACCGGCTGGCGGATCGGCTACTGTGGCGGCCCCGCCGAGTTGATCGAGGCGATGGAGAATGTGCAGTCCCACAGCACCTCGAACCCGTCGTCGATCTCGCAGTACGCCGCCGAGGCAGCGCTGAACGGCGACCAGTCGTGCATCGATCCGATGCGGGCGGCGTTCAAGGAGCGCGGGAAAGTCGTCTCCGAGGGACTGAACCGCATTCCAGGCGTGAAGTGCCTGTCGCCCGCGGGCGCGTTCTACGCGTTCCCCGATTGCCGCGAGGCGATCCGCAAGCTGCACGCCGCGGGCAGGATCGCCACGCCCACGGACCTCGCCCTGTGCGACTACCTGCTCGCCCAGCCGCAGGCGGTTGCGGCAGTGCCCGGTTCGGCGTTCGGCGCCGAGGGATACCTGCGCATCTCGTTCGCGACCTCGATGGACAACATCAAGAAGGCGGTGGAGCGGATGGCGAACGCGATGGCGCCGGAGCGGGTTGCGGCATAGTCCGGCCGCTCGGGCGAAAACGCGCCTTTACGACGCTTTTTTCGCTTAAAGGTGGTGCCCGGGGTCGGATTCGAACCGACATGCCTTTCGGCGCGGGATTTTAAGTCCCGTGTGTATCACCAATTCCACCACCCGGGCAGGTGTTCGGAGTGTCCGACCTCAGCCATCCTCGAAGCATAGGCTAACAACAGATCTGCGAGCGAGCGCCGGCATCTTGATCGCGCTAGCGGTGCACGTATTCGATACAATCGATCGATAAACCAGCGACCAGGGACAAGGCCACGATGAAATACGAAGCAGATGACCCGCGCCGCCGCACGCTGATCCAGATGCTTGCCGCGGGCATGTTCGGCGGCGTCACGACCGCCAGCACCGACCTGCTCGCCCAGATCCTCGGCAGCCCGCCCTCCAAGCTGCCGCCGGGTAAATCGGTCTACCGCATCTCGGGCGAAGTGCAGATCGACGGTTCGCGGGGCACCCTCGAATCGAAGATCGCGGGCGGCTCCACCATCAAGACGGGGCGCGATAGCGAGATCGTCTACGTGGTCGGCGAGAGCGCGTTCATCGCGCGCCCGAATACCGAGATCGTCATCGAGACGGCGAGGGATTCGGCCATCGTCTCGGGCCTGAAGCTCCTCACGGGCAAGCTGCTGTCGGTGTTTCCCAGCCGTCGCCCGGTTCAGCTCCACACGAAAGTGGCGAGCATCGGCATCCGTGGCACCGGCGTGTACCTCGAGTCCGATCCCGAGCAGACCTACTTCTGCACCTGCTATGGCGTGGCGGACGTCGTCGCGACCAACGACCCGCAGAGCAAGGAGACCGTGGCCGCCACGCACCACGACCGCCCGCTCTACATCCTCGGCAACGAGCAACCTGGCAAGAACATCCGCGATGCGCCTTTCATCAACCACACCGACCAGGAACTCATGCTGATCGAGACCCTGGTGGGGCGCACGCCGCCGTTCGTCTTCCCGAAGAGCGACTACACCGGGCCCCGGCGCAATTATTGAGGGGCGCCGTTGAGGATCCAGTTCAGGAACAGGTCGTAGCGCGCCCGCGACGCCTCACCCGGTGCGGCCGTGGCATTGAATCCCGCCACCAGCAGCCCGTTGTGATGATTTCCCGACGGCTTTCGCAGCAGCGGGCTCGCGGCGATGTCGGTGAAGTTGATGCGGCCACGAACCTCGTTGTAGAACCAGAGGTCGTCGGTCGCATCGCCCACGGTGCCGTCGCCATTCCGATCATCTTGCGAATAGAAGACCGGCGGGCGCGGCTCGGATCCCGTCGGGCTGTGGCACCGGGTGCACAGATTGCCGCCCTGCATCACCGCCTTGATGTCGGCGAAGCGTATCGCGGCAGGCGCCGGCGACAGCGCCGCGCTCACGACAATGCGCACCTGTGCGGGCGCGCTCTGTACGCCGCCATTGCTCGCGACCAGCTGCAACACGTAGGTGCCCTCCGCGGACGCGGTGAAGGTCGCCTGCGCTGACGTCGCCCCCGCAAGCGTGGCGCCTGCGGGTCCCGAAACCAGCGTCCAGGCGTAGCCGTTCGCGAAGAGGCTGGCCGAGGCGGAGAGCGGCGTCGCACCCGGCAGCACGACGCGATCGGGACCGGGGTCGGCGACAGGACGTCCGGGACGCAGGACCGCACCCGCAGCATCTCGAACTGTTTGTCCCTGGCCCTGGAGGAAGGTCGCCAGCAACTGCGGGCGATCCGATCCCCAGAAAGCGTCGTACACGATCTTGGCCAGCGGCATGTTGCCGCGGTCGATGACGTGATGCTTGATGCGCTCCGAATAGCCCACGAACTTCTCATAGCTGTGGAAATCGATGTCGGATTGCGCGGCGGTCCCGCGCATGATGTGACAAGTACGGCACGACGTCACGACCACTTCGCGGTAGAGCGTTGTCTGCCCCGCGGCCTGCCATGACAGCGGCACGAAGTCGTCGACGAATTGCCCATTGGGCAGCCCGTCGCCGCCGTAAGCCGCCTTGATCACGGCCGCCGCCGTGCCCTGCCACTCGCTCGTGCCCGCCGCGCGCCGGCACGCGTCCTCGGGGGCCGACGAGGGCGCGGCGATCGGGTAGGTGCACAGGATCATGCGGTTGATCGCCTTGATCGACGCTTCCTGCTCGGCGCGCGAGAACCCCGCACGTGTCGCGGAGAAGTCGAACACGTCGGGCTCGAAGGAATGCATGCGCGCCTGCACGTCGCCGCGATGCTGCGACACCGAGTTCTGCACGAGGGCGAACTGGCGCTTGCCGGTGGCATCGGGCGGTGTCAGCGCGTCGCCGCGCCCGCCGTGGCAGCTGATGCACGGGCCCGGCATCGCCTTGGGTCCCTGCCCGTCGAGGTTGACCGCGAGCTGGCGCACGCCATCGGGATTGAAGTTGTAGAACTTCGGAAAGCTCGCCCCGCCCCCGGGACCGGGGCTGAATTCGATCGCGTTGATGCCGACCATCCAGCGCGTATCGCGAACGATCGCGGCATCGAGGTTCAGCGGCGAATAGGCGTAGCCCGCGCCCGCCTCGATGAGGTAGTTCTCGACATAGAACGCGACGGTGCCGTCGGGATTCTGGCGCGCGTACATGCGCCGGCCGTAGCCCAGGTCGCGCCGGTCGCCGAACACCACGTTGATCTCGCTGCCGGTGCCGGTCTCGAAACCGTTGGTGGCCTTCCATTTGGCGAGCGTGTCGCGGGCGTTCTGCGGGTCGATGGCGCGGTAGTAGGCCTCGGCGTATTCGGGCGTGTCCATCTGCAGGCTGCCGTCGGCCTGCCTCTGGGGATTGGGGAATAGCAGGAAGCTCTTCGGCCCCTCGGCGACCGGAGGGCTTTCCTGGCCGGGACGCGTGTCGGCGGGACTGCCGCCGCCCCCGCAGCCCCACAGCGCGGCGAGCGCGGCGAAGACCATGCAGCGTGCGGTGCGACGTCGGTAGTGCATGACTCGAATCCTCAGAAGCGCATCAGGTAAACGATGGAGTACTGGTTCTCGATGTAGCGCATCGAGCCCGAGAAATCGAAGCTCGGCCGCGCCAGCGGCGTGGCCTGCACGCGGCGCAGCGAGAAGTCGATCGAGTCGCGGGCGCCGAGCGGATAGTTGTAGCCCACGGTTCCGAGAAGCGTGCGGGCCTCGAACCGGTACGCCACCAGGTCGGCGCCGTCGAACGCGTCGTCGGGCGCGAACACCTCGGCCAACCCCACGTTCACCAGCGACGGATGGCCGGTGGAGACGGTGTCGCCGCGACGATACTCGCCGGTCAGGTACACCACACCCGCGCGGCCGAGGGAGTAGTCGAGGTTCAGCTTGGCCGACCAGTCGCGCCAGGTGAACACCTCGCTGCGGGCGTTGCGCGCGTTCGCGCCGATCTCGGCGAAGAGGTCGATGCGGTCGGTGATCGCCCGTCGCGCGTTCACGCCCACGAAGTAACGCGGCCCGCTGCGCAGGCGCGACTCGTACTGCTCGTAAACCGCGCGGCCCACGAAGCCAAAGGTGATCGCGTCGAAGGCGCCCGACGCGCGGTACTGCACCTCGCCCTGCACGCCCCCGGAGAAACGCCCCAGTCCCGCGTGGCGGTCGAACTTCTCGCCGCTCGCCAGCCCAGTGACCTGCAACCGCGTGTTCGTCCCCAGCGCGAACGGCCGTGTCTGGCTCACCCCGAGGCTGTAGATTCGATCGGCGAGCTTGTCGCCGGCCTCGCGCCCGCGAGTTACGTTGTCATCCCACGAGAATCCCGCGTCGACATTAATCGGGTACTTGCTGAGCGTCGGCTCCCAGCGCCATCCAGGGGATCCGCGCGCGTCGAGCTCCTGCGTGACCATCAGCCGCACGCCCTGCACGTTGGAGGCGCCCGAGGCCCGCTGGGCGGTGTAATCGACTCCCAGGCGCAGGCCGCTGCGGAACACGAAATCGGCGCCGATTCCCAGCAGCAGCGAGTTGCGGCTCGTGCCCGCCGGCCGCACTGTATATTCCGGGCCGCCGAAGAGATCCGCATACGAAAGGCTCGCGCCTTGCTGGCCCTGGAGCTGGCGCCGATACTCGAAACGCGCGCGCGGAACCGCGAAGCCGAACTCGGTCTCGTGCTTGGATTCGGCGCGCAGTCCGGCGGCGGCCTGGACGCTGCGCTGCGTCTGCTCGGCATAAGTGAGCGCGTAGGAGCCTGCGCCACTCTCCGAAACCGAGTCGAGGCGGTCGGCGGAGAAATCGATCCGGCCATAGGGTGAAACGAGCAGGTTGCGGTCGCGGTACTCGTAGCCCGCGGCCACCGACCCGAATACCTGGCCGCCCCGGCGCCGCGCGCTGGCGAACTCGCCCGTCGGCTCGACGAAGCGCCGGCTGTCGAAGCGCAGCTGCCCGTAGCCCAGCAAGGCGTCGATGAAGGTTCGCGGCGACGGTTGGTAGCTGCCGTAGGCCGCGAGCGATCCGCCGGTCGCCTTCGAGCGCGAATTCACACCGACATCGGTGTCGTCGCGCGCGAACCCGACGCCGAGTCCCAGCGCGAGGCGCTCGGAGACGCGACGATCGGCGCCCGCACTGATCCCGTCGGTTTCGAAGCGCATCGCGCTGCGCTCTCCCGTCGCGTCGCGATTTCCGAAATTCGCGGTTCCCGCGAGCCATAGGTGGGTCTCCGGGGCAAACGTGGCGCCGTTGCCGCTGCCGGTGACGCCGCCCACGTCGATGGCGCGGGTGGTCACCGCCTGCATGATGGTGTTCACGAGCGAGACCGGAACCCAGCCGCTCGATGTCGTTTCCGCGGCCTGGGGCGCGCGTGGAGCAGGAGCCGTTGCGGCGCTCGCCGCGCCGGGCTCACGCACGGCGGCCGCTGGCGCTGGCGCCGAACGATGGAGCGATTCCATGCGCCGCTGGTAGTTGCCGATCTGTGCCCCGGCGAAGCGCCGCGCCGCCTGGCTCTGGGCGTCGATCAGGCCCACCACGTCACGATTGGCCGTGGGATCGGGACGACCCACCACCTCGATGTGAATGGTGGCCGGAGGCGAGGTCCCCACGTTTCCGAACGCGACGTAGGCAAACGAGTCAGGGCCGAAATAATCGGTGCTCGGCGTGTAGGTGATGAGCAAGCCGTTCACCCTCGCCGTGCCGTGGGCGGGGGGTGTGGTGATCGCGACCCCGGTGAGCCCGGAGCCGGTCACGAATTTCGCCATCTCGATCACCGTGGCCGTGTTGAGCGGCACGGTCACGGTGGCTGTCCCCGCCACCGGGACCAGCGAGCCGACGACGATGCTGATGGTCGCGGGCGCGGAGGTACCCGCGGGATTGGTGATGCTGTAGGTGAAGGCGTCGGCGCCGGAGTAGCCGATCGCGGGCGTGTAGATCACGATCGAGCTGCCCGGTTGCGTCGTCACCAGCCCGTGGCTCGGCAGCGAGATGATGTTGACCGTGCCGACTTCGCCGGTCACGGGAAGCTGGATCGCGGTGGCTTCCTGGAAGACCACGTTGACCGTCGCCGCCCCCGCGCGGGCGATCACGAAGCCCACCGTGATTTGCAGCACGAAGCTGGTCGACCCGGTCGCGTTGGTGGCGGTGATCACCACGTCATAAATCCCACCGCCCGCCGTGATGGTGCCGTTGATAAGCCCCGACGCCGGGTCGAGCGTAAGCCCCGCGGGAAGCCCGCTGGCCGTGTAGGTGGCCGATCCGCTGCGGACCGTGATCACGTAGTGGAAGGCGCCGCCGGTGGTGCCCCCCGCCACGGCAGGGCTCGTCACCTGCGGGGCCGAGAGCGCAATGTTGAGCGTGAGGACGCCGCTGCCGGTCCCGGTGCCGTTCGTGGCGCTGAGACCCACCGAGGACGTGCCGCTCGCGATCAGAGTGCCGGTGATGAGGCCAGTCGTCGAGTTGATCGAGAGACCCGGCGGCAGACCGGTGGCCCCGTAGCTCGTCGGGCCGTTCGTCGCGATGACCTGGTAGCTGAACAATTGCCCGGTCGTGCCCGCGACCGTGGCGCTCGTGACCACGGGAACGCCCACGCCGATGGTGATGGTGAGCGGCACGGTCGTCGTCGCCGTCGCGTTGGTGGCGCTCATCGTGCCGGAGAAAGTGCCGGTCGCGGTCGGCGTCCCCGAGATGAGGCCCGTGCCGGGGTTGATCGTCACACCCGGCGGGAGCGTGCTCGCCGCATAGAGCGTCGGGCTGTTACTTGCCACGATCTGGTAGCTGAACGCGAATCCGACGTTGCCGCCGGCCGCGGCGCTGCTGCTGATCACCGGGGGACCGAGCGCGATCGTGAAGGTCACCGTATCGGTGTCGGAGCCCGAGCCGTTGGTCGAGGTGATGGTCGCGGTATTGAAGGTGCCCGCGGCGGTGGGAATGCCGGAGATGAGGCCGGTAGTCGTGCTAACGCTCAGGCCCGGCGGCAGGTTCGTGGCATTGAACGACGTCGGAGCGAAGTTCGCGGTGATCTGGAAACTATAGGCAACACCAGTCTGCCCCGCGGGTGGCGCGAGGCTGGTATTGACCGGCGCCTGTTGCGAGATGGTGATGTTGAGCGTCGCGTTGCCGGTGCCGGCTGCGTTGGTGGCCGAGATGTTGACCGGGTACAGGCCCGAGGAAGCCGCGGCCGGCGTGCCGGTGATCAACCCCGAGGGGCTGACACTGAGGCCCGGCGGCAGGCCGGTGGCGCCGAACGCCGTATGCGGCGGGTTGGTCGCGGTGATCTGGTACGGCGTGAACGCGATGCCCTCGCCGCCGCTCGCCGTGAGCGAGCTGGTGATCACCGGCGGCCCGAGCGTGATCACGATCTGCAGCGTGAACTGCGCGCTCGTGCCGAAGGCGTTGGACCCGGTGAGCCGCACGTTGGTCGTGCCGATCGCTGTCGGCGTGCCGCTGATCACGCCCGTGGCCGCGGTGAGCGTGAGGCCCGCCGGCAGCGGATCGAGCGCCGCATGCGTCGTGTAGGCCGGCCCCGGCGCCTCGGTAATCGAGTAGCTGAACACGACGCCCGTCTGTCCATTGGCGGTCGCCGCGCTGTTGATCGCGGGCACGACGTTGAAGGTGACCGTCCGGGTCGCGGCCGGAAGGACACCGTTGCTCGCCGTGACCGTCGCCGAGTAAGGACTGAGGGAGGCGTCGGTGGGAGTGCCGGAGACGACGCCGGTCGTCGAGTTGATGGTGAGCCCGTTCGGCTGTCCCGAGATCCCGAACGTCATCGTCCCGTACTGCGCCGCGGCGGTATAGACCGAGGCGCTGGCAACGCCCACGGAGGTGTTGCTCGCGGTCCCGCCGCTGGTGAACACCGGCGGCCCGAGACTGATCGTGATGTCGTAGGTCGCGCTCGCGAATTGCCCACCCGGATAGGTTGCGCGGATAACGATGTTGTTGAAAGTGCCCACCACCGTCGGCGTGCCGCTGATGACGCCCGTCGAGTCGTTCAGCGAGAGCCCATTCGGCAGCGTGCCCGAGAAGACGGTGTAGGTGATGATCGACTCGCACGCGGCCACGTTGATGTTGTGGCTGTAGACCACACCGGTCTGCCCGCTGGGCGGAGCGCCGGTCGTGATGGTCGTGGGACTCGTGGGATTGCCGATGGCCACCGAGGCGATGCGCGTGCTGGTCGCGCCCCCCGGACCATTGCCGCGATAGCCGAAATCGTCGAACCCGACCTCGCATGCGTCCGGCGTATAGCGAATGCTGGTGCCGCTAAAACTGACGCTTCCCTTCGTGGCCACGTTGGCGCCTGCCAGCTGCAGCGTGTTGAGCGCACCCCACGACGTCGGAAACACGATCTGTGTGGCGAGCGTAGTGAAGCTGGCCCCCCCCGGGTTGAAGGGAACCGGGGCGTTGCTCGGAAAAGTCCCTGAGACGAAGGTGTTGATATACGCCGCGAGGTCGGCGAGCGCCGTCGCACCGGGCGTCGCCACCATCCCCTGCCCGGCGGCATAGCTGATGATGTTGGAGGCGTCGCCGGCATTGCGCGCCGCGGGGTACGGCGACGTGGGACCGCCGGTGTGGCACCCGGACGTGCAATTGTTGGTGAAATAGGTCTGCCCGTTCGCGACGCTCTGCGCGGCAGCGTCGACGGCAGCCCCGAGCATGAGCAGGACAACCGCAAACGCCGCCAGAAGCCCTCGAGTGCGACTCGCCGGTGCTGCCTTGAACTCCACGCGCACCCTCCCCAGGGCTGTCTATCGATTGCGTGCGCCGTAGCGACGCCTTGTCACGCAATGATACGCACCTGCCGTCCTTTGATCCAGTTCAAAGGGGCAGGAAACCGGCAAGTTGGGCAGGTCTAGAGTTTGGGGATCCGCAAAGTCTTGCTGATCATCAGGGTGCCCGAGAGGGCGAACAGCAGGACCAGGGGATGGAACTCCCACGGCCCAAGCATCCAGACGCCTCCCCACAGGTCTTCGCCGACCCGCCCCTTCCACGCCGCGAAGGCGAGGACCGCCGTCAGCACGACGCTGGTCGGGATGGGCGTGCCCTCGAAGTACTTCACCTTGTCGCCGCCTTCCGAGAGCGTCTCGGCGGTGACGTTGAAGCGTGCCAGCCGGCTGACCCCGCAGCAGACGAAATAGGCGAGGATGATCGCGTCCCACCCGCCCTGCATCCCCGCGGCGAAGGCGAGCGCGGCGGGTGCCACGCCGAAGGAAATGATGTCGGCGAGGGAATCGAGCTCGCGGCCGAGCGGGGAATGCTGGTGGCGAGCCCTGGCCACGCGGCCGTCGAAGACATCGAAGGCGAACGCCGCCGGGGCGAACGCCGCGGCCCAGAAAAAATGCGCGCTGGACTGGCTTGCCATGTAGAGCATCGCCAACAACACGCCGCCTACGCCGCACGCCGCATTGCCGAGCGTCAGGAAATCCGCGAGGTGAAACTCGCGAATCATCGAGAAATGCTTGCGCGCGGGTCTTGCCATGGTCGTGGGTCGCCCCGGTCAGGTGGGATCGGAAGGTTGGAACCGGCCGAAGGCCGATTCGTTCCCTCGGACCGATCGGATCAGTTGCGGATGTCCTGCAGGAACCAGTCGACGGGAATCTCGCGCCCGAGCCCCGCCGCGCGCGCCCCTTCGAATATCTTCGCCGCCACCGCATGAAACTGCGCGCCCTGCAGGTTGCCACGCTCTCGGAATAGGTGATCTGCGCATCGGAGGAGCGCCCCGGGTGTGCACCCGAATCGAGGTCCGCGAGCCAGGTCAGGTGCTCGTCGGCGATCGCGAGCACCCCGATCGCCCCGTCGGCTCCCACGCGCATGTGCTGCAGCACGCCGTCGTTGAGCCACCAGCTCGCCATTCTCGATCGAAGTCAGCAGCACCAGGCCGCAGAAGAGCCCCGGGCGCACGCAATATTTTTCCTGGGTGACGACGCCCTCGCTCGCTTGCTCGTACACCACGTCGGACTTGATGCGGATGGCGAAGTACCCGGCGGTCGACCCGCCCTCCATCGATCCCCATTGGTAGGTTTTCGCCGGGTCCGAGGTCGGGATGCGGATGTCGATGCGCGGACGGCAAGTGCCCTCCCCCGCCGCGAGGCTGCGGTAGGACGCCTCGAGCGCGTCGATGGTGGCTTCCATCGTGAGGATTCTGGAGACGTCGGCGTTGTTGATGAGGAGTGTCATGCGCGGTCCGGTAAAATTGATAGATGAAATACGACGAGCAGTCAATCAAGGTCCTGAAGGGACTCGAGCCGGTTCGCGCCCGCCCGGGCATGTACACGCGCACCGACAGCCCGCTGCACATCATCCAGGAGATGATCGACAACGCCGCCGACGAGGCGCTCGGCGGGCACGCGACGCGCATCGACGTGACGATGCACGCCGACGGCTCCGTGAGCGTGCGCGACGACGGCCGCGGAATTCCCGTGGGACCCCACCCGGTCGAGAAAGCGCCCACGGTGGAGGTGGTGTTCACGCGATTGCACGCCGGCGGCAAGTTCGACAAGAAAGGCGGTGGTGCGTACGCATTCTCCGGGGGATTGCATGGCGTGGGCGTCTCGGTGACCAACGCGCTCTCCAAGCGGCTCGAGGTGCAGGTGACGCGCGAGGGCGCCATCTGGGAGATCGCCTTCGAGGGTGGCGAGGTCGCCCAGAAGCTCAAGAAGGCAGGCAAGGCCAACCCCAAGGAAGGTGGCACGCTGGTGCGCGCCTGGCCCGATGCCAGGTATTTCGACACCCCAAAGGTCGCACGGCGGGATCTCGAGCTCCTGCTGCGCGCGAAGGCCGTGCTCCTTCCCGGCCTGCACGTCACGCTCGTCGACGAAGCCGGCAAGGACAAGCGCGAGTGGAAATACGAGGGCGGGCTGAGCGCGTACCTGCAGGAGCGTTTGTCCGACCTCGACGGGTACACGAGCCCCATCTTTGCGGGCGAATCGTTTGTGGGCGCCGATGACGCGACCTTTGCCGAGGGCGAGGGCGCTGCCTGGGCGATCGCGTGGACGGAGGCCGGCGGCGAAGGCGAGTCCTTCGTGAACCTGATTCCCACGGCGCTCGGCGGCACGCACGAGGCGGGCCTTCGCAACGCGGCATACGAGGCGGTGAAGGAATTCTGCGAGCATCACGAGCTCCTCACGCGGGGTGTGAGCCTGCAGTCGGAAGATGCCTGGAAGCCGCTGCGCTACGTGCTGTCGGGCCGTCTCCTCGATCCGCAGTTCCAGGGCCAGACCAAGGAGCGCCTGTCGTCGCGCGAAGCGGTGAAGCTCATCGCCTCGCGCGTGAAGGACCCGCTGGACGCATGGCTCAACGCCAACGTCGAGGAAGGCAAGAAGATCGCGCAACTCGCGATCAGCGCCGCCACCGCGCGCCAGAAGGCGGGGAAGGTGGTCGAGAAGCGCCGTGGCTCCGGCGTCGCCGTGCTGCCGGGCAAGCTTACCGACTGCGAGTCGCAGGACATGACGCGCAACGAGGTGTTCCTGGTTGAGGGCGACTCCGCCGGCGGCTCGGCCAAGCAGGGCCGCGACCGCCAGTACCAGGCGATCCTGCCGCTGAAGGGCAAAGTCCTCAACACCTTCGAAGTCGATGCCAAGGAGCTATACGCCAATACCGAGGTGCACGATATCGCGGTGGCGCTCGGCATCGATCCGCATACGCGCGAGGCGCCCGGCACGGTGCTCGACAATCTTCGATACGGCAAGGTCATCATCATGGCCGACGCCGACGTGGACGGTGCCCACATCCAGACGCTCTTGCTGACGCTCTTCTACAAGCACTTCCCGAAGCTGATCGAGGAGCAGCATGTCTTCATCGCGCAAGCACCGCTCTACAGCATCAAGGTCGCGCCCCACGGCAAGGTGAAAGCCGAGCGCCGCCTCTATGCCCTCGATGAAGTGGAGCGCGACCAGATCCTGGAGAAGCTGCGCGACGAAGGCGTGCGCGATTCCCTGGTCCACATCGGCCGCTTCAAGGGGCTGGGCGAGATGAATCCCGACCAGCTCAAGGAAACGACGATGAATCCTGATACGCGGCGCCTGATCGAGATGCGCCTCGACGCGGCCGAATACGAAGCCGCCCCGCCGGTCTTCAAGCT
>JALYSB010000277.1 GCA_030855025.1 Pseudomonadota bacterium
TGTGCGTCGCGTCCCGCGCCGCGGCCCCGGCCGGCGCGATGGCCTGCTGACATGGCGCTGCTGCAGATCTCCGAGCCGGGCGAGGCGCCCGATCCGCACCAGCGCAAGCTCGCGGTCGGGATCGACCTCGGCACCACCCACTCGCTGGTGGCGACGGTGAGGAGCGGCTCCGCCGAAGTGATTCCCGATGCCGCGGACCGGCCGCTCCTGCCGTCGGTGGTGCGCTACTTTCCCGGCGGGCGCACCGAGGTGGGATACGACGCGCGCGCCGCGCAAGCCGACGACCCCGCCAACACCATCGTCTCGGCCAAGCGATTCATGGGCCGGGGTGTGGCCGACGTGGCCAAGTACGGTGCGTTGCCCTACCGGTTCGTCGACGCTCCCGGCATGGTCGCGATCGAGACCGTCGCGGGGACGCGCTCGCCCGTGCAGGTCTCCAGCGAAATTCTCAAGGTGCTGCGCGATCGCGCCGAGGCGGCGCTCGGCGGGGAGCTCTTCGGCGCGGTGGTGACGGTGCCCGCGTACTTCGACGACTCGCAACGCCAGGCGACCAAGGATGCCGCACGCCTGGCGGGGCTCAACGTGCTGCGCCTGCTGAACGAGCCGACCGCCGCAGCGATCGCCTATGGGCTCGACCACGGCTCCGAGGGCACGTTCGCGATTTTCGACCTTGGCGGCGGCACCTTCGACATTTCGGTCCTCAAGCTCACCCGCGGCGTCTTCGAGGTGCTCTCCACCAACGGCGATTCCGGGCTCGGCGGCGACGACTTCGACCAGGCGATCGCGAGCCACTGGCGGGCGAGCCACCAGATTGCCGACGCGAAGGGAGGCGACACCCGCCGGCTTCTCGCGGCGGCGCGCGAGGTGAAGGAGGCGCTCTCTTCCCAGGATGCGGCCGACGTGCGCGTGACGCTGTCCTATGGCCAGAAGCTGCACCTGCACCTCGCCCGCGCTGAGTTCGAGCAGCTCACCGCGGGCCTCGTGCAGAAAACTCTGGCGCCGACCCGGAAGGCGTTGCGCGATGCGAAGCTCGAGCCGCGCGACATCGACGGGGTGGTCCTGGTCGGCGGCGCCACCCGCATGCCCCACCTGCAACGCGCGGTGGAGAAGCACTTCGGCAAGGCGCCGCTCAAGGACCTCGACCCCGATCAGGTGGTGGCGATCGGCGCGGCGATCCAGGCCAACGTGCTCGCCGGCAACCGCGCGCCCGGCGACGACTGGCTGCTGCTCGACGTGATCCCGCTGTCGCTCGGCCTCGAGACCATGGGCGGGCTGGTCGAGCGCATCGTGCCGCGCAACTCCACCATCCCGGTGGCGCGCGCGCAGGAGTTCACCACCTTCAAGGACGGCCAGGTGGCGATGTCGATCCACGTGGTGCAAGGCGAGCGCGAGCTGGTGTCGGACTGCCGCTCGCTCGCGCGCTTCGAGTTGCGCGGCATTCCGCCGATGGTGGCGGGTGCCGCGCGCATCCAGGTGACCTTCCAGGTCGACGCCGACGGGCTGCTGTCGGTCGCCGCGCGGGAGAACACCACGGGAGTCGCATCGGCGATCGTCGTGAAGCCCTCCTACGGCCTCACCGACGACGAGGTGGCGCGCATGCTGAAGGAGGGCTTCGCCCATGCGACCGAGGATCGCGACGCGCGCGCGCTCGCCGAGCAGCGCGTTGATGCCGAGGCGCTGCTCGGCTCGATCGACGCCGCTCTCGGGCGCGACGGGGACCTCCTGAGCGCCGCGGAGCGCGCCGCGATCACCGCCTCGATGGGGGCGCTGCATCGCCTGCGGGTGGGATCCGACCATCGCCGGATCAAGGCGGGCGTGGAGGAGCTCAACCGGGCGAGCGAGGCATTCGCCGGGCGGCGCATGGACCGCGCCATCACGGCCGCGCTGGCCGGGCGCAGCGTGGACGAGCTCGCGCGATGAGCACGCTCAAGGTCCTGCCCCACGAGACGCTCTGCCCCGCGGGCCTCGAGATCGAGGTCGCCCCCGGGGGCTCCATCTGCGACGCGTTGCTCGACCACGGCATCGAGATCGAGCACGCCTGCGAAAAGAGCTGCGCGTGCACGACCTGCCATGTGATCGTGCGCGCGGGCTACGAGGGGCTCGACCCGCCGACCGAGAAGGAGGACGATCTCCTCGACAAGGCGTGGGGGCTGGAGCTCACCTCGCGGTTGTCGTGCCAGGCGCGCATGAAGGAGGCGAGCGTGACCATCGAGATTCCCAAGTACACGTTGAACCAGGTGAGCGAGACCCAGCGATGAAATGGACCGACAGCCGGGAGATCGCGATCGCGCTCGCCGACAAGTTTCCCGACGTGGACCCGGAGCGCGTGAATTTCGTCGACCTGCGCGGGTGGGTGCTGGCCCTCGACGGCTTCGATGACGACCCGAAGCGCTCGGGCGAGAAGATCCTCGAGGCGATCCAGGGCGCGTGGATCGAGGAGGCGGAATGATCGCCGCGACACGGTGGCTCGCGCTGCTCGCCGCGTTCCTGCCGGG
>JALYSB010000278.1 GCA_030855025.1 Pseudomonadota bacterium
TCGCGGATTCGCACCAGACCCTTCATCTCCTCCCAGAAATCGCGGGCCGCCCGGGTGAAGGCCTGCTCGTCGCCCGCGCGGATGCGGGTTGCGCGCGGCCCGGGCGCGGTTTCCGCGATCAGCAGCGGCAGCGAGTCGGTCTGGCCGATGAGCCCCTCGAGCTTCACCGCCATGCCGACGGTGTCCAGCTGGGGCGCCGCCTTGAGGCGATCCATGTCCTGGGTGATCGCGCGGCGCAGCGGCGTTGCCGCGAGCTTCTCGGCGCGGGCGAGGCGCTGGTCAGCGGCCTGGAGAGCCGCGAGCGCGCCGCGCACATTGCCTGCGAGCTGTAGCTGCTGGCTGGCGAGAACCAGCATCTGCTCGACTTCCGAAAGGACCCGATCGTCGGCGCTGCGCGAAAGCTCGCGGGACATCTCCTCCAAGGCCACGCGTTGCTCCTGGGTGTCGGCGACGCGGGCCTCGAGCTCGGCCACGCGTTGCTGGGTCTCGCGCAGCTGCGCCTGGGCCTGGACCAGCGCCGCCTTGGAGCTCTGGCCCTGCGCGCCCAGCTCGGCGAGACGCCCGCCCGCGGTGGACTCGATGGCGCTCACCGAGAGGCGGGTGTCGATCGCCAGCCACCCGACCAGCACCGTCGCGAGCAGCGCCGCCGCGCCGAGCAGGCGCGCCGCACGGTCGCCGTCGCGGCGCAGCACCGATCGAATCGCGGGCGCGGGCGCGGGCGCGGGGAGCGGGGGTGGCGGCGTCTCGTTCATGTCGGAACCCGAAGCTGCGAAAGTGTGTTGGCAAATCCCTCGGCACCGTGCGGGGCGATGAGCACGCGTGCGAAGCGCCGCGCCTCGCGGTGCGCAGCCACCGCCGCGTGTGGGACCACGAGCGTGGCCGCGGCCATGTGCCGCGCCCCGGCCTCGCCCACCATCGCGACAAAGTTCTCGAGCGTCTCGCCGCTGAGCGCACTGACCACTTGTACTTGACCTCGCGACCAGGCTTCGAGGAGGGCGCGCGGATCCGAATCGGGGCGCACACGGCGATAACACTCGGCGTAAGCGACGTGGGCGCCGCGCTCCCCGAGCACTTCCCGCAGGCGCTCGCGCCCGCCGGCGCCCCGGAAAATGATGATATTCAGGTCACGCACCGCCTGCAATTCGGGCAGGGCGAGGAGCGCCTCGCTGTCGTGGCGCTCGGGAGGTGAGATCACCCGGTCGAAGCCGGAGTTCCTGAGGGCATCGGCGGTGGCTTCTCCCACGGCTGCCACGCGTACGCTTTCAGGCCACGTGCGGCGGGCGTGCACGGCGGCAAGCCCCCGTTCGACCGCGTGGGCGCTGACGAAAATGGCGAACGCGGCGCGAGGCAGCTGGCCAAGCGCCGCATCGAGCTGCGGGGAGGGCGGCAGGTCCTCGATGGCGAGCGCGGGAAATACGATCGGCCGCGCACCCTCGCGCGCCAGCGCCGCCGCGAGGACCTCGGCCGGCTCGCGCGGCCGCGTGATCACGACTCCCAGGCCCTCGAGGCGCGGCCCGTTCATGCGACGCGGTCCCCGCGAGCGGGCGCGGCGAGGAGGGCGAGGATCTCGCGCCCCCCGGTGGCGAGCAGCTGTTCGCCCAACGCCGCGCCCAGCGCTTCGGGATGGTCCGCGTCGCCCTGGGCCTGGCAGCGCACGAAGCGGCTACCGTCGGGGAGTCCCACGAAGGCATCGAGTGACATGCGCGCACCCGTAACCTGGGAGTAGGCGCCCAGCGGCACGTCGCAGCTGCCTTCGACCACGAGGCCCAAGGCACGCTCGGCGCGCGCCGCGCAGGCGGTGTCGCGATCCTCGAAGGGCGCGAGAAGCTGCGCGAGCTCGGTCGCGCGCCCGAGGTACTCCACCGCAAGCACGCCCTGGCCGATGGCGGGAATCGCGTCGGGAAGTGTCGCGCGGATGCGCGCCTCGAGCCCGAGGCGCCGCAACCCGGCCGCGGCCAGGATGATGGCGTCGTACTCGCCCGCATCGAGCTTCGCGAGGCGCGTGTTGACGTTGCCACGCAGCGCCCGGAAGTCGAGCTCCGGGAACGCGCGCCGCAGCTGGCACTCGCGCCGAAGGCTGGAGGTGCCCACGCGCGCGCGGGGGGGGAGCGCGGCGAGCGACGGATAGCGCGACGAGACGAAAGCGTCGAGCGGCACCTCGCGCGCGCCGAACGTGGCGAGCGCGAACTGCGGCGGGATCACCATCGGGACGTCCTTCAGCGAGTGCACCGCGATGTCGGCGCGGCCCTCGTCGAGGGCGACCTCGAGCTCCTTCACGAAGAGGGCCTTCCCCCCGACTTGCGCAAGGGGCCGGTCGAGCACACGGTCGCCGCGGGTGGTCATCGGGACCCACTCCACCGCCAGGCCCGGAATGGCGGCGCGCAATGCGTCCGCGACCAGGCGCGTCTGCGCAAGCGCGAGCGGGCTTTCGCGCGTGGCGATGCGAAGGAGCGACAGGGTGGCGGCCATGGGACTTGGAAGCGTACACCAGCCG
>JALYSB010000019.1 GCA_030855025.1 Pseudomonadota bacterium
CTTCACGAAACGGAAGATCTCGCCCTCGTTGATCGAGCCCACGAGCGAGGCGAGGTCGGTGTAGCCGGTGAGCAGCAGGCGCAGCGCGTCGGGGGCGATGGTGCGCACCTGGCGCAGCAGCTCCACACCGGTCATGCCGGGCATGCGCTGGTCACTCACCACGACCTGCACGTCGCCACGATTGACGATTTCGAGGGCGGCCTCGCCGCTGGAAGCCGTGAGCACGAAATATTCCTGGCGGAACAGCGAGCTCAGTCCGTTGAGGATGCGCTCATCGTCGTCGACGAAAAGCACGCGCGGCCGGCTGTCGGCGATCGGTTCCGGTGGCGCTCCGGAAGGTGCGGCATCGACCGGCGATGCGGCGTCCACTGGGGATGCGGCGGCGCCGGTGGCGGCGGCAAGCGCGGGCTTCGGCGACGCAGCTGCGGCGGGCGCCTTGGGAATCGCCTTCGCATTCTCGGCGAAAGCCGGCGGCGCCGCGGGCTTGGGCGCCGGCGCAAGCGAGATCGGCTCCAGCGGGCGCCCGACGGTCTCCTGCAGCCCGAGCCGTAGCCCCTCGGCGAACTCGTTGGCGGTGGCGAAGCGCTCGGCCGGCTCCTTGGAGAGCGCCTTCTGGATCACCCAGTCGAGCTGCCATGCGATGCGGTTGTTGTGCGAGGAGGGATCGGAGGCACGCTCCTGCGAAACGCGGTGGGCGAGCTCGTCGGGGGTCCCGGTGAACGGCAACTTGCCCGTCACCAGCTGGTAGACGATCGCGCCGGCCTGGTAGACGTCGGTGCGGGGGGTAACCTGGCCATCGCCAAACTGCTCCGGGGCGCGGTAGTGGAGCTCGGGGTCTGGCCCGGTGAGCAGTACGGAAGCTCCGAAATCGGTGATCCTCAGCCGCCCGTCGGGCTCGAGGATCAGGTTCGACGGCTTGAGGTCGCGGTGCGCGGCACCCTTGGCGTGAGCGATCGCCAACGCCTCGAGCATCGGACGGGCGATGTCCCAGACGTTGCGCAACTCAGGATGCGCGTCTTCCTTCAGCAGGGCCGAAAGGGGCTTGCCCTCGCACAGCTCGGAGACCACTCCCACCGCCTTGTCGTTCTCGACAACTTCCAGGATCGCGGCGATGGCGGGGTGCTCGAGGCGCGCGAGGGCCTGCGCGTACTTGCGAAACGCGGGCAGCGCCGCGGCATTGAGCAGCGTGCGTGGAATCACCTTGATCGCCACCGGCCGCCCGTCGTCGCTGTCGGTGCCGCGATAGACGGCTGCGCGCGGGCCACGACTCACCAACGCCACGATGTCGTACTTGCCGATCCGCTTCGCGGTGCTCATGCCGAGAGCCTCTCGGGCTCGAGCACGGCGGGATCCGCAGGCGGATTGATCGGCAACAGGACGGTGAAGGTCGACCCCGTGCCGAGCTCGGAGCGCACGTCGATGCGCCCGCCGTGCTGGGTCACGATCTTGTAGGCAATGGTCAGGCCGAGCCCGGTGCCCTTGCCGACTTCCTTGGTGGTGTAGAACGGGTCGAAGATGCGCGGCATCGCCTCGGGGGTGATTCCCCGGCCGTTGTCGGTGACCTCCACCGCGATGTGATCCGCGCCCTCCCGGCGCGTAGTGAGCGTGATGAGCCCACGCGGCTTGTCGATCGCCTGGGCCGCGTTGGTCACGAGGTTCAGCAGGACCTGGTTCACCTGCGAGGGCGAGCAGGTGATCGAGGGAATGTCCTCGAGGCGTCTCTCGACGTCCACCTTGCGCAGCGCCGAGTTGGCGATGAGGAGGGTCGCGCGCACGCCCTCGTTCACGTTGAAGCTGGCGACCTTGCTGCGGTCCAGGCGGGAGAAATTTCGCAGGTTCGCCACCAGCTCGGAGATCTGCTCGATGCCGTGCAGGCCGTCGCGGGTGAGCGTGTCCAGATCCTGGAGCACCTGGTGGCGCGAAAGCTGCCCGAGGCGCGACGACAGGGCTCCGTAGACGCGCTCGAGCTCCGCCGGATCGGGCGATTGCGTCTGCAGGACCGCGAGCAGCGCCTCGGCCTGCGCGACCGCGTCGCGCAGCTCCGGCAGGCGGTCGCGCAGCAGTGCGACGCTGTTCTTCGCGTAGGCGAGCGGGGTGTTGATCTCGTGCGCGACGCCGGCGACGAGCTGGCCCAGCGACGACATCTTCTCGGACTGGACCAGCTGGGCCTCGGATTCCTGGAGCCGGCGCATCGCGGTCTCGAGATCGCTGGTGCGCGCCACAACCCGCCGCTCGAGATTCTCGTTGGCGTCGCGCAGCTGCGCCTGGCTCGTGGCGACGCGCATTCCGAGGTACCCCACGCCGATCAGGAGCGCCGTGGCGTAGGCGAAGAGGTATACCCGCCAGCGGTCCTTCTCGTCGAGCGACGCCTCGATGGATTTGGCGAGCGTGCGCGCGAGCAGCTCCACGCGCCCGCCGACGGTCATGAAAGTGAACTTGCGCCACGCCTCGGCCTCGGCGGCGCGGGTGGCGAGAAACTCGCGCGTGGTGGCCTCGGCGCTGCGCGCCGCCGTGACGGCCTGCGAGTCGGCGGCTGCTGCGGGCACGAGGCCCGCGAGGCGCGATTCGATCTCGCGCTCGACATCGGCCTGGGATTCGATGTCGGCGTTACGGACCGCCGCGCGCAGCTGCTCGACCTGGGCCACGAGCGAGGATGTCGTGTCGGAGCCGCGAGCCCGGGACGCCGCGGCCTGGAGGAGCAGCGCCGCGTAGGTCTCGCGCGCGGTCCCGAGGGCTTCCATCGTGCGGCGGTGGGCGGTGCGCAGCGCGCGGAATGCGCTTTCCTTCTCGGCCATGCCGGCTCGCAACGCGGGGACTTGCGGTCCCACGGCCGGGCGGCCAACCCCGTTTTCGAGCTCGTGGAAGATTCGCCCGACGATGATGCTGCGGTCGGCCACCGCGGCCGGGGTGGGGGCGAAATCGTTGGCGACGCGCAGGCCGTCGAGGTCCCAGCGCGCGTCCATGTCGCGCAGCTCGCGCAGCAGCGCGAGCGCCTGGGCGTCGTCCTTGTAGCCCGACGCGAGGGTTTTCACGAACAGGAATGCGAGCGTGCCAAGGAGGAGGGCCGCGGCGAGGGCGACAAAAGCGGATCGGCGGGCGCGGCGGGGGCTCATGAGCGCCAATTGTCCTTGTTATCGGCGGGCGGAGTCTGTGCGACGGATCACTCGGCGATTACAGCTGTAAGTAAGGCCAGGTTGGGCCGCCTATTCGCCCAGGTAGGCCTCGCGGATGCGCGGGTCGCCGAGCAGCGCGCGCGCCTCTCCCGAGAAGGCGACGAGGCCTCCCTCGAGGACGTAGCCGCGGTGGCTGCTCTCGAGGGCAAGCCGTGCGTTCTGCTCGACCAGCAGCATCGTCACGCCCTCCGCGGCGATGGTGCGGATCACCTCGAAGATGCGTTCGACCATGAGCGGGGCGAGCCCCATGCTGGGTTCGTCGAGCAGGAGCAGGCGGGGCCGGCTCATGAGCGCTCGCGCGATGGCGAGCATCTGCTGCTCGCCACCGGAGAGGGTGCCGGCGGTCTGGGCGCGGCGCTCCTTCAGGCGCGGGAAGAGCGTGAAGGCGCGATCCACGTCGGTGGCCACCGCCGCGCGGTCGTCGCGGGAGTAGGCACCCATGGCGAGGTTTTCCTCGATGGTGAGCTGCGCGAAGACACCGCGCCCTTCAGGCACGAGCGCGAGGCCGCGGCGCGCGATCTCGTGGACCTTGAGGCCCGTGATGTCGTGCCCGTCGTAGACGATGCGCCCGCCGGCCGCGCGCGCGAGGCCCGTGACCGCCCGGAGAGTCGTCGTCTTGCCCGCGCCGTTGGCGCCGATGAGGCACACCAATTCACCCGGGCCCACCTCCAGGTCGATGCCCTTGACCGCGCGGATACCGCCGTAGGAAACCTGCAGCTGCTCGAGCGCGAGCAGGCTCACGGTGCCGGCGCCGCACCCGTGGCCGGCGCGGTGGCGTGCCCGGTGCCCAGGTAGGCCTCGATCACGCGCGGATCCTTCTGGATGTCCTTCGGCACGCCCTCGGCGATGTTGCGCCCATAGTCCAGGACCAGCACACGGTCGCAGAGCCCCATCACGAGCTTCACGTCGTGCTCGATCAGCAGGAGCGTCACGCCGTCGCCGCGAATCGACTCGAGCAGCCGACGCAGGTCGATCTTCTCGGTGGCGTTCATGCCGGCGGCCGGCTCATCCAACGCGAGCAGGCGCGGATCGGTGGCGAGGGCGCGCGCGATCTCGAGCCGCCGCTGGTCGCCGTACGACAGGTGCTTGGCGAGCTCGTTGCCGCGATGCGCGATGCCGACGTAGTCGAGCAGCTCGCGGGCGCGCTTCTCGATGGCCGCTTCCTCGGCGCGCGTGCCCGGGCCGCGCAGGATCGCCCCCACCACGCTGGCGTGCGTGCGCACATGGCGGCCGATCATGACGTTTTCGAGGGCGGAGAGGTTGGCGAAGAGGCGGATGTTCTGGAAGGTGCGCGCGATGCCGAGCCTGGCGATGCCGTCGGGCGTGGCATCGCGCAACTCCCGGCCCTCGAAGCGAAACACGCCTTCCTCCTGGCGGTAGAGCCCGGTGAGCACGTTGAAGAGCGTGGTCTTGCCGGCGCCGTTGGGACCGATGAGCCCGTAGATCTCGCCGCGGTTGATCGCGAAGCCCACTTCCGAAAGGGCGGTGAGGCCGCCGAAGCGCTTGGTGACGCGCTCGACCTCGAGGATGCGCGGCACGGCGGGTGCGGGATCGGGCGGAAGGTCGCGGGCGGGCGCGTTCATGGTTTCACGCGGAGGTGCTCGGCACCGCGAGCTCGCGCTTGCGCACCGCCGAGGGCATGATGCCGGCAGGTCGAAACAGCATCATCACCACCATCGCCAGCCCGAAAAGCAGCATGCGGATCACCTCGGGGTCGATGATCGAGCGCCCGAAGACCATGCGCTGCAAGGGCTCGACGGTGTAGCGCAGGATCTCGGGCACGAAGGACAGCAGGATCGCCCCGAGGATCACGCCCCAGATGTTGCCCATGCCGCCGAGCACCACCATCGCGAGCACCATCACGCTTTCGGTGAGGATGAAGCTCTCGGGGCTGATGAAGCCCTGGATCGCGGAGAACATGCCGCCCGCGATGCCGCCGAAGGAGGCGCCCATGGCGAAGGCGAGGAGCTTCATGTTGCGCGTGTTGATGCCCATGGAGCGCGCGGCGAGCTCGTCCTCGCGGATCGCCTCCCACGCGCGCCCGATGCGTGAATTCTGCAGGCGCAGGTTGACCACGATCACCACCACCAGCACCGCGAGCAGGAAGTAGTAGTACTTGATGGTGCCCGACACCACGAGTGCGCCGAGCGGCGTGTTGTTGGCGAAGTCCACGCCGAAGAGCTTGATCGAGTCGATCGTGGTGATGCCCTTGGGGCCGTTGGTGAGGTTGAAGGGCTCCGAGAGGTTGTTTAGGAAGATGCGCACGATCTCGCCGAATCCGAGGGTCACGATGGCGAGGTAGTCGCCGCGCAGCTTGAGCGTCGGCGCACCCAGCAGCACCCCGAAGAGACACGCGACCGCCGCCCCGATCGGCAGGATCGCCCACCATGGCAGGTGCAGGCCGAAGTGCGGCGAGGCGAGGAGCGCATAGACGTATGCGCCCACCGCATAGAACGCGATGTAGCCGAGGTCCAGCAGCCCCGCGAAGCCGACCACGATGTTCAGTCCCAGCGACAGCAGCACGAACAGGATCGCGAGATTCGTGATCCTCACCCACGCCGTGCCCGCCATCGCCAGCGCGAACGGCAAGGCGATCAAAGCCGCCGCGATCAGCGCAAGGCCGATCCATTTGGCGCCGGGATGTCTCCTAAAGGGGGCGAGCGGGTCCATGGAGACAAAAGGCTTTGAATCCGCCGATAAACGCCGATAAACGCCGATCTATAACTTCCAGACAAATCGTTTGAATTGGACGCGAGGAGCCCCGAAATTGACGAGAAGAGCGACTCTCAGTCCCGTGGCGCGCAAATAGTTCATGCATTGGGCGTGGTGAATGCGATCCAAGGTGTCCAACGCCTTGATTTCCACGATGACCGATTCGCAGACGACTAGGTCGGGAACGTACGCCCCCACCACCTCCTCGCGATATCGAACGAGGTAACTGGGCTGCTGTGCAAAGCTCAATCCCACCGCCCGCAACTCGACGACCATTGCATTCTCGTACACCTTCTCCAGAAACCCGCATCCCAGCGCATTGCCTACCTGGAATGAGCAGGCAATAATCTTCGAGGACAGGGAATCGAGCAATCCTTGATCGGTATCGGCGTTCATCGGCGTTTATCGGCGGATTCAAAGCCTTTTGCACGGATAACTCCCTAACGCGCGTCATGCCCGGTCGCCGACACGCTCGCCGAGCAGCCCCTGGGGCCGGAAGACGAGCACCAGGATCAGCACGATGAACGCGTAGACATCCTTGTAGTTGCTGCCGAACATGCTCGACTCGGGGCTCGCGGCGCAGACCTCGGTGAATCCCGGCAGGAATTTATCGAGCAGGCAAACGTTGGTGAAGTCGCCCACGTAGCCCGCTCCGAGAGCCTCGATCAACCCCATGAGGATCCCGCCGAGCACCGCGCCGGCGATGTTGCCGATCCCTCCCAGCACCGCCGCGCTGAAGGCCTTCAACCCCAGCAGGAAACCCATCTGGTAATGCGCGATGCCGTAGTAGGTGCCGACCATCACGCCCGCCATCGCGCCCAGCGCCGCGCCGATCACGAAGGTGAAGGAGATCACGCGGTTGATGTCCACGCCCATCAGCCCGGCGACCTGCGGGTTCTGCTGCGTGGCGCGCATCGCGATTCCCATCTTCGTGCGGTACACGAGCGCGATCAGGGCGGCCATCATCGCGATCGACGCGAGGACGATGGCGATCTGGATGTTGGAGATGGTGGCGCTGTTCTCCGAGCTTCCCAGGTGGTAGAGCTCGAGCTTGATGATCTGCGGAAACGCGATGATGTTGCGGCTCCACACGAGGAGCGCCAGGTGCTGGAGCACGATCGAGACGCCGATCGCGGTGATTAGCGGGGCCAGGCGCGGCGCGTTGCGCAACGGCCGGTAGGCCACGCGCTCGACCACGTAGCCGACCGCCATGCACACGGGCACCGCAGCCAGGACTCCGACTCCCACGATCACGAGCGGCGGCATTCCCGAGGGGGCCAGCGCCACGATCACCGAGAAGGCAACCATGCAGCCGATCATCACCACCTCGCCGTGCGCGAAGTTGATCAGCTGGATGATGCCGTAGACCATGGTGTAGCCGAGCGCCACCACGGCGTAGACGCAGCCGAGGGTCAGGCCGTTGATGACCTGCTGCAGGAAGGTGTCCACGCGGGAGATTCTACGCAAGTCGACACAAAAAAAACGGCACCGTTTCCGGTGCCGTCGATTGCGTGTGTTTCTCTAGTTTTTGTCGTTATTTTTTCTTCTCGTCCTTCTTGGGTTCTTCCTTCATGGGTGCGGCCTTGGCGGCCGGGGCGGCAGCCGGAGCCGGTGCGGCCGCGGCAGCCACGAACGGCGTCGAGACGCCGCCCTTCACGATGGCAACAGGCTTCACCTTCCCGCCCTCGAGCTTGAAGATCGTCATCTCGGCATCCTTGCGATCGCCCTTGGCGTCGAAGGCGACGGTGCCGGTGGCGCCGGTGAAGGACACGTTGAAGATCTCGGGGCCGAACTTGGCCGGGTCGGTCGAGTTGGCCTTCTTCATCGCCTCGATGATGGCGAGCGTGCCGTCGTAGAAGTAGGGCGCGTACTGCTTGATCTCGCCGTATTTCTTCCTGTACGCGTCGACGAACTCCTTGCTGGCCGCCTCGCGCGGCAGGCCCGCCTGCGAGCACACCAGGCCTTCGGCGGCCGGGCCGGCGAGCTTGCCCATCTCGTCGGTGCAGGCGCCGTCGCCGAAGGCGAACACCGCCTTGATGCCGAGCTCACGGGCCTGCTTGATCATCGGGCCGCCGGTTGCGTCCATGCCGCCGTAGAAGATCACGTCGGGGTTCTTCGCCTTGATCTTGGTGAGGATCGCCTTGAAATCGGTTTCCTTGTCGGTGGTGCGCTCGCGGCCGACGATCTGCACTTTCGCGCCCTTGAGGGTCTTCTCGACCTCGTTGGCGATGCCTTCGCCGTAGGCGGTCTTGTCGTCGGCGATCGCGACCTTCTTGGCCTTCAGCTCTTTCACCATGTACGAGGCGATGGCCGGGCCCTGCTGGTCGTCGCGTCCGACGGTGCGGAACACGGTCTTGAGGCCGCGCTCCGTGAGCGCCGGGTTGGTGGCCGAGCCCGAGATCACCGGGATGCCCGCCTTGTTGTAGATCTCGGACGCCGGGATGGTCACGCCGGAATTCAGGTGGCCGACGACTGCGGCGACCTTGGCGTCCACCAGCTTTTGCGCGACCGTGGTGCCGACCTTCGGGTCGGCCTGGTCGTCTTCGCTCATCATCCTGAAGGTGACCGGCTTGCCGCCGATCATGACCTTCTTCTCGTTGGCCTGGGCCACGGCGAGCGCCACGCCGTTCTCGTCGTCCTTGCCGAGGTGGGCAATGGAGCCCGTGAGCGGGCCGGCGTGGGCGATGATCACCGTGGGGCCGGCGGGCGCGGCCGGGGTGGCCGGTGCAGCGGCCTTCTTCGGCTCTTCCTTCGGGCCGCAGGCGGCGAGGCCGAGCGCGAGCGCGACGGCGAGGCTCAGTTGATGGGAGCGTTTCATGGTGCTTCTCCTGGAATTGGGGTTGTGGGAGGCAATGCCCGGCAGGGGAGCCGGAAAGGCGGCAATTATGGGTAGCCGCAGGGGGCGTGTCAAACGACGGCCCAGGGTGCCGTCGTCCCGGTGACCGGCCGGGACCCCATTACAAGAACGTCATTTCAGCGACAGGATCCACTTCACGAGGACCTTCACGTCCTCGTCCTTCACGTGGGCGTTCGGCGGCATCGGGACCTGGCCCCAGGCGCCGACCCCGCCCTTCTTGACCTTGTCGATCAGGTTGGCTTCGGCGCCTTTGTCGGCGCGGTACTTCGTAGCGACTTCCTTGTAGGCCGGACCGACGAGCTTCTTGTCGATGGCGTGGCAAGCCGTGCAGGCGCTCTTCCTGGCGAGCTCCTCGTCGGCGATCGCAGGAGTCGCGGCGATGGCGAAAAGAGTGGCGAGGATCAGGCCGGACTTTTTCATGGGGGGTTCCTGGCGGTGGGGGTTCATGGGGCAGCCGCGATTCTGGGCATTTTCAGCGCTTCGCGCAATCGCGCGGGTATATCGATCGGCGCAAGGCACGTAACGCCTTCGCAGAGCCAGGCGTTGACCCGGTCCGCGACGGGCTTGGCGAGCGGCGGCGGCAAGCCGGTGGTGCCCGCCGGCACGAAGAGCGTGAGGGTCGTGGGCAGGTAGGCGGGGTCGAGCAGCTCTCGCCACGGCGCGAACGCGTCGCGCGCGCCTTGCACGATCAGCGTGCGTGGCGGCTCGAGCTGTTCCTCGAGGGCGGCGAGGAGGGTGCCGAACGATGCGCCCTGGCGCTCGAGCTGTGGCCAGAAGAGCGCGACCGTGCCGGCGGCGGCTTCGGAATAACGCGTCTCGCCGGTGAGGAATGCAAGGCGGTGGAGCGCAAGTGCCGCCACCGCATTGCCCGAGGGCGTCGCATTGTCCGGGCCGGGCTTGGGCCGCTGGATCAGCCTCTCGTGGTCGTGGGAAGTGAAGAAGAAGCCGCCCGCCTTGTCGTCGTGGAAGCGTTCCATGAGGACGTCGCCGATTTCCTGGGCCCACTCGAGGTCATCGGGCCGGAAATCAGCCTGGAGCATCTCGAGAAGGGCGGCGAGCAGGTAGGCATGATCGTCGAGATACGCGTCGAGATGCGCCCGCCCGTCCTTGTAGGTCGCGAGCAGGCGGCCGTCCTGCCACGGCGTGGCGTGGAGGAAATCGAGCGCGCGGCGGGCGGAAGCGAGCCAGTCGGGGCGGTCGAACACGCGCGCAGCGCGCGCCATGGCTGCGACCATGAGCGCGTTCCACGCGGTAAGGACCTTCTCGTCACGCCCCGGGCGCACGCGTTTGTCGCGCACGGTCATGAGCTTGGCGCGCGCGCGATCGAGCGCCGCCCGCGCCACGCCCGCGCCGATTCCCAGCTCGCCGGCGACTTCCTCGACCGGACGCGCGATCACCAGGTGCCAGGCGTGGCCCTCGAAATTGGGAGGGCGGTCGAGGCCGAAGACCCGCGAGGCCGCGGCGAACTCCTGCGGCGCGAGGAGCGCTCGGACCTCGTCGACGCTCCACACGTAGAACTTGCCCTCCTCGCCTTCGGAATCGGCGTCGAGCGCGGAGTAGTAGCCGCCTTCGGGAGACTGCATCTCGCGCATCACCCATGCAGCGGTCTCGTCGCAGACGCGCTCGAAGGCGGGGTCGCGCGTGGCCGCCCAGGCGTCGGCGTAAAGGCGCAGCAGCCACGCGTTGTCGTAGAGCATCTTCTCGAAATGCGGTATGGCCCACTCCGCGTCCACGCTGTAGCGCGAAAAACCGCCGCCCAGCTGGTCATAGATGCCGCCGGCGGCCATCTTGCGCAGCGTGAAGGCGGCGCGATCGAGCGCCTGCGCATCGGTTCCCGCGGCATGGCGGCGCAGCAGGAACTCGATCGTGTCGGGATGGGGGAACTTGGGCGCGCCGCTGAAGCCGCCATGCTCGCGATCGAACGAGGCCTCGAGCTGCGCGGCCGCCGCGTCGAGCGGCTCGCGCGAGAAATGCGACAGGCGGGCGCCGGCGCGGGGCTGCATGCGCGCAAGCGCCTGCGCGAGTTGCTCGCCCTGCTGGCGGATGTCGCCGGGATTGTCGTCGTAGAACTGGCGCACGCGCCGCAGCAGGTCGGGGAATCCGGGCATGCCGTACTTCGGCGTGCTCGGGAAATAGGTGCCGCCGAAGAACGGCAGCTGGTCGTGCGTGAGGAACATCGTGAGCGGCCAGCCGCCGGAGCGCTGCGTGAGCAGCGCCTGGGCAACCTGGTAGATCTGGTCGATGTCGGGGCGCTCTTCGCGATCCACCTTGATGTTCACGAAGTTGTCGTTCATCACCTGCGCGATCTCGGGGTCCTCGAATGACTCGTGCGCCATCACGTGGCACCAGTGGCAGGCCGAGTAGCCCACCGACAGCAGGATCGGCTTGCCCATCCGCTTCGCCGCGCTCAGGGCCTCTTCACCCCACGGGTACCAGTCGACCGGATTGTCCGCGTGCTGCTGCAGGTAGGGGCTGGTTTCTTTCGCGAGTCTGTTGGGCATGGGGAGTTATGCGTGCAGGAGGTGATTCTATCCATGTTCAGCAGCTGCCGGTTGCCTTCGCCGGGCGCTTCTCGAGGTAGGCGATCATCAGCCTCATCAGCGCGACCGTCTTTGCGTCGATGCGCGGATCGTCGGCAAAGAAATGGTCGCTCCCAAGCGCTACGATCGTGAGGCTCCCGGGCGCGATCGCGTCGGCCAGCAGCGTGAGCCCGTCGTTTGGCCCATCCCGCTTCAACACCGGATAGGTGTCACGTGCATGTCGGCCGACTTGCCCTGACATCGGAATGCCGAGATAGTTGACGACGAGGATGTCGGCATCGATCCGGATCTCCTGGAAACGCCTGCGGCCCGGGCCTGTGCCGAGGCTCGCGACCGCATCGTGACTCCAGCCTTTCCACCAGATTCCCAGATCGACGAACCACCGCCGCGGTCCCGATCGGAAATGCTCGACGATCGGGCTGCCTTGCAGGAGGCCGCCGATGTTGAGCCAGGCGGCGATCGACTTCATCTCGTTCGCCCCGACCAGCGTGCCGAGGGCGAGGTGGATCGTGGGCCCCGCCGAGCTCGAGCCGGCGAGCAGGATCTTTTTTCCGGAGAGAGCATGCCTCGCGACCGCTGCCGCCAGGATTCGCGCGTTCTCCTCCACCGAGCCCGTCGGCCGCAGCGCGACGAGATGGTTCTCGAAGCCGTACCGGGTGGCAAGCTCCCGGGGCCGCGCGAAGTCCGCGCCGGTCAGGTGCCCCATGTCGGCGTAGTCCCATCCGGGAACGAACAGCAGCAGGTACGGCGTGGCATCCGCCCCGGCGGCGTTCGTGTCGGCGAGGTAATGCACGAAGGATCGATTGAGGTCGCGGTTGCAGGGGTTGGCCAGCAGGCGCTGGGCCAGGAACAGGGCGGCGAAATCGACCGACATCTCCCGGGAGACGCGCGCGAGCTCTTCGCGGGAGGGAATCGGCTGGTCGTAACGACGATGGACCGCATCGATCCTGGCGTGCATTCCCGGGTCTTCATTTTTTCCCTGCAGGTACTTCTCGAGGTAGTAGCGGGCGACCTCCGAGTCCACGGGGGTCTCGAACGTTTCGCCCAGGAACTCTCCCCGGGCGGGAAATTCGGGAATCGAGCTGCAGGATGCGAGCCAGAGGCAGGCCGACAGGACCAGGGCCCGGGCGATCGAAGGCCGCGTCGTTGCCACGCGTCAGCCCGCCGCGCGACGGGCAGGCAGTCGCAGCAGGCCGAGGATGAGAGAGCAGCCCCCGAGGATGATGGCGCAGCCGGCAATGCGCCCGGGGGTCACGGGCTCGTGGAGGAAGATCACGCCCCAGATCATCCCGAAGATCGGAACCAGTAGCGTCACCGTGATCGCCTTCACCGGTCCGACGTCGGCGATGAGGCGGTAATAGAAGACGAATGCCACCGCGGTCGACAATACCGCGAGGCCCGCCAACGCAAGCCATGCGGCCGTGGGCACCGGCGCGGGATCGCGCGTGACGGGCGTGAAAGGAAGCAAGGCGAGCGCCGCGAACAGCAGCGTCGCCACCGAAGAACCCATCGGGCTCGCCCCCTTGAGCTTCACCTTCGTGAACACGATGGAGAAACCGTACAGCGCGGTGGCGGCAACCGACATCGAAGCGGCGAGGAGCTCGCGGCCGGTCATAGGCACCGGCGTCCATCCGACCAGGATCGCGGTCCCGCCCAGGCACAGCCCGATGCCCGCGGCCTTCGCAGGCGTGACCGGGTCGCGGATCCACACCGCCGCCACGACCGACGCGAACAGTGGCGACAATGCGTTGAGGATGGCCGCGGTAGACGCATCGATCACGGTGAGCGCCTCGGCGATCAGCACGAAGGGCAGGGCGAGCCCCACGGCACCCACGAAGAGGTACTCGCGCCAGTGCTCGCGCCAGCCGATCGTCCGGCGCGTCGCGTAGGCAAACGCGGCGAGGGCTAGCCCCGCGATGAGCACGCGCAGCTCGATCATCAGCACCGGCCCCAGGTGCGGCACGGCGACGCGCATGAAGAGGTAGGACGCTCCCCACATCGCCGCGAGCGCGACCAGGCGCGCGAGGTCCGCGGGTCTCAAGCCGGCGACGACTCGAGGGCGCCTTCGATCGCGAGCAGCCTCGCCTTGCGCTCGACGCCGCCCGCATACCCGGTGAGGCTGCCGCTGGTGCCGACGACGCGGTGGCACGGCACCACGATTGACAGGGGATTGCGCCCGGTCGCCGCTCCCGCTGCGCGCGCAGCTCCCGGTGCGCCGGCGCGTTGCGCAAGCTGCGCATAGGTGATCGTCTCGCCATAGGGAATGCGCGCGATCTCGACCCACACACGCCGCTGGAAGTCGCTGCCGTCGGGTGCGAGCGGCAGATCGAAGCAGCGCCGCGTACCCCCGAGAAACTCGGCGAGCTGGCGCGCGCATTCGGCGAGAGGCGCATGCGAGGGATCCTCGTGCCAGTCGCGCGCGATTTCCGGCGCATGGGGGCGCCCCTCGAAGTAGATGCCGGTGAGCGCGCCGCCGGCGGCGATGGCGAGCAGCGTTCCAACGGGAGTTGCCAGGCGGGCGTAGCGAATCATGAAGCCTCCAGGGATTTCCATAGGTGCAGGACGGCGTATGCGCGCCACGGACGCCATGCGGCGGCGTCTTGAAGGGCGCGCGCGGGGGCGCGTTGCCGCATCGCGCGCAACACGGCGACGTCGGGGTGCGGGAAGGCGTCCGGCCATGCGAGGGCACGCATCGCGATGTACTGCGCAGTCCACGGGCCCACGCCCGGGAGCGCTTCCAGCGCCGCGACTGTCGCTTCGACCGGTGCCGTCGGTTCGAGCGTGATGTTGCCGGCGGCAACTTCACGCGCAAGTGCCACGATCGCACGCGCGCGGCCCGCGATGATGCCGAGTCGCGCGATGTCCGAGGGATCGCGGCCGGCGACCGTTGCCGCCGCGGGAAACAGCGCGTTCAATCCCGCGTGCGGCGTCGCGAACGGCTCGCCAAAGGCGTGCACGAAGCGCGCGGCGAGCGTGGAGGCTGCCTTCACCGTCACCTGCTGGCCGAGGATCGCGCGGACCGCGACTTCGAATCCGTCGATCGCACCCGGAAGCCGCAGACCGGGGTGGTCGACGGCGAGCGCGCCGAGCGCCGCCGAGATCTCCTCGGGGTGGCACGCGAGGTCGAAAAGATGCTTCACGCGCGCGAGCAGCTGCGGGATCGCGCCGGCGAGCGACGCCGACACGTCCACGCGCAGCGCCGAGCGACGCTTCGAGGGCGCAACCGAAATCCATCCGACGCGGCTTCTTTCCGCCGCGTCGCCCCCGTGTCGACGGGGGCCCAATTCTTCCGCCGCGTCGCCCCCGTGTCGACGGGGGCCCAATCTCACCAATCGCACCGTGCGCAGGTACGCGCCGCCGTCCACCCACTCGACGCCGGCGATGGCGCGCCGCTCGAGGAAGGCGAGCATCGCACTCCAGTCGTACGGCGGGCGGTAGGCGAGGTCGAAGGTCAATCGATCCGACGGGCGCCGTGCCGGCGCATTGCGGCGCAGCTCGGCCGGCGTCATGCGGTAGCGCGTGCGGAAGAGGTCGTTGAAGCGCCTCAAGCTCGCGAACCCGCTCGCCATGGCGACGTCGAGCACTGCCATGTCGGTATCGGTGAGCAGCCGCTTGGCGAGCAGCAGGCGCTGCGTTTGCGCGTACTCGACCGGGGCCACGCCGAACTCCTGCTGGAAGACGCGCCGAAGGTGGCGGTCGGTGACGCCGAGTGCATCGGCCACATCGGGCAAGCGCACGTCGGCGAGCCGCCCATCCTCGATCAGCCCCGCAGCCGCCTGCGCGAGCCGGCGGTTGGCATCCACCGAGGCGTAGCCGGGGGCCAGCTCCGGCCGGCAGCGCAGGCACGGCCGGAAGCCACCGGCTTCGGCGGCCGCCGCGCTGGGAAAGAAGCGGCAGTTGCCGCGATTCGGCGTGCGCGCGCTGCACACCGGACGGCAGTAGATGCCGGTGGTCGCGACGCCCACGAAGAAGCGCCCGTCGAAGCGGGAGTCGTGGGTGCGAAGCGCCTGGTAGCACTGGCGGTCGTCGAGCAGCATGGCGCCATTATCCGCCGTGGGCCCGAGCCCCGTTCGCTGTTTTCGGACATCGAACCCAACGCGCCAAACCGCACCCGATGTAGGACCCAGCCTACAGCCAACACCGGTCCCCATTCACCATACTGGCTGGGCCCAGCACTCTTCGATCACGTCATGCTCGAGTCGCAACAGCGCGCCGTCACGTCGTTTCCTCCCCTCGATCTCTTCGCGGGTGGCGGTGAAATGGGTCGTCGGATTCGCGAAACCGATTGGGCGGCCACGCCTCTTGGAGCCGCGGCCGAGTGGCCCGCTCCCCTGCGCGCCGCGCTGCGCATCGTCCTCGCGTCCCACGAGCCGCTCGGCTTGTGGTGGGGAGCTGATTGCACGTTCTTCTACAACGATGCGTGCAAGGCGCTCCTCGGGGCGGAGGAGCCAAGCGCGCTCGGCAGGCCCGCGCCTTCCGCGTGGCTCGAGGGTCCGTCCCAGATTTCGGTCGTGATCGACCGCGACGGCATGCCGTTGGAGGCGCACTTCACGCTCGCGTTGAGCCCGGTGCCCGGAGAAAGCGGCGGTCTAGGTGGCGTGCTCTGCATGTTCTCCGATGTCACGCGCGCCGTGCTCCTCGAGCGTCGCATCCATTTGCTGGAGCGCGCGACCAACGCCTCTGCGTCCGCCGCCGAGCTCGCGGCCACGAAGGAGGAGCTGGCGCTGCAGGTCGAGCGCCTGACCAAGCTGCACGCGCTCGCGCTGCGCCTGGGGGGGATGACCGAGATCGGCCCGATGCTTCAGGCGATCCTCGATACCGCGGTCGACGCGCAGGGTGCCGATTTCGGCTTGGTATGGCTGCATGACCCGGCGAGCAACGCGTTGGTGGTCGAGGCGAGCCGCAACTTCGATGCGCGGGGGCTGAAACATTTCGGGCACGTAGCCCCGGGGCCGGGAGGCGGCGCCGCCGGCAACGCGTTCGCCCGCCATTGCCGCTGGATCATCGAGGACGTGTACAGCGACCCCGGCTTCGAGGCGTTTCGCGACGGCGCGCGCGCGGCCGGTTTCCGCTCGGTGCACAGCACGCCGATCGTCACTCGCGCGGGCGCGTTGCTGGGCGTGATCTCGGTTCACTTCGCCGCGAGGCACCGCCCGAGCCAGCGCGACATGCAGGTGGCCGACGTCTGCGCGCGCCACGCGGCCGACGCGATCGAGGCGTTCCGCAGCCAGGAGCGGCTGCGCGAGAGCGAACGCCTGTATCGCGCGATCGGCGAATCGATCGACTACGGTGTGTGGGTATGCGATGCCGAGGGCCGCAACACCTATGCGAGCGAGTCGTTTCTCAAGCTCATAGGAATGACGCAGGAACAGTGCTCGGGCGACGGTTGGGGCGAGATCCTGCACCCCGACGATCGGGACGGCGCGTTCGCCGCTTGGCGCGAGTGCGTGCGCACGGGCGGGAAATGGGACATCGAGCACCGCGTGCGCGGTGTCGACGGCAAGTGGCACTCGGTCCTCGCGCGCGGCGTTGCGGTGCGCAATGACCGCGGCAGCATCGTGGCATGGGCCGGCATCCACCTCGAGATCGATCGCCTCAAGCAAGTCGAGGAGGAGCTGCGCGAGCTCGACCAGCGCAAGGACGAGTTCCTGGCGACGCTCGCCCATGAGCTGCGCAACCCGCTGGCACCGATTCGCAACGGCCTCGAGGTGATGCGCCTGGCCGCGGCCAATCCCCCCACGGTCGAGAAGGCGCGCGGCATGATGGAGCGCCAGCTTGCGCACATGGTGCGGCTGGTCGACGATCTGCTCGACGTGAGCCGCGTGAGCCGCGGCAAGATCGAGCTGCGCCGCGAGGAGGTGGAGCTCGCCGCGGTGCTGGAGAGCGCGCTGGAGACCAGCCAGCCCCTGATGGCCGATCGCCGCCACGAGCTGGTTGCCGTGATCCCAGGGGATCGCATCGCAATCGACGGCGATCTCACGCGGCTTGCGCAGGTTTTCGGGAACCTGCTCAACAATGCCGCCAAGTACACCGAGCCCGGCGGGCGAATCGAGCTCGCCGTGATTCAGCACGGGGGCGAGGTGGAGGTCGCAATCCGCGACAATGGCATCGGCATCCCCCCGGACATGCAGGCGCGCGTATTCGACGTCTTCACACAGGTCGATCGCAGCCTGGAGAAGGCGCAGGGCGGCCTCGGCATCGGGCTGTCGATCGCCAAGCGGCTGGTCGAGATGCACGGCGGAACGATCCGGGTTCGAAGCGACGGACACGGAAAGGGCAGCGAGTTTGTCGTGCGCCTGCCGGGGAAGGACCGCGCGCGGGAGCGTGCGCTAGACGTTCCACAGCCGCGGGCCGTCGCGGAAGGGCCGCGCCACCGGATCCTGGTCGCCGATGACAACCCCGATACCGCCGAGACGCTCTCGCTCATGCTCGGCGTCATGGGCCACGACATCCGCGTCGCTCACTCGGCGCGGGAATCCATCGATGCGGCCGCGCAATTCCTGCCGCGCATCATCTTCCTCGACATCGGCATGCCGCGAATGAACGGCTACGAGGCATGCCAGAGGATCCGCGCCCAGCCAGGCGGCCGCGACGCCTACATCGTCGCGCTCACCGGGTGGGGCCAGGAGGAGGATCGAGCGCGCGCGAAGGCGGCGGGCTTCGATCGGCACCTGGTGAAGCCGGTGGAGCCGCTGGCGCTCGAAGGCCTGATCCGCGGCCTGCCGCCGCAGGAAAGCGGCGCGAGCGCGGCCTAGATCGGGCGGCGCTTGAAGCGCAGCACCTTGTCCTTCTCCTCCCAACCCACCCTGTCGGGATGGAAGTGCTTGGCGGATTACTCGCATTTCGAGGACACCTCCCGATGAACTACCGTCGACTCGGCCGCTCCGGCCTGAAGGTGAGCGAGCTCTCCTTCGGCTCGTGGGTCACCTACGGCAACCAGCTCGACACGGGCGCCGCGCGCGATTGCATGGCGGCCGCGTGGGACCGGGGCGTCAACTTCTTCGACAACGCGGAAGTGTACGCCGCGGGCAAGAGCGAGGAGATCATGGGCGAGGCGCTGAAGAAGCTTGCCTGGCCGCGCCTGAAGCTCATCGTCTCGACCAAGTTCTTCTGGGGAATCACCGAGGGACCGAACGAGAAGGCGACGCTCAACCGAAAGTACCTGCTGCACGGCATTGACGCCTCGCTCAAGCGACTGCAGCTCGACTACGTCGACCTGGTCTACTGCCACCGTCCCGACCCGAACACGCCGCTCGAGGAGACGGTGTGGGCAATGCACGACATGATCGCGCGCGGCAAGGCGCTCTACTGGGGCACTTCCGAGTGGGACGCCCGAGAGATCCGCGAAGCGTGGGAGATCGCCGAGCGCCACCACCTGCACAAGCCGGTGATGGAGCAGCCCGAGTACAACCTCTTCCACCGTGAGCGCGTGGAGAAGGAGTACGCGCCGCTCTACGACGACATCGGCCTGGGGCTCACCACCTGGAGCCCGCTCGCCTCGGGACTCCTCACCGGCAAGTACCGCGCGGGGGTTCCCGCCGACAGCCGCGGCGCCATGCCGCGCATGCAGTTCCTGGTGCCGAACCTCACCGACAAGGCGAAGAACGAGGTGGTGGGCAAGCTGGAATCGATCGCGAAGGGTTTGGGCTGCACGCTGGCCCAGCTCGCGATCGCCTGGTGCGCGAAGAACCCGCGGGTCTCCACCGTGATCACCGGCGCCTCGCGCGTCTCGCAGGTGGAGGAGAACTTGAAGGCGGCGGACGTGATTGCGAAGCTCGCGCCGGAGATCATGCAGCGCATCGACGGGATCGTGGCGAGCCATGGCGAGTGACACCCTCCTGGTCGGCTGCGCTGCCGGCGAAATTCCAGACGAGCGAATCGCAGAAGTGGGGCCGGGGCCCAGTCTCGTTCATTACTTTCCCTTGGCGAAATCCCCCGCGTAGACCGTCACCAGCTTCGAGGGATCGAGGTACTTGCGGAAGGCCGCGTTGGCCTCGCCGAGGGTAACGGCCTCGATGGCGCGGTCGATGCCGGCGATGTAGTCCATGGTGCGGCCGAGCTCGAGCTGGCTCACGAGCGCGACGGTGAGGTCGCGGTCCTGGGCGAGCGACAGGCGACGCCCCTGCAATGAGCCCCCCTTGGCGTCCTGCAGCTCCTTCTCGGTGAACCCGTCACGGGTGATGCGCGCGAGCTCCTCGCGAAACGCGTCCTCGAGGCGCTTCGCGTTCTGCGGCGCGTAGATGGCGAACGCGGTCCAGACGGCGTGGGGGTCGTGCGAGCTCGCGCCGAACTGGCTGCCGACGCCGTAGCTCACGCCTTCCTTCTCGCGGATGCGCCGCCACAAAATCGAGCCGGTGCCGCCGCCGACGATGCGATTGGCGACTAGCGCCGCTGCATAGTCGGGCGCGTCGTCGCGCATCGGGAAGCGCATCTGGGCGGTGAAGTAGGCGTTGGCTTTGTCGGGCGTCTCGAGTCGCAGCTCGGTCGGCGCGACCGCGTAGTGCGGCGACGGCACGCGCGAATAGGCCGCGGCGCTCTTCCATCCCCCGAACAGCTCCGAGAGCTGCGCGCGCAGCTGGGCGGGGTCGAAGTCGCCCACGGCGGCAAGCTCGGCGTTGCCCGTGCCGTAGAAATCGCGGTGGAACGCGCGCACGCGCTCGAGCGTGAGGGCCTTCGTCCCGGCGATCTCCTCGTCGAAGGTGCGCTCATGGAGCACGTGCCCCTTCGGGTAGGGATTGCCGTGGCGCGAGAGGGCGTCGCGCGCGACGGCGTCGGGCTCGCGGCGCTGCGACTCGACGGCGGTGACCAGCTCGTTCTTGAGCTGCTCGAGCTCCGCGGCGGGGAAGTCGGGGGTGCGAAGCACCTTCGCGACGACCTTGATCACCTCGGGCAGGTTGTCGCGCGTGGTCTCGATGCTGACGGTCAAGCGCGTCTCCCCGCCGGTGAATGCGACGCGCGCCTTGAGCTTGTCGAAGGCGTCCTGGATCTGCGCACGCGTCATGCCGGCGGCGCCGCGGTTCAGCATCGCCGCGGTAACCCGCCCGGTCGGCGCCATGCCGAACAGCGACTTCTCGTCGCCAAAGCGCAGCGTGAGCCGCACGCTCACCGAGCCGCCGCGCGTGCGCTTGGGCATGAGGGCGATGCGCAGACCATCGGCGAGCTGCGCGCGCTGGGTGCGCGATTCGATGTTCGCCGTCGTGGCCTCGAACGCCTCGCCCGCGACCACTGCAGCGTCTCCCTTGTAGTCCTTCACCATCGGCGCCACGTCGACCAGCACCGGAGCGGGCGGGCGCTTCGGGGTCGCGGTCGGGATGAAGAGGCCGAGCGTGCGGTTGTCGGGCAGCAGGTAGGCCGCGGCCACCCGTTGCACGTCCGCGGCCTTGGCCGCGCGCACGCGGTCGCGCTGCAGGAAGAAGAGGCGCCAATCGCCTTGCGCGATGGCCCCCGAGAGCGCGACCCCGATGCGCTCGGGATCGTTGGCGTTGAGCTCGAAGTCGCTCAGGTACTTGGTGCGCGCGCGCTCGACCTCGGCCTCGCTGACCGGCTGCGACGCCATGCTCTCGATCGTCCCGAGCAGGGTGGCCTTCGCGGTGTCGAGGGACGCACTGTTGGGAACGTCGGCACCGAAGATCACCAGGCCCGGTTCCCGCCACGCGAACGGAAAGCCGAATACCGTCGCCGCCTGCTTCGTCTCGACCAGCGCCTTGTGCAGGCGCCCCGACGGCGCATCGCCCAGGATCGTGGATAGCAGCTGCACTGCGGCGAAGTCGGGATGCGACCCCGGAGGCACGTGGTAAAGGGACAGTGCAACCTGGGTGTCGCCCACGCGGCGCACCGTTACGCTGCGCTCGCCCTGTTGTTCGGGATCGACGGTGTAGGTCGGCTGCAGCTTGCGCTCCGGGCGCGGGATCGGCCCGAAGGTGCGCGCGACGAGCGCGAGCGTCTTCGCCTCGTCGAACTTGCCCGCGATGATCAGCACCGCGTTGTCGGGCTGGTAGTAGTTGCGGTAGAAGGCCTGCAGGCGCCCGATGTCCACGTTCTCCACGTCAGCGCGCGCGCCGATGGTGGACTTGCCGTAGTTGTGCCACGAGTAGGCGGTCTCCATCGCGCGCGTCAGGATCATTCGCGTGGGATTGTTCTCGGCGCGCTCCATCTCGTTGCGGACCACCGTCATCTCCCTGTCGAGATCCTTCTTCGCGATGTAGGAATTGGTCATCGCGTCGGCCGACCAGCGCAGGTACCAGTCGAGGTTGTCGTCGCTGGCAGCGAAGCTCGCGAAGTAGTTGGTGCGGTCGGTCCAGGTCGAGCCGTTGGCGCGCAAGCCGCGGCGCGTGAACTCCAGCCACGCGAGCGGGTGGGTGGGCGTGCCCTTGAACAGCAGGTGCTCGAGCAGGTGCGCCATCCCGGTCTCGCCGTAGTTCTCGTGGCGGGAGCCCACGAGATAGGTCGTGTTGACCGTGGTCGTCGGCTTGGAAGCATCGGGCGCGAACAGCACGCGCAGCCCGTTGGCGAGGTTGTACTCGGTGATCCCCTCGACGGAGGTGACCCGCGTGACGCCCTGGGGAAGAGGGACCTGGGCGTAAGCGACGAGGGTGAAGAGGGAAAGGGCGAGGGCGGCGAGACGTTTCATCGACTTATCTTCGCGAAAGTGACGAGGTTGCCGCCGGGCTCCTGGTAGGTGAGCTCGTCGGCCTTGTAGAAAGTGATGTGGCGCGAGACGACGACTTTCTCGCCGTCGAGCGCGGCGATCACCGAGTCGAGGTCGTCAACCTCGATGAACACCATGGCACGGCGCGATTCCCGCGAGAGCGCTTGCAGGCTCGGCGGCTCGTTTAAGTTGCCGCGCGTCTCGATCATCACGTTGGCGCCGTCGCGCGTGACCATGGCGAAACCGACGCGGTCGCCCTCGGGCACCTCGAAGGCAACTTGGCAGCCGACGCGCTTGAAGAAGTCGCGCGTGGGCTCGACGCGGTCGACGAAGAGGACCGGCGTGGCGGAGGCGAACTTCAATCGGTCACCGCGCCCTTGGCGGCAGTGCCGACGAGCTTCGCGTACTTGCCGAGCACCCCGGTCGTGTATTTGGGCTGCGGCGCTTTCCACGCGGCGCGGCGCTTCGCGATCTCGGCCTCGTCGACGTCGAGCTGAACCAGGAGGCGGTGGGCGTCGATGGTGATCGAATCGCCCTCGCGCACCAGCGCGATCACGCCGCCGTCGAAGGCCTCCGGCGTGAGGTGCCCCACGACCATGCCCCAGGTGCCTCCGGAGAAGCGCCCGTCGGTGATGAGGCCCACGGACTCCCCGAGTCCCTTGCCGATGAGCGCGGAGCTGGGTGCGAGCATCTCGCGCATCCCGGGGCCGCCCTTCGGGCCCTCGTAGCGAATGACGACCACGTCGCCCGCCTTGATCTTGTCGGCGAGGATCGCGTCCATCGCCGCGGGCTCCGAATCGAACACGCGCGCGGGCCCGGTGATGGCGGGACTCTTGAGGCCGGTGATCTTCGCCACACAGCCTTCGGGCGAGAGGTTGCCCTTGAGGATCGCGAGGTGGCCCTGGGCGTACATCGGGTTCGACCAGGGCCGGATCACGTCCTGGTCGCGGCGCGGCTCGGCGGGAACATCCTTGAGGTTCTCGGCAACGGTCTTGCCGGTGATCGTCATGCAGTCGCCGTGCAGCACCCCGTGCTCGAGCAGGATCTTCATGACCTGCGGGATGCCGCCCGCCTTGTGCAGGTCCACCGCGACGTAGCGTCCCGAGGGCTTCAGGTCGCAGAGCACCGGCACCTTGAGGCGGATGCGCTCGAAGTCGTCGAGCGTCCAGGCAACGCCGGCGGCATGCGCGATCGCGAGCCAGTGCAGCACGCCATTGGTCGATCCGCCCGTGGCCATGATCACCGCGATCGCGTTCTCGATCGATTTCCGAGTGACGATGTCTTTCGGCTTCAAGTCGCTCTTCACCGCCTCGACCAGCACGCGCATGCTCTCGGCGGCACTCTCGCGTTTCTCCTCGTCCTCCGCGGCCATGGTCGATGAGTTGGGCAGCGACATTCCCACCGCCTCGACCGACGATGACATCGTGTTCGCGGTGTACATTCCCCCGCAGGCGCCCACGCCGGGAAGCGCCTTGCGCTCGACGCACTCGAAGTCTTCCTTCGACATCTTGCCGGCGGTGAACGCGCCGACGGACTCGAATACCGAGACGATCTGCAGGTCCTGGCCGTTGTGGCGCCCGGGCTTGATGGTGCCGCCGTAGACGCAGATCGCCGGTACGTTCATGCGCATGAGCCCGATCATCGCGCCGGGCAGGTTCTTGTCGCACCCGCCGATGGCGAGCACGCCGTCCATGAACTGGCTCTGGGCCGCGGTTTCGATGGCGTCGGCGATCACCTCGCGCGAGACTAGCGAGTACTTCATGCCCTCGGTCCCCATCGAGATGCCGTCAGTCACGGTAATGGTGCCGAACATCTGCGGCATCGCGCCGGCCGCGCGTGCCGCCGCATCCGCGGCGTCGGCCAGGGGCTGAATGCCGGCGTTGCACGGGTTCATGGTCGAGTGGCCGTTGGCGATCCCGACGATCGGCTTGTCGAAGTCCGCGTCGCCGTAGCCAATGGCGCGCAGCATCGAGCGGTTGGGTGAGCGCGGCACGCCCTTGGTGATCGTGAAAGAGCGGTATTTGTGGGCCATGGCGGGTGGTTTTCTGCGGGGAAGAAGTCCTACATCAACGTCGCTATCTTACGACGTCCGATCGGCCCATGGCATCGAGGCACGACCTACTTTCGGGGAGGTCCAAGATTGATCCATTCCATATTGAAGGATCTTCCCCCATGAAAACGATTGCCCTCATCATTGGTTTCGCGCTGCTCGCCCTCGGCGTCGCATGCTTCGTGCCGGGCCTCGCCACCGATGGTGTGCTCTTTGGCCTGTTCCCGGTCAGCATGCCGCTGGCGCTCGCCTTCGTGGTCACCGGAGCGGTCGGAATCATGATCGGCCTGTCGCGCAAGCGCGGCGTGCATCCGACGCGCACTTCCTCGGGGCCGGACCTTCGCGACCTCTAGGCCATCAACCGACGTCCCGAGGGGTAGTTTTACGCCGAGCGCTTCCACGCGCTCGGCGTTTTTCATTCATGAGCCTGATCACGGCTTGCCGGCTGCTGCTTGGCGGCACGTAAGCACCTTCGTCTGGGATAATGCGGCGCGCCCCTATCGTTGACTGAAGGAAAACATTTTGCTCGTCCACCCGCAGTTCGATCCCATCCTCTTCAGCCTGGGCCCCTTGGCCGTGCGCTGGTACGGGCTCATGTACGTGATCGGCTTCATCGCCTTCATCGTGCTCGGCAAGAAGCGCGTGCGCGACGGGCTCGGACGCGGGCTCGAGGTCAAGGACGTGGACGACATGCTGATCTACGGCGTGCTCGGCGTGATCCTCGGGGGGCGTCTGGGCTATGTGCTGTTCTACAAGCCGGCTTACTACCTCGACCATCCGGGGGAGATCCTGCAGATCTGGTCGGGGGGGATGAGTTTCCACGGCGGGTTCATCGGGGTGATGCTCGCGATCTGGGTGTTCTGCGCGATCAAGAAGAAGCGCTGGCTCACCACCATGGACTTCGTCGCACCGCTGGTGCCGATCGGCCTCGCGGCCGGGCGCATGGGAAATTTCATCAACGGCGAGCTGCCCGGGCGGCCCACCAGCCTGCCTTGGGGGATGTGGTTCCCGCAGCACGATGCGGCGCAGGTGGCGCGACACCCGTCGCAGCTCTACCAGTTCGCGCTCGAGGGGCTCGCGCTCTTCGCGCTGCTCTGGCTTTACTCGGCGAAGCCCCGGCCAACCGGCGCGGTCTCGGGCGCATTCCTCATCGGTTACGGCTTCTTTCGCTTCGTGACCGAGTTCGCACGCCAGCCCGACGATTTCCTCGGGCTGGTGGGATGGGGCCTGTCGATGGGGCAGTGGCTGTCGCTGCCGATGATCGCAGCCGGAATCGCGATGATGGCCTGGGCCTACAAGAAAAAATAAATGGTGTCAGAGACCATTTGACCTTCGATACGCCTCGGAATGGAAATAAATGGTCTCTGACACCATTTATTTATCGGGGTAGGAGGACCTTCACCACGGTGGGAGTGGGCAGCGACTCGGGGCGGTCAAGGGTGCCCTGACGGTTGAAGCGGGTGACGCCCGTAGCCGCGAGCAGATAGAAATAGTCGCCTCCCACCGCACCGGTGGTGGGCTCGTCGAGCGCATTGTGGTGGTGCGAGAGGAGAGTTCGTACGCGGGTCACGCTGTCGCCCTCGCGCGACAGGCTGATGAGGATCACGCGCCCTGGCGTGGTCACGTTCTGCACGCCGATCAGCTCGCCCTGGTACTCGTAGAGCCCGTCGATCGCGGCGATGCTCTCGCGGGTCTGGTTGGCCACGCGCTTGAAGGCGCCGGTTGCAATCTCCACGACCGCAAGTCCGGTGGAGTGCGCGACGAAGAGCCTGGTGCCGTCGGGCGACGCCGCAAGGCCGTTGGCCCCGCGCAGCTGGTTCGGCGCCACCAGCTCGCGCGCGGGCCCCGGGCCCTTTACCGCGATCTCGTAGATCGCCCCGCTCGCCGAGTCGCTCGCGAAGACGCGGCCGCCGGGAGCGACCGCGACATCGTTCAGTTGCAAAGCGGCGGGCACGTCATGGCGCTGCACGAGCCTCCTCGTATCGGCATCGAACGCGAACACGGCGTTGCGACGCTGCCGCTCGCCCACGTCGGTAAGCGCGGTCGTGCTGACGGCATAGAGGATGCGGCGCGGCGAATCCATCGCGACGCCGAGCACATGGTCAAGCCCGGCCTTCTCGCCTGCGAATTCCGACACCGCCTGGCCCTCGGCCACGCGCAGGATGCGCCGCTGCGCGATCGAGCCGACGAAGAACGCGCGCGAGTGGGCATCGTAGGCGATCCCTTCCGGGATCACCTTCTTGTCCTCGAGCTCGAACGCGGTGGGCGCGAAGTCCATCCGCGGCAACTTCGCTTCCAGGCGCGTGCGCACTGCCTTGAACGCGGGATCTTCCCACAGGGTCTCGAAGCCGTCGGCGCGTGGCGGCAGGAACCCATCGCCCAGCTCGGCCACTTTCTCGAGAGCGGCAACCGCCTCCTTGCGCCCGCCCGCGAGCGCCTGGAAGCGTGCGAGGAAATACCAGAGAGTGGCGTCCGCCGGCCGCTGCTGAAGGAGCTGCTCGATCGCGGCGATGGTGCGGCGCGCGCCCTCGGCATCCTGCTGTGAAAGCACGGGGAGGGCGAGGGCGAGAAAGAGGATCGCGGCGAGCAGGCGCATGGCGGTTTGGGCTAAGGTGGCGGGGTGGAACACCGATTATCCCCGAGCGCGGAGCGCACATGAGAATTTGCATCGTCGGTGCCGGCGCCATCGGGGGCGTCCTCGGCGCGCGACTTGCGCTGGGCGGCGAAAACGTCACCTTCATCGCGCGCGGGGAGAACCTCGAGGCGATCAAGGCCCGCGGCATGCGCCTGCGCCACTCCGACGGCCGCGAGGAGATCGCCCGTGACGTGAGCGCCACGGACAGCATCGAGGGAGCAGGCCGCTTTGATGTGGTGATCCTCACGCTCAAGGCGCACCAGGTGGGCGAAGTCGCCGCGCGCATCGAATCGCTCTGTGACGCCGAAACCGTGGTGATGCCGTTGCAGAACGGCGTCCCCTTCTGGTATTTCCAGGGCCACGGCGGCGCCTTCGACGGCCGTGCGGTCGAGGCGGTCGATCCCGGCGGGAAGATCAGGGACGCGATCCCGACGCGGCGCATCATCGGGGGCGTGGTGTTCGTGGCGGCGGAGCGCATCGGACCCGGCGAGGTGATGCACACGGGCAACGACCGCCTCCCGATGGGCGAGCTCGACGGGCGCGCCAGCGAGCGCATCGCGCGCCTTTCGGGCGCCTTCGCGCGCGCAGGTTTTCAGGCGCCGGTGGTCGACGACATCCGTGCGGAGGTCTGGATCAAGCTCTGGGGAAATGTCACGTTCAACCCGATCTCGGCGCTCACCCACGCGGGGGTGTCCGACATCTGCACTGATGTCGATGGACGTGACCTCGCTGCGCGCATGATGCAAGAGGCGCAGGCGGTGGGAGAGAAACTCGGCATCACATTTCGGATCACGATCGACAAGCGACTCGAAGGCGCCACACGGGTGGGGCGCCACCGGACATCGATGCTGCAGGATGTCGAAGCCGGGCGCGCCCTCGAGATCGACGCGCTGGTGGGAAGCGTGGTGGAGCTGGGCGCCCTCGTGGACGTGCCCACTCCCACGATCCGCGCGATCCACCAGGCCGCGAAGCTGCTCGACCGGACGATGCGCGCGGGCAATCTAAGCGTACGGGCGGCGCCGCTAGCTGCGCGGTGACGTCACACGCCCGGCGCCTGCCTGGGGATCGCGCCCGCCGATGAGCTGCGGTGCGGACACCGGGTCGAAGTCCTTCCACTCGCCGTCTTCCCAGTGCCCGTCGCTGCGCTCGATCTGCCACGCACCCGCGTCCTCGAACACCTGCACGATGCGCTCCTCGGGAATGCCGGCGCCGCTCACGTTCACTGCGATCATCGCTTCGGCGGGCCGCACGACGGTGTGGTCGGGCTGCGCTTCCTGGTCGACTCCGCCCTTCAGGCCCCCCACGAGCGACGCGGCATAGGCCCCGGCGCCCGCGCCCGCCGCGATGCCGGCCGGGCCTACGAGGGGAGCGGCGGCGATGCCCACCGCCGTGCCGACCACTGCTCCAATGAGAGCGCCCTGGGTCGCACCACTGTCGATCCCGTGCGCCCCCGCAGACTCGTCATGATCGCCGCCCACCGGAGTCGCATCGTGCATGCCCGCGGGATTGATGCGGAATTCGCACAGGTACTCCGAGTTGACGCCGGCCTGGGCCAGGCGCTTCAGCGCGTCCTGCGCCTCCACGTAGGTTTCGAAGCCCCCGGCGATGATTTTCGACATGAAGAGTCTCCTCGTTGTGATGACTACTTTCTAGTAGCGCAGCTGCAAGCCCGCGGACACCATGTCCACATCCTTGCGTCCACCCACAAAGTCGAGCTTGTAACGATCCACGTCCGCTCGCAACTGCAGGCTTGGCGTGAGCGCGAACGTCATGCCCGCTCCATACGTAAATCCCCAGCCGTTCTTGTGGCCGGTGTCGAACAGCGTGTCCGGGTCCGCGGTCACGTCGGTGCGGCCGTAGAGGCCGCCCACCTTGCCGAAGATCCCGAAGCGCGTGCCCAGGGGGGTGCCGGCAGTGAGCGTGATCGGAATCGCCCATGCGTTGGTATCCCCTCCGGACGCGCGGATGCGGCCGAAGTCCGTATATCCGACCTCGAGGCCGAACACTTCGTTCACCCTGCCGCCGACGTAAACCTTGAAGCCCGTGTCCCGGGTGTCGCAGTCGAAGAACCGTGTGACGCCCTGGCGGCAGTCGGTGTTGAATTTGGATTCGCCGGCGCTCGCCCCGACGTAGCCCCAGAAGTCACCGCGCCACGGGGCGCGGTTGTCGTACTGGGCGAAGGCGGCGCTGGAGCCCAATAGCCCAAGGGCAGCGATGGCGGTGATCATTCGAGCTTTCTGCATAGTGCTTGTCTCCTGATAGGTCGGTTTAGAGTGTCGGACGAATCCGACAAGAACGTTGTCGCCTGAGCGGCAAAAGTTTCGCCTGCTGTTACTTCGACAGCAGCTCGCTCAAGGGTTTCCATTCCTCCTTGGTATCGGCGATCGTCTTCACGATCGCGAGCACCGGAATGGCGAGGAGCACGCCCCAAAGGCCCCAGATCCAGCCGAAGAAAAGCAATCCGATGAACGTGGCAGTGGTGTTCATCTGGGTCTGCCGGCTCGCGAGCCAGGTCGCGAATACGGAGCCTACCAGCGTGGCCACCAGGATGCTGATGCCGGAGACCATCGCCGCCTGGGACCAATCCTGGAATTGCAGGAAGCCCGCGAAGAACGCCGCCGCCGCGATCAGCGCCGGGCCGAAATACGGTGCGGTGTGCAGGATGGCGGACGACAGTCCCCAGAGCTCCGCGTAGTTCACCCCCATCAGACGGAACGTGAACCACGTGCCCACGCCGACGAGGATGTTGCTCACCAGGACCACCATGAGGTAACGGCGGATCTGCAGGTCGATCTCGTCGATCATCTCGACGGTGATCTTCTTCTCCGAAAGCGTCTTGCCGGCGAGCTTCACGATCTTGCGCTTGAAGAGGTCGCCCGAGGCCAGCATGAAGAACACGAGGAATATCACCGCGAGCACCTGGGACATCACGATCGCGACGCCCTTTCCGCCAGCCCACACGAGCCCCCAGAAGGAGATGGTCGAGGCCGCGGCTGCCGGCGGTGGCGCGGGGGGCGCGGACTTGCCCGTCTGCGCGATCGACTCGATCTCCGCGGCGGCCTTCTTCACTTCGGCCACGGGGCTCGGGGGGCTTTTCTGCGCCATTTTCTTGAGCGAGCCGGAAATCGACTTGGCTGCGTCGGGCACGCGCTCCCAGAGGTTGCGCGCGTCGTCGCTCCACGCCCATGCAGCAGTGCCGAGGAGCGCAAGCAGCGTACCCACCACGAGCGTTGCGGCGATGACGCGGAAGCGCACGAGGCGGGTCAGCGCGTCGACCATGGGGGCGAGGGCATACGCGATCAGCAGGGCGACGAGGAGGGGCACGAAGAAGGGCGCGCCCCAGTGCAGCAAGTAGATCGTCGCGATGGCGGCGATTATCCCGACTGCCGTGCGTCCTCCGTTGCCCTGCATCAAGTTCTCCACCGGGAAATGACGGCCGTTGCCGCGTCCGTCATTCTCGATCGAGCCCCAACGACAAATCTGTCGGCCCGCGGCTGGCGACGGTGTAGGACAGCAGGCGACCCGCGTCTCGATGAGGTTCGGGCAAGGCCATACGGTATAATTCGGGGCTTCGCGTGGGGTGGTAGCTCAGTCTGGGAGAGCGTCGCGTTCGCAATGCGAAGGTCGAGGGTTCGATCCCCTTCCACTCCACCACCGATTCCCGCAGGCTCCCGCAACCAACCCGGGTCCCGCTTGTCTGCATGCCATGCCCCAGAGCGTCGGCCTGCGTTATGCCCTTGATTCCGAGCCCGGCCTGCGTCGCCGCGAGGGCGGCCACGGGTTCGAGTACATGAATGCCCGGGGCCGCCCCGTGAAGGCAGCCGGTTCACTCGCGCGCATCAAGGCGCTCGTTATTCCCCCCGCCTGGACCGACGTCTGGATCTGTGCCGATGCCAATGGGCACCTGCAGGCGACGGGTCGCGATGCGCGAGGGCGCAAGCAGTACCGCTACCACGCGCGCTGGCGGGAGATGCGCGATGCGCATAAGTTCGACCGCATGTTCGCGTTCGCCAAGGCACTGCCCGCGATTCGCCGGCGCGCGCGCGCGGACCTGCAACTCCCGGGGCTGCCGCGCGCAAAGGTGCTTGCCACGCTGGTGCGCTTGCTCGAGACCACGTGTTTTCGCATCGGCAACGAGCGCTACGCGGAGGAGAACGACTCCTTCGGCCTCACGACGCTGCGTAACCGCCACGCCCACGTCGAGGGGGGCAAGGTGGAGCTGGAGTTTCGCGGCAAGAGCGGCAAGTTTCACAAGGCGACGGTGGACGACCCGCACCTTGCCCGCATCATCCGGCGTTGCCGCGAGCTTCCGGGCCAGACGCTGTTCGAATACCTCGACGGCGAGGGCAAGGGTCAATCGATCGGCTCGTCCGACGTGAACGATTACCTGAAGGAGATCGCCGGGACCGATGTGACGGCGAAGGACTTTCGCACCTGGGCGGGGACGGTGTTCGTCGCCACGGAGCTGGCGCGGGGCGAGGGGCCAGTGGGTCCGTCGCACATGGTGGCGGCGGTGCGCGAGGCCTCCCGCCGCCTCGGCAACACGCCCGCGATCTGCCGCAAGAGCTACGTGCACCCGCAACTTCTCGACCCAAGGACCTGGACGCGGCATGCGCGTCGCAGGGCCGCACCGCGCACTCACGGACTGCGAGCCGATGAGGCTGCGCTGATGCGCTTGCTCGCCCCGATCAGGACGGCGAGCAGAGCTGCGCGCCCTCGTCGCTCCAGGAGGCCGTCATCGCGGAGTACTGCATCAGATCGGCCGTGAAGCGGTGGTTCGAGTCGTTCTGGGCCGCACGGGCGTTGTACACGCGATAGATCGGCGTGGTTCCCGCGGGGCATTGCCCGTTCACCGGGGCCATCGCCCAGAAGGCGATCCCTTCAAAGGCCCAGCCGAGGAAGGCCGTTCCGCGCGACGTTGCATCGGCCCGCTGCTGCTGCTCGAGCGCCTTCAGGTAATCGCATTCCTGCTTGCTGCCCGTGAAGAAGTGCGAGTTGGGCCCGCGCGCGTAGAAGCGGCAGACGGCCACCGCGCCGGCGCTCGCGTCGGACTGCCGCGACCATGCCTTGAAGCGCTGCCCGGTGCGTTTCCAGTCGCCCTGGGAGCCGCGGTCGAGGAGCGCGATCTCGCCCGCGCCCGTGGCCATGAAATAGTGGTCGAGGCTCGCCGAGTAGTACTCCACGACGGGCGTGGTCGAGGCGACCAGGAGGTCGCGGGTGAAGAACTTCTCCGGCGCACCGCCGCTCACGTGGCCCCAACCCTCGACCCGATAGTGGCCCGGGGCCAGGTCGGGAATGCGCACTGCGCCATACGTGGCCATGCCGTTGGGCGCGGCGCCGCTCGCCGGGGCGGTGGCGAGGTACTCGAAGTCGACCCGCACCACGTTGCCCGAAATGGTGGCCCGCAGAGTTTGCGGGCTGAAGTAGGCGGCGCTCTTGACCATGACATGGGTCGCCGCGAATGCCTGGGGCTCCACCGGAATCGTGTAGAGCCCCCACGGCCCCGGAGGCACGACGGCGATCGAGCTCGAAATCGTCTGCGGCGCCGCGCCCGGGTTTTCAATGTTGTGCAGGCGCGCCGTCAGTGTGTAGTTTCCGGGAACGAGCTCGCCCAGGTCGACCGGCTCGTAGCCGAAGTCGGGGCGCATCGGGCCGAACCCCGCGGTCAGGTACTCGAAATCAGCGATGATGTTCGAGCCGCTCACCGAGTAGCGGGTGGCTGGCATGAATGTCGGCCAGGCGGTGTCGCGCAACTCGATCATGACCGCCTGGCCGTACGCGGGAAGCGCGGGGCTCGCCGAGATTTTCGGCTGCTGGGCCATGGCCGGAACTGCGATGCAGGCGGCCAGGGCAAGGGACGTCAGGGCATTATTCATGGGCGTATCGCTGTAGACAGGTAGCTACGCCAAGATAGGTTTTGGCCAGCGATCCCGGAATAAGCGTGAGCCGCGCGGTGCGGTCAGCCTTCTCCCGCCGGGCGTAGTCCGCCGCCTACGTCCTACAGTGGAGGTCGAGGACAATAAGTGCCGTCCGGCGCTGGCATCTACGGAAGGGTTCGCAGCGCACAGTCACTCCGACACCCTGGAGTGACCATGTACCCCGCAGTCATCGCTCTGACCCTCGCCATCGCCTCCGCCCCTGCGGGCGCGGCTGATGCCGTGGTGCCCAAAGCGCCCCTCGAGCTCCGGCTGAAGGCGGCGATCGCGCCGATGACGCCTCCTACCCACCGCTTCGCCCCGTTCGTGATCCCATTGTCAGAACCCGACGTCGAACTGCTGCCGCGGCGCGACGAACGCCTCGAGCAAAGTCGCTCATCCTGCAGTAGCGACCGCTCACTTTGCTACGATCCGAATTCCGGCCGGATCGTCTATAAGCCCGCCCGCGCCTTGATGCCCGACATACCCGGGTTGCAACGCGAGAACATCTCGGTCAAGCGGGACCGCATTGTTTTGCGCTATTCCTTTTAATAATGGGAGCGTGTAGGATTTGTCCTACAAACGAATCCGTACGCGCCGACGCCACCCGGATCAAGGGGGCTGGTGTAATACGTTCCACGATGTACCCATCAACCCAACATCAACAAACAGGAACCAGCGCTATGATCCGGCTGCTGATCGTCGATGACCACGACGTGGTTCGGATGGGACTGAAGCAGGTCTTCTCCGGCCGTGTCGACATGGAAGTGGCAGGTGAGGCGCGCACCGGCGAGGAAGCAATCGCGCAGGTTCGGGCCACCGCGTTCGACGTCGCCCTCGTCGACCTGTCCCTTTCGGACATGTCGGGGGTGGACGTCCTCAACCGAAGCAAGGCGATCCGCCCCGAGATGGCCGTGCTCATCGTGAGCGGCTATCCCGAGGACCAGTACGCGATCAACCTGCTCAAGGCGGGAGCCTCCGGCTTCGTCGCCAAGGATGCTCCTAGCGAGAACTTGGTGTCGGCGGTGGTTGCCGCGGCCCAGGGACGGCGCTACGTGAGCCCGCGAATCGCCGACAAGTTGGCGCAGGGCCTCGCGGGTCCCGCGGCCGACCAGCCGACGCACACCCAGCTTTCCGAGCG
>JALYSB010000150.1 GCA_030855025.1 Pseudomonadota bacterium
GGATTGAGGATCGCTTCCACGTTGCGGTACCCGCTGTTGCCGATGACGAGCGCCTGCTTGGGGGCGCGCAGCAGGCGCGTGGCGCCGCCGGACTGCGCCCAGACCCAAGCGTAGGGCAGCGGCGCGAACAGCGCGCCGGCAGCGAGCCCACCTTGCAGCAGCTGGCGCTTCGATCGGTCCATCCAAACTCCCTTGCGTGTTCTGCGCGATCATAGCGCACCCGAATTCCCGACCCGGAGGAAGCGATGGCGGCGAAATCCCTGAAACGCAGGGCGCGTAGCGGCGCGATCCGAAAGCAGGCGGGCGGCGGCGATCCGGGCGTCGTGATCTACATCCATGGCATCGGCCAGCAGTCGACGCCCGCGGAACTCAAGCTCGAGTGGGACCTCGCGCTCTTCGGGCGCGACCTGGGCGCGAGAAGCCGCATGGCGTACTGGGCCGACATCCTGCATCCCGCCAGCGAGCCGCTCCCCACGATCGCGGTGCAGCGCCGGGCCGTGGCGGCGGTGCTCGACGTCGATGGCGCGCTCGAGCGCGTGGGCGTCGACCCCGAGGATCCGGAGGTGCGCGCGATGACCGACGTGCTGCTCGCGCAGGTCGGCGTGCCGGTGCTCGGAGTCGCCGCCGTCGGCAAGCGCGTGCTGCCGCTGCCCGCCTTCATGAGGAAGCCGATCGCCAAGCAGTTCCTCGAGGCGTTCATCGCCGATACTGCGGCCTACTTCTTCCGCGACGACGTGCGGGACAAGGCGCGCAAGCGCCTGCTCGCAGCCCTGCCCGCGCGCGGCGAACCGTTCACCCTCGTCGCCCACAGCCAGGGCACGGTCATCTCCTACGAGGTGCTGCGCGCGCTCGAGGACACCGGGCTCACGGTGAACCAGTACGTGACGCTCGGCTCGCCCCTGGGAATCCGCGAGGTACAGGATTTTCTCGATCCCGGCGACCTCGAGGTGCCGAGGGGCGTGGAGAAGTGGAACAACTTCGCCGATCCCCTCGATCCGGTCGCGCTCGACAAGGGCCTGTCGAGCGACTTCGATCCGCGCGGCTTCATTCGCGACGCACTGGTGCTCAACGCGCGCAGCCGGCGGCTCATGGACTTCAACCCCCACTCGGCGGTCGGCTACCTCGCGCATCCCAACGTGCGCCACGTGGTGCACGACGCGCTGCGCCTGGACACGATGTCGCGCTTCATCCTCGCGCGCGACGTGGCCGAGTCGCTCGCGGCCGTTCCCGACGCCCGGCACCCGGTGCTGATCGAGCTGCTCGAGCCCGGGTATCCGGCGCTCGGCGAGGAGCGCGAGGTGACGGAGCTCATCGAAGCCGAGGAAGCGCCCGTCGTGCTTCTGCATGACCGGATCGAGCGGGCTGCCGCGATGCTCGGCAAGCTGGTCGCCAACAAGGAAGCGGCGCGCATCGACACGCTGCGCCGCTTCGTGGCCGCGCACCTCACGGCGCCGGAGTTGCGCAGGGTCGCCGAGTTCCACCAGGGCATGCGCATCTACGCCGTGTGGCGCAGCTCGCGCAAGTCGAAGCTCACCGCTCGCTCCATGCGCGTGCTCAAGGCCGACGCGGCGCTGGCGAGCTTCGGCGCCGGGGGCGAAGGCATCACCTGGGCGGTGCTCGACACCGGCGTGCGCGCCAACCACCCGCACTTTCTCGCCGGGGCGAACATCAAGCAGGTGTGGGATTGCACGCGGCGCGGCAGGCCGGTCGCGGTGCCGCTGCCAACCGCGCGCGACCCCGACGGCCACGGGACCCACGTGGCCGGCATCATCGCGGGCACCTCGCCGCAGCCCGGCCGCGAGCGCGGCGTCGCGCCCAAGACGCGGCTCGTGGTCTACAAGGTGCTCGACGACAAGGGCGACGGCGAGGACGCGTGGATCATCAAGGCGCTCGACCACATCGCCGAGCAGAACGAGAACACCAGCGGCGGCCTGGCGATCCACGGGCTCAACCTGAGCCTCGGCGGGCCGTTCGACGCCACGGTGTATGGCTGCGGCTTCTCGCCGATCTGCATGGAGCTGCGCCGGTTGTGGCGCAACGGCGTTCTGGTGGTGGTGGCGAGCGGCAACGAGGGGCAGCTTGCGATCAACACGCCCGATGGCGAATACGACCTCTACGCGCAGATGTCGATCGGCGACCCCGCCAACCTCGAGGACTGCATCGCGGTGGGCTCGGTGAACGCCGACCAGCCGCATCTCTACGGCGTGTCGTCGTTCTCATCGCGCGGGCCCACCGCCGACGGGCGCTGCAAGCCCGACGTGGTGGCGCCCGGCGAGCGCATCAGCTCGTGCAACTCGCGCTTCCGCGTCGTCGATCCCGCGAGCCTGTACCACTTCGAAAGCGGCACCAGCATGGCCGCGCCCCACGTCTCGGGCCTGCTGGCCGCGTTCCTGTCGGTGCGCAAGGAGTTTCGCGGGCGGCCCGACGAGGTGAAGAAGATCCTGCTGGCGAGCGCCACCGACATCGGCCGGGACCGCTACCACCAGGGCAGCGGGATCCCGAACCTGATGCAGATGCTGCTGGCGGTCTAGTTGCTCAGCTGCGCGCGGACCTCGCCGCCGGGGTTCTTCGCGCTGTGGACGTTCAGGTAGGTGCGCCCCGCCTTGTAGGCCGCGTGCTGGCTTTCGGTCATCTTGGCGCCCGGGGCGGAGACGAACATATCGTCACCCTGCTTGTTGAGGGGCACGATCACGGGGCCGTTGGTGCCGGCCGCTCCTTCGTGGATGTGCGCCGCGGTGGCGGCCATGCCGGAAACCCTGACGGAGACGCTGACCATGCCGTCCGCGCGCACCGTCACCGTGCCGGAGCCGGAGGCGCCGGTGGAGACCGGCGGCACTTCGTTGGCGCCCGACAGCGACACCTTGTGGGTGTGGGCTCCATCGCCGCGCATCATCGCGCAGCCGCCCGCCAAGCCCATCACACCCGCCAGAACCGCTACACCGACCCATTTGCGCTTCATTGCGTCCATTTTTCCCTCCAGAGAGTTTTTTGCCCGTGAATGCCGGGCGTTCGTCGGATACTGCCACCTGCTCAAAGTTCATAAACAGCGCCGGACCCGGCCCTATTCCCCGGCTCAGTGGCCGAGGATCTTCGAGAGAAAGTCCCGGGTGCGCTCGCTCTTGGGATGGTCGAAGAAATCGTGGGGGTTGTTCTCCTCGACGATCTGGCCCTGGTCCATGAAAATCACCCGGTTGGCGACTGCCTTGGCGAAACCCATCTCGTGGGTCACGCAAAGCATCGTGATGCCCTGATCGGCGAGCTCCACGATCACGTCGAGCACTTCCTTGATCATTTCGGGATCGAGCGCCGAGGTGGGCTCGTCGAACAGCATGATCTTGGGCTTCAGGCACAGCGCCCGCGCGATCGCCACGCGCTGCTGCTGGCCGCCGGAAAGCTGCAGCGGAAACTTGTTCGCCTGCTCCGCGATGCGAACGCGCTTCAGCTGCTCCATCGCGCGTTCCTCGGCTTCCTTCTTCGGCATCCTGCCGACCCACATGGGCGACAACGTGAGGTTGTCGATTACGCTCAGGTGCGGGAAGAGGTTGAACTGCTGGAACACCATGCCGACCTGCTTGCGGACCTGCTCGATCGCCTTCACGTCGTCGGCGAGCTCGATGCCGTCCACGACGATGCGGCCCTGCTGGTGCTCTTCCAGCCGGTTGATGCAGCGGATGAGCGTCGACTTGCCGGAGCCCGACGGGCCGCAGATGACGATGCGCTCGCCCGGCGGGACGGTGAGGTCAATGTCGCGCAGGACGTGGAAATCGTCCCCGTACCACTTGTTGACCTTGTCGAAAACAATGATCGGATCGGCCATTCTTTCTCCTATCTCTGCCGGCTCGCGCCGAGGCGCCGCTCGACCCAGAGGCTGTAGCGCGACATCGCGAAGCAGAAGGCGAAATACACCAGCACGATGAAGAAATAGCCCTCGATCTTGAACGGGCGCCAGTTGGCGTCGGAGTTGAGGGCGAGACTGAGCGCCCCGGTGAGCTCGTAGAGGCTCACGATCGTCACCAGTGAAGTGTCCTTGAAGATCGCGATGAAGCTGTTCATGATCCCCGGCACCACCAGCGCAAGCGCCTGGGGAAGCACGATCTTGCGCTGCGTCTGCCAGTAGCTCAGGCCCAGCGTGCGCGCGGCCTCGACCTGGCCGGCCGGAATGGCTTGCAGCCCGCCGCGAACGATCTCGGCGAGGTACGCCCCGGCGAAGAGCGTGAGGCCCACGAGCACGCGCACCAGGACGTCGGGCGACTTGCCCACGGGCAGGAAAAGCGGGAACAGGAACGACGCCATGAACAGCACCGAGATCAACGGCACGCCGCGGATGAGCTCCACGTAGACGATGCAGAGGCTGCGGATCGCGGGCAGCTCAGAGCGCCGGCCCAGCGCCACGAGGACCGCGAGGGGAAATGCGAACGCGATGCCGAAGGTGGCGAGCATCACCGTGAGCGGCAGGCCTCCCCACAGGTCGGTCGGCACCTTGGCGAGCCCCAGGTAACCGCCGCCCATGAGCACGAAAAACGCCGGGATCACGGCGACCCAGATCACCGCCAGCCACGGCTTCCAGAACGTGCGGATGCAGCTCACTACCAGCAGTCCCAGCAGCAGGAGGGTCGCCACTTCGGGGCGCCACTGGCTCTCGAACGGATAGCGCCCGAAGATGATGAAACGCCACTTCTCGGTGATGACACCCCAGCAGGCGCCGGTGCCGCGCGCCGCCTGGCAGGCATCGGCGTCGGGGCGCAGCACCGCATGGACGACCGCCCAGTTCGCGAACGGCGGCACCAGCCAGACGGCCAATGCCAGGAACGCGAGCGTGGCGACGGTGCTCGCCTTGTTGGCGAAGAGGTTGGCGCGCATCCAGGCGACCGGCCCCGAAGTGCGCACCGGCGCAGGCCGCGGAAGGATGGGCGTGAAGACGGCGGCCACGGCTTCAGCGCTCCTTGATTGCCGCGCGGCGGTTGTACCAGTTCATCACCGCCGAAGTGGATAGCGACGTCGTGAGATACACCAGCATGATGATGGCGATGCACTCCACCGCGCGCCCGGTCTGGTTGAGCGCGGTATTGGCGATCGACACCACGTCGGGGTAGCCGATGGCGACCGCGAGCGACGAGTTCTTGGTGAGGTTCAGGTACTGGTTGGTGAGCGGCGGGATGATGACGCGCAGGGCCTGCGGCAGGATCACGAGGCGCATCGCGTGGGCGCGCGACAGCCCCAGGCTGCCGGCAGCCTCGACCTGGCCATGCGCCACCGAAGCGATGCCCGCGCGCACGACTTCCGAGATGAAGGCCGCGGTGTAGAAGACGAGCCCGAGAAGGACGGCCGCGAACTCGGGCGTTGCCGAGGCGCCGCCTTCCATCACGAAACCCTCGGGCTTCGGGATGCTCCACGCGGTGGGCGCGCCGCCCACGAGCCAGCCGAGGATCGCGAAGCCGATCACGATCCCGATCGGCGCGAGGACGAGGCTGCGCACGTGGCCGGTGGCCTCGAACTGGCGCATCGCCCAGCGCCGATACGCCCACGCAGCGCCGATTCCGATCACCGCCCCGATTCCCGCCAACGCGTGGGCGTGGGTCCAGACGGGCACCGGAAACGAGAACCCCGCCTTGCTCACGTAGAAGAGCCCCGCGAGCGAGGGCGCGTCGAGCATCGGCGGCAGCCAGTCGGTGAAGAACAGGTACCACATCAGCAACTGGATCAGGACCGGGACGTTGCGGAAGAGCTCGACGTACGCGTAGCAGACGCCGCGGACGATCGCGTTGCGCGAAAAGCGCCCGATGCCGATGGCGGCCCCGAGCAAGGTGGCGGCGATCACACCCACGATCGCGACGCGCAGCGTGTTGGCGATCCCGACCAGGAATGCCTTCCAGTAGGGGTCGAGCGCGTCGTAGGGGAAGAGCGTCTCGCCGATGTCGAAGCCGGCGGGCTGCTTCAGGAAATCGAAGCCGCTCTGAATGCCCCGCGCGTGCATGTTGGCGAGCGTGTTCTGCGCGAGGTACCAGACGCCGAAGACGATCAAGGCCACGGCGACGACCTGGAAGACCAGGCCGCGAAATGCCTGGCTTCGCCACGACCACACCCGGGCGCGAGGCGGTGGGGACGGACCCCGATTCATGCCCGTGGCCTCGCCGTCAGCCACGGTGCCTCACGAAATTGGGGTCCGTCCCCGGTTTTCTAGCGGATCGGCGGGGCGTACTGCAGGCCGCCCTTGTTCCAGAGGTTGTTGAGCCCGCGTGGGAGGGCAAGCGGCGTGCTGGCGCCGACATTGCGCTCGAAGATCTCGCCATAGTTGCCGGTGGTCTTGATCACCCGGACCATCCAATCCTTGTCGAGGCCGAGGAGCTTGCCGGTGTCTTCCGAAGTGCCGAGGACGCGCATCACCACCGGATCCTGGCTCGATTTCATCTGCTCGACGTTCGCCTGGTTGATGCCGTACTCCTCGGCTTCGAGCAGGCCGAACCAGACCCATTTCGCGATGGCGTAGAACTCGTCGTCGCCGCGGCGCACGGCCGGGCCGAGCGGCTCCTTGGAGATGAGCTCGGGCAGGATCACGTGCTCCTTCGGATCCTTGGCGTCCTTGTTGCGGATCGAGGCGAGGCCGGAGGCGTCCGTGGTGAACGCCACGCAGCGTCCCGAGAAATACGCGCCGGTGGCCGCCTCCTGCTTCTCGAACACGATCGGCTTCAGGTCGAGCTTGTTGGCGCGTGAGTAATCCGTGAGGTTCTTTTCCGTGGTGGTGCCCGACTGCACGCACACCGAGGCGCCCTTCATGGCCTTGGCGCTCTTCACCTTCGACTTGACCGGGACCATGAAGCCCTGGCCGTCATAGTAGGTGGTGCCGACGAAGTTCAGGCCCAGGGAGGCGTCGCGCGTGAGGGTCCACGTGGTGTTGCGCGACAGGATGTCGATCTCGCCCGACTGCAGCGCGGTGAAGCGCTGTTGCGCGGTGAGCGGCACCCACTTCACCTTGGTACCGTCGCCGAGCACGGCCGCGGCGATCGCGCGGCAGACGTCGACGTCGAGCCCGGTCCAGGCGCCCTGGCTATCGGCCTGGGAGAATCCCGCCAGGCCGGTGTTCACGCCGCAGACGAGCTGGCCGCGACTCTTGATCGCATCGAGCGTTTTGCCTGCGTACGCGGAGCCTGCGATGAACGCGCTGGCGACGGCCAACGCGGAAAGGGAAATCTTCAGGGCATTCATGGGGTCTCCTCGGGGAATTTTTTATGGCCGAAACTGGGCCTTCCCAATTTAACACCAAAGGGCTCAGCCGGCTTTGCGCCAGACGCTGGCGAGCCATGGCTGCTGCTCGCGGGGCAAGCCCGGGGGCCGGTAATAGTGCTCGAGCTCGGTAAAGCCGGCGGCGAGGGCGAAGCCGCGCCAGGTGTCGAGGTCGTGGTACGCGCCATAGCGCCCGCGATTCCATCCTTCCTGGTTTTCCCCGCGGGGATTGGAGCTGAAGAGCACGCCGCGTGGCCTGAGCGACGCGTGGAGCTCGCCCAGGACGCGCGGCAACTCCTGCGCGGGGACGTGGAAGAGCGAGGCGTTGGCGAAGACGCCGTCGAATCGCGCCGCGGGCAGGTCGAGCGCGAGGAAGTCCTGCTCCCACACTTCGCAGCCGCTGTGGCTGCGCGCCATGGCGGCGAGGCGCTCGGCGCCCTCGAGGCCGATCGCGACGTGGCCCAGGTCCGTGAACGCCTTCAGGTCACGCCCGGGGCCACAACCCAGGTCGAGGATGGTGAAGGGCGGCGCGCCCTCGATGTGCCGCAGCAGCGCTTCGATGTTCTGCGTGACGTCGTGCCCGCGCGTGCCCTCCCAGAACGCGCTGGCGCTCTGGTTGTAGTGCTCGAGGGTGCCCCGAGAAACCAGGGACGGACCCTCATTTCCCACTGCATTTGGTTTCTCGGTCACGTATCTATCCTGAGTTTGAAAAAAATGGTGTCAGAGACCCATTTCCAACTGCCGAAAATGGGTCTCTGACACCATTTTTATCCCGAGTTTCGAAGGCCCGCGGCCAGGCCGTTGATGGAGAGGTGGATGCCGCTCTTCACCCGCTCCTCCGCGCCCCCGGAGCGGTAGCGCTTCAGGAGCTCGAGCTGCAGGTGGTTCAACGGATCGAGGTAGGGAAAGCGGTTGCGGATCGAGCGAGCGAGGCTGGGGTTCGAGGCGAGGAACGCGGTGGTGCCGGTGATCTCGAAGAGCGCCGTCACGGTCGAGTCGAATTCGC
>JALYSB010000020.1 GCA_030855025.1 Pseudomonadota bacterium
CATCTCGCGCAGGTACGAGCGCCACTCACGGAAGTTGGGCGGGAAGAACTCCGCGAGGAATTTCGTCATGTTCGACGAATCGCGGAACAGGTCGATCGGGCGCATGTCGGCGCCCTTCCACGCCCAGCCCAGGAGGATCAGGAACACGGCCCAGCCGATCGCCTGGGAGAGCGTGCGCTTCCCCGCTCCCGGCGGGGACAGCGCGCCCTGCGGGATTACCGCTGCCGTCATTTACCTTGCTTGGCCAGGTCCGCCAGCTTGGCGTCGATCTCGCGCGTCTTCAGGGCCTTCTCCGCATCCGACAGCGTGGTGTCGGTCGCAATCTTTGCGCGGTCCTTGGCGTATTCGAGCTGGCGAATCGGGATCAGCTGGGCATTGGTCGACTCCTTGAATCCCGCGATCTGCTGCATGCCCTTGAGGATCTCCTTCTCGCGGGGATCCTTGCCGTAGCCGAGGATGAACTTCTTCACCTTCGCTTTTACGTCTTCAGGGAGGTCCTTGCGCCACACCAGGGGGTCCCGCGGGATGAGGGGCGAGGTCCAGAGGATCTTCACCTCGGCGCGCTTCGCGGGGTCCTTGAGCAAGAGCTTGTCGAGCTCCTCGCTGTTGTTGGTGGCGACGTCGACCTGCTTGTTGAGCACCGCCAGAAGATTGATCCCATGGCTTGCGGGACGCACGACCTTGAAGACGTCCTTGGCTTCCACACCGCGCTGCGTGAACACGTAGTAGCCCGGCACCAGCGTGCCCGAGGTCGATTGCGGATCGCCCGCGCCGAACGTGAGGCTCTTGCCGTTCTTGAACATGTCGTCGAGGTTGTTCAGGGGGCTGTCGCGGTGCGCGATGATGTAGCTGTAGTAGCCGGGGGTGCCGTGCAGGTCGATGAACTGCGCGAACACCTCGCCATTGGCCCGGTCCACCGCCTCGATCGCGCTCTTGTTGCCGTACCAAGCCACCTGGATCTTGTTGAAGCGCTGCGCCTCGATGATGCCGGTGTAGTCGGTGGCGAAGAACGCGTTCACCTTGAGGCCGGTCTGCTTGTTCATGTCCTCAATGAACGGCTCCCAGAGCGACTTGATCGCCGCGCTGCGGTCGGTGGAAATGATGCCGAAGTTGATTTCCTGCGCAGCGACGGCGTTGCAGAGCAGCAACACCACAGCCGCCAGCACGGCTTTCATGCGATTCATAGTCATACCCCTTTTCATCATGCAGCGGCCGCGCGGGCCGCGAGCGTTGCGTTGACCAACGGATCGTTCATCACGGCATCGAGCGTCCCGGTGCCGTCCAGCATCTCGTCCACGGCGGTGCCGTAGAGGTTGCGAAGCAAGGGCGCCGTCAGGTCCGCCGACGGGCCGTCATAGACCACTTCCCCCAGGCGCAGCGCCACCGTGCGCGGGCAGAAGCGGCGCGCGAACTGCACCTGGTGCAGCGATACCAGCACCGTGATGCCGTGCTCCTGGTTGATGCGCGCGAGGATCTCCATCACGTTGCGCGCGCTTTCCGGGTCGAGGGAGGCGATCGGCTCGTCGGCGAGGATCAGCCGCGCGCGCTGCACAAGGGCGCGCGCGATCGCGACGCGCTGTTGCTGGCCGCCCGAGAGCGTGCTCGCGCGCTGCCAGGCGAGCTCCTCGATGCCCACGCTTTTCAGGGCCCGCCACGCCTCGGCGCGCTGCTCTTCGGAAAAGCTCATCGTCAGGCTGCGCCACAGCGGCACCCGGGGCAGAAGGCCCACGAGGACGTTGGTCATGACCGACAACCGCCCCACCAGGTTGAACTGCTGGAAAACGAAGCCGACCTCGCCGCGCAGCCTGCGGATGTCGCGAGCGACACGGCCGTCGGATTGCATCACGCGCTCGCCCACACGCACCTCGCCCGAGCCGCGATCTGCCCCGATGAACCCCGACACGTGCCGCAGGAGGGTCGACTTGCCCGAGCCCGACGCGCCGATCAGGGCCACCATCTCACCGGGGGCGAGCTCGATGCTGACGCCCGACAGCGCGCGTTGCGGCGCGCCGAAGGATTTGGAGAGGTTGCGGATGGAGAGGTGGGCGCCGGCGGTCATGTCAGTGGCGAATATGTCATCCGCGGGTTACAGATTGTTGACAATCTACAAACTGTAACGATTTAATGTCAAGGTATTCCTTTTGGATGACCGCATGGTTTCAGTGCCCACCCATTCCGACGCGCTCGAGCTGCTGCGCAGCCACTCGCTCACCACCCTGGTGCAGCGGGAGCTCGAGCGGCGCATCCTCTCGGGCGAGCTCGCCCCCGGCGACAAGCTGAACGAGGAGGATATCGCGGGCCGGCTCAACGTTTCGCGCGGCCCGGTTCGCGAGGCCTTCCGGGCACTCGAGTCGGCCGGCCTGCTGCGGATGGAAAAGAACCGCGGCGTCTTCGTGCGCCAGGTGTCGATCGGGGAGGCCGACGAGATCTACGAGGTGCGCGCCGGCCTGGACGAGCTGATCGGGCGTCTCCTCGCCGAGCGCATCCGCCCCGACGAGCTCGCCGAACTGCGCGAGCTGCTGAAGAAGATGCAGCAGGCCGCGCGCGCGAAGGATGTCGAGGCGTACTACCCGCTCAACGTGCGCTTCCACGACCGCCTGGCCGAGCTCACCGGCAATGGCACCCTGCTTTCGGCCTATCGGCGCCTGGTGAACGAGCTGCACCTCTACCGCAAGGAAACGCTCGCGCGCGGCCCCGACAGTTTCCCGATCTCCACTCGCGAGCATGCCGAGATCGTGGAGGCGCTGGCGCGCAAGGATTCGGACCGCGCGGGCAAGCTCCTCTACGAGCACGCCATGGAAAGCCGCGACCGGCTGCACGCGGCACTTCGCTAAAAGGAACCGAGATGCGACATATCGAAGTCAATGGACGCCGCTACCGCTGGATGGCCGAGCCGCTCGTCGTGGTCTGCGTCGACGGCTGCGAGTACGACTATCTCACCGAGGCCGCCAGTGCGGGCTCCATCCCCTTTCTCGCCAAGCTACTCGGCACGGGCAACGCGTTCAAGGGCGACTGCGTCGTGCCCTCGTTCACCAACCCCAACAACCTTTCGATCGTCACCGGCACGCCGCCGGCAGTGCACGGCATCTGCGGCAACTTCTTCTACGACCGCGACGCCGACGCCGAAGTGATGATGAACGACCCTAAATACCTGCGCGCGGGCACCATCCTCGCCGCGTTCGCGGATGCGGGCGCAAAGGTGGCGGTGGTCACGGCGAAGGACAAGCTGAGGAAGCTCCTGGGTCATGGAATGAAATTGGGTGGCGGTGGCTGCGTCTGCTTTTCCTCGGAGAAGGCGGCGGAGTCGACGGTCGCGGAGAACGGCATCGAGAATGTCGTCGAGCTGGTCGGCATGCCGGTGCCGTCGGTCTATAGCGCGGAGCTTTCGGAGTTCGTGTTCGCGGCGGGCGTGAAGCTCCTCGAAACGCGCCGCCCCGACCTCATGTACCTCTCGACCACCGACTACATCCAGCACAAGTTCGCTCCCGGCACCGACGGCGCCAACCGCTTCTACGCGATGATGGACCGCTACCTCGCGAAGATGGACTCCATGGGTGCCACCATCGCGCTCACGGCGGACCATGGCATGAACGCCAAGACGAAGGCCGACGGCACGCCCAACGTGATCTACCTTCAGGACGCGATCGATGGCTGGATCGGCAAGGAAAAGGCGCGCGTGATCCTGCCGATCACCGATCCGTACGTGGTCCATCACGGCGCGCTCGGATCCTTCGCCACCATTTACGTGGAGGGCGCCGACAAGGCGACCGTCGCGGCGAAGCTCGCGGCCACCGAGGGCGTCGAGGTCGTGCTCGACAACGCCGCGGCCGCGAAGCGCTTCGAGCTGCCGCCCGACCGCCTCGGCGACCTGGTGGTCGTCTCGACCCGGCACGTGGTGCTGGGCACCAGCGTCGCGCGCCACGACCTCTCGGGGCTCGACGCGCCGCTGCGCTCCCACGGCGGCATCTCGGAACAGACCGTGCCGCTGCTCTTCAATCGCCGCGCCACCGTGCCCGCGGGCAAGCGGCTGCGGAACTTCGACATCCTCGACATCGCCCTCAACCACCTCGAGGCCCGCGGCGCGGGGCACCCGGCGCTTGAAAAGGTGGCGTCATGAACGATCGAGCCGCCAAGCAGGGAGTGATCGAGGTCCGGTATCCGTTCACCGGCGAGGTCGTCGGCACCGTGCCCAGGGCGACGGTCGACGACGTGCGCAAGGCGTTCGCCGCCGCGCGGGCCTGCAAGCCGAAGCTCACCCGCTACGAACGCGCGACGATCATGCAGAAGGCGGCCGAGCTGCTGAGAACCCGCGTGGCCCAGGCCTCCGACCTCATCACGCGCGAGTCGGGCCTGTCCAAGAAGGATTCGATCTACGAGGTAGGGCGCGTTTGCGACGTCTTCACCTTCAGCGCCATGGAAGCCTTGCGCGACGACGGCCAGTCGTTTTCCTGCGACCTCACGCCCCACGGCAAGAACCGCCGCGTCTACACGCGCCGCGAGCCGCTCCTCGGCGTGATCTGCGCCATCACGCCGTTCAACCACCCGATGAACCAGGTGGCCCACAAGGTGGCGCCGTCGATCGCGACCAATAACCGCATGGTGCTGAAGCCCTCGGAGAAGACGCCGATGTCGGCGTACTACCTGGCCGAGCTGCTCTACGAGGCGGGGCTGCCGCGCGAGATGTTCCAGGTGATCACGGGCGATCCGCGCGAGATTGCCGATGAGCTCATCACCAACGAAAACGTGGACCTCGTCACGTTCACGGGCGGTGTCGCCGTGGGCAAGTCGATCGCGGCCAAGGCGGGCTACCGGCGCATCGTCCTCGAGCTGGGCGGCAACGACCCGATCATCGTGATGGAGGACGCCGACCTCGACGAGGCCTCGAGCCTCGCGGCCCAGGGCTCGTACAAGAACAGCGGCCAGCGATGCACCGCAGTCAAGCGCATGCTGGTGCAGGAGTCCGTGGCAGAGCGCTTCGTGGAGATGCTGCTGGCCAAGACGCGCGCGTGGACCTTCGGCGATCCCATGGATCCGAAAATTGAAATGGGCACCGTGATCGACGAGGCTGCGGCGAAGCTCTTCGAGACGCGGGTGAACGAGGCAGTGGCGCAGGGCGCGAAGCTCCTCGCGGGCAACGAGCGCCGGGGCGCCCTCTATTCCCCCACGGTGCTCGACCGCGTGGACCCGAAGATGACCGTGGTCCTGCAGGAAACCTTCGGCCCGGTGTCACCGGTGATCCGCTTCCGCGACATCGACCACGCGATCGCGATCTCGAATGGCACCGCCTACGGGCTCTCGTCCGCGGTGTGCACCAACCGCCTCGACTACATCAACCGCTTCGTGGCCGAGCTTCACGTCGGCACCGTGAACGTCCGCGAGGTCCCCGGCTACCGCCTCGAGCTCACGCCCTTCGGCGGCATCAAGGATTCCGGGCTCGGCTACAAGGAAGGCGTGCAGGAAGCGATCAAGAGCTTCACCAACCTGAAGACATTCAGCCTGCCGACGAGTTAATGCAAACGCTCCTCAACCTCCTCGCTAGCGTCGCCCTCCTCGTCTGGGGCACGCACATCGTGCGCACCGGAATCCTGCGCGTGTTCGGCGCCGACCTGCGCCGGATCCTTTCCAAGAGCGTGTCCAGCCGGGGCTCGGCCTTCCTCGCGGGCCTCGGTGTCACCGGCCTGGTGCAGTCCTCGAGCGCCACGGCGCTCATCGCGAGCTCGTTCGTGTCGCAGAACCTGATCGGGCTGTCGGCTGCGCTCGCCATCATGCTCGGCGCCGACGTGGGCACGGCGCTGATGACCCAGGTGTTCTCGCTCGACCTCGCGTGGCTCTCGCCGCTGCTCATCACCTTCGGCGTGATCTTCTTCCTGTCGCGCCGCGCCACCCGCGCCGGCCAGCTCGGGCGGGTGGCGATCGGCCTGGGGCTCATCATCCTGGCGCTGCAGCTCGTGGTGCAGGCGACCAAGCCCATCACCCAGGGGGCGGGCGCGAAGGTGATCTTCGCCACCCTCACCGGCGACCCGATGCTCGACATGCTGCTCGGGGCGATCTTCACCGTGTTCTCGTGGTCGAGCCTCGCGGTGGTGCTGCTGTCCTCCACGCTCGCCGCCTCCAACGTGGTGTCGGTACCCGTGGCCCTGGGCCTCGTCCTCGGCGCCAACCTCGGCAGCGGCTTCCTCGCGCTCCTGGTCAACGCGCGCACGCCCGGCGGAGGACGCAACGTCGCCATCGGCAACCTGCTCTTCAAGGTTGCCGGCTGCATCATCTTCTCGCTCGCAATGCCCTGGGCTCTCGAGCTGATCGCGAAGTTCGATACCGACGCCCGCCGGCAGGTGGTGCACTTCCACGTGCTCTTCAACGTGACGCTTGCCATCATCTTCATCGGGCTCACCGACCGGGTGGCGCGGCTGGTCGAGCGGTGGCTGCCGCAGGTGAGCGAGCGCGTTCCCCAAACCGAGCCCAAGCACCTCGATCTTGCCGCCCTCGACACGCCGGCCCTGGCTCTCGCCAACGCCGCGCGCGAAACCCTTCGCATCGGCGATACCGTCGAGCAGATGCTGCACGGCATGCTCGAGGCGATACGCAGCAATGACGTGAGGAAGGTCGAGGAGGTCATTCGCCTCGACGACGATGTCGACCGCCTGTATACCGCGGTCAAGCTCTATCTCACGCAGATCAGCCGCGAGGCCCTGGACGAGCGCGACAGCCGGCGCTGGACCGAGATCATCTCGCTCACCATCAACCTCGAGCACGTCGGCGACATCATGGAGCGCGTGATGGAAGACTTGCGCGACAAGAAGATCGCACCGGGCCTGTCATTCTCGGAGGCGGGCATGCGCGAGATCACCGAGCTGCACGAGAAGCTGGTGGTGAACCTGCGCCTCGGCCTCTCGGTATTCCTCAACGGCGACGTGAAGAGCGCACAACAGCTCCTGGTCGAGAAGGAGCGCTTCCGCGACCTCGAGCGCGCCTATCACGACTCGCACCTCGATCGCCTCGCCGGGCAGACGGTGCAGTCGATCGAGACCAGCTCCCTGCACCTCGACCTGATCAGCGACCTGCGGCGCATCAACTCGTTCTTCTGCTCCACCGCGTACCCGATCCTCGAGCAGGCCGGGCAGCTGCGCAAGAGCCGCTTGCGGGCAGACTCGACCGGCGTCTTCAAGTCGAATCCCGGCCTGGCTGCCGACGGGCGGCTCGCGGGCCCCGCGAAGTAGCGCTTGCCATGGGCCTCAAGCTCGCGGACGTCGAGAAGCTCTTCCGGGACCACGGGCACATCGCCTACAGCGGCGAGGGCGTAAGCCAGCTCGAGCACGCCCTTCAGTCGGCCCAGTTGGCCGAGGAGGCCGAGGCTCCCATCGAGCTGGTCACGGCGGCATTCCTGCACGACCTCGGCCACCTGCTGAACCTGCAGGGCGAAAGCCCCACCGCGCGCGGCATCGACGACCAGCACCAGTACTTCGCGATCCCGTTCTTGCGGCAGCTCTTTGGTCCCGCGGTGATCGACCCGATCCGGCTGCACGTGGACGCCAAGCGCGCGCTTTGCGCGCTCGAGACCGACTACTACGAGGCGCTCTCGGAGGATTCCAAGCGCAGCCTCACGCTGCAGGGCGGGATCTTCTCCCGCGATGAGACGAGCGCCTTCCTTGCCAGGCCCCACGCCGAGGACGCGATGCGCGTGCGCCGTTGGGACGACGCCGCCAAGGTTCCCGGCGCCGTCACGCCGCCGATCGGGCATTATTTGGAGATCGCCGCGCGCTGCGCGAGGTAACGAGGGGAACACGGAGACCACAGAGACCACAGAGGAAACCTTCGCGATTGTCCGTGAAAACGCAGCCACGAAATTCCGGCAGCTCTTCTCTGTGGTCTCTGTGGTCTCTGTGTTTCGTTGCCGTAGTTCAACCGGAGGCATGATGAAGAAGGCCGCGATGAAGAAAACCACCGCCGTGGCGAAGAACGCCGGGAACATCGTCGAGGCCATCCGCGGATCGACGATCGGCAAGGTGAAGGTGGCGTGCTCCGACATCGACGGCATCCTGCGCGGCAAGTACATCCACCGCGACAAGTTCTTCTCCGCCGTGGAAAGCGGCTTCGGCTTCTGCGACGTGGTGTTCGGCTGGGACTCGGGCGACCAGTGCTACGACAACACCAAGCTCACCGGCTGGCAGCACGGCTTTCCCGACGCGCTCGCGCGCATCGACCTTGATACCTATCGAACCGTGCCGTGGGACGGGGGTGTGCCGTTCTTCCTCGGCAATTTCGTGACCAACGACGGCAAGCCGCATCCGCTCTGCCCGCGCCAGACGCTCAAGCGGGTGCTGAAGCGCGCCGAGAAGATGGGCTTCACCGCGATGGTCGGCTCCGAGTTCGAGTTCTTCAACTTCTCCGAGACGCCGCACACCTGGGCCGAGAAGAAGGGCGTCGGGCCCACGCCGATCACGCCCGGCATGTTCGGCTACTCGCTCCTGCGCGCGAACCTGAATCGCGAGTACTTCAACGCGCTGATGGACGAGATGGCGCTGTTCGGGGTACCGATCGAGGGATTGCACACGGAGACGGGCCCCGGGGTGTACGAAGCGGCGATCCTTTTCTCCGAAGCCCTCGAGGCCGCGGACCGCGCCATCCTCTTCAAGACCGGGGCAAAGGAGATCGGCGCGCGCTTCGGCATCATGCCGAGCTTCATGGCGAAGTGGAATGCGCAACTCCCGGGGTGCTCGGGCCACCTGCACCAGAGCCTGAGCGACGGCTCGAAGAATGTGTTCCACGACGCCCGCGGCCGCAATGGCGGGATGTCGAAGCTCCTCGAGAGCTACGTCGCCGGCCAGGTGACGGGGCTCATGGAGATGGCGCCCATGTACTGGCCCACCATCAACTCGTACAAGCGCCTGGTGGACGGCTTCTGGGCGCCGGTAAAACCCACGTGGGCGGTGGACAACCGCACCGCTTCCTTTCGCGTGATCGTGGGCGGGGCCAAATCCACGCGCCTCGAAACCCGTTGCCCGGGCGCCGACATGAATCCCTACCTCGCCACCGCCGCGGTGCTCGCCGCGGGCTTGAACGGCATCGAGAAGGGGATGAAGCTCACCACCAAGCCCATCACCGGCACCAACCAGGGTGCCGAGAACATCCCGCGCGCGCCGCGCACTCTTATCGAGACGACCCGCATCTTCAAGGACTCGAAGGTGGCCCGCGACTGGTTCGGCGACGATTTCGTCGACCACTTCGCCGCCACGCGCGAGTGGGAATGGCGCCAGTGGCTCGACGCCGTCACCGACTGGGAACTGAAGCGCTACTTCGAGATCATCTGAAAGACATGATCACCAAATTCGCGTTCCCGACGACCATCCATTTCGGGCCCGGGGCCCGCAAGCTGGTCGCCGAGCACCTGAAGCAGCAGGGGCTCAAGCGCCCGCTCATCGTCACCGACAAGGGGTTGGGCGTGCTGCCGATCCTGCACGACTTCGCCGAGAGCCTCGACGGGCTCGAGGTGAAGGTCTATGCCGGGGTCTTCGGCAATCCGGTCAAGAAGCAGGTGGACGACGGCGCGAACGCCTATCGCGAGCACCACGCCGATTGCGTGATCGGCTTCGGCGGCGGGGCGGCGCTCGATGTGGCGAAGGCCGTGGCGCTGATGGCGGTGCACGAAGGCAACGTCCTGCAGTACGCCTGGGACCACCCCGAGGTTCTGCCGGTCAAGAACGCGCTGCCGTACTTCGTGGCGCTGCCGACCACCAGCGGCACGGGGAGCGAGGTGGGGCGCTCGTCGGTCATCTCCGATGACGCGACTCACGTGAAGAAGGTTGTCTTCAACCCGGTGCTGCTCGCAAAAGCAGTCTTCGCCGATCCGGAGCTCACCCTCGACCTGCCGCCCGCGGTGACCGCCGCCACCGGCATGGACGCGCTCACCCACAACGTCGAGAGCTACCTCTCGCCCGCCTACCATCCGCTCTGCGACGGCATCGCGCTGGAGGGCGCACGCATCGCGGCGCACGCGATCGACAAGGCGGTCACCGAGCCCCGCAACATCCAGGCCCGCTCGGACATGATGATGTCCTCGATGATGGGCGCGATCGCATTCCAGAAGGACCTGGGAGCGGTCCACTCGTGCGCCCACGCCCTGGGCACCGTGGTCGACATGCACCACGGCCTCGCCAACGGGATCATGATCGACCACGTGATGCGCTTCAACCTCGACGCCGCCGACCGCAAGATGGCGGAGCTGGCCCGCGTGTGCGGCGCGGGTGCCACCGCCCTGGACTTCGTCGGATGGCTGGTGGCGCTGAAGGCGCGCATCCATATCCCCGCGAAGCTGGGCGCGAAGGGCGTGACCGCGCAGCACATCCCGCAACTGGTCGATATCGCGGTGAATGACATCTGCCACCAGACGAATCCGAAGCCATGCACGGCCAGGGACTTCGAGCGGATCTTCACACAGGCGCTCTGAGATGAGGCGCGGCATTCCGGTGCTGATCCTTGCCCTCGCGGCCTGCGCGCCGGCGGTGAAGGCGCCGGAGCCGTCTCGCACCGAGGCCGCGGCCACACCTGCCGCCCCTTCCACAGCCGCGGCGCCTGCACCAAAGCATGCGGCGCCGGCCCCGGCCCCTACCAAGCGCACCCCTCCCGCCACGGCTGCGAAGGCCCCTGCCGCCGCGAAAGCTCCCACTCCCGTGGCGGCCGTCCCTGCCGGACCCGCGCCCCTCGACCTCAAGACGCTCGAGCAGCAGCTGAAGGAGACGAAAGCGATCGGGGTGATGACGAAGCTCTCGCTCAAGAACCAGGTCGATGACCTGCTCGAGCAGTTCCGTGCCTACTACCAGGGGCGGCTGAAGACCACGCTTGCGGAGCTGCGGCGGCCCTACGAGATGCTCCTCATGAAGGTGCTCTCGGTGCTGCAGGACGGCGACCCGGCGCTCGCCCGGGCGATCCACGCCTCGCGCGAATCGATCTGGGGAATTCTCGCCGACCGCGAGAAATTCGCGAAAGTCGGATCCTGAGAGGAGTGTCATGACAAAAGCCCGTTTTGTACCCGCCGCGCTTCTCCTCGCATCCGCCATCGCCACGCCGATCATCGCCGCCGACGATGCGACCCAGCGCAAGGACCTCACGGCGGTGATCGCGCTCCAGGGCCTGCCATGCGGGGAGGTGGTCAGCTACGTCGCGAAAGGCGAGAACGACTTCATCGCGTCGTGCAAGGACGGCAACCGCTACCGGGTCTACGTGAACGCCCAGGGCCGCGTCATAGTGCAGAAGCAGTAGGCAGCTTCGCGGTCCGCGCCATGCAACCGCGGTGCCGCTCGACCACGCGGTTCGCGAACCACTCGGTCGTGAGCTTGCGGGTGAATTTCGCGCTGGTGAGCGCGATCTGCGGTACCACGGCGCGCGCAGCCGGTTTGCTCCCGGTCCCGTCCGCCAGCGTGAAGACGCGTTTGTAGAGCCGTGTGCCCTCGAACTCGCGCGTGCGGCCAAGCTCGAGGTCGCGGCGGATCTGCTCCGGTGCGAGCTCCAGGCGGCGCGCGATCGCGCGCGCAGCCGTTTCGGTATGTCCCGGGATCGCGGACGGCTCCCCTTTCTCGTAGCGCAGCAAGTCCCCGTCGAGCGCGAGCGGTGTCCCGGCGATCTCGGCGAGGGCCTTCTGGAAGGCAGCGTTGCGGCTGGCGTAGTGCCCCGCGTTGAAATCGGCGAACCGATAGACATAACGGTCGTAGCCCGCGGGGTAGTCGAGCAGGTGGGCGATGCCGAAGTACATGCCGCCGCGACGCGTGAAGACTTCTTCCCGGAGCGACCCCGAGATCGGGTACGGATAGCGCCGCGCCCCCGCGTGGGTCTTGGCGAAGGCGACACTGACCTGCATCGGGCCGCCCGTGCGCACCGGATTGCGGTCCTCGAGAAACGTGCGTCCGAGCGGCACGCGGCCGATGAAGTCCTCGAAGATGTCGCTCAACTCGCGCTCGGACTTCGCGGCGTCGAGACGCTCCCGGTAACTGCGCCCGGTGGTCGAGGGCAACGCGAGGGCCGCCTGCAGCACCAGCTTCGGAATGCCGGCGCGCTCGCGCTGGGTGTCGATCTCCTTCCACACGGCTTCGGCGAGGTTGGGCACTGCGGGATCGACCTTGAACCCCGATTCCTGCTCGGTGACCGCGACGACCGCGCAGATGTTGCCGTCCGTGAGCTCGACCTGCAGCGACTCCATCGCGGCGTGGATGTCGGCGGCCCAGGCCCCGCGCTCGGCGAGTGCCGGCGGAAGCTTTGCCGCCACGCGCGCGCGCCCCTCGTCGATGCTCATCGGGGGGCGGCTGGGCGCGGCGCACCCCGCCAGCATCGCGGCGAGCAGGAGCAGGAGCGGCGCGAAGCTACGCATGGGCGCGGCAATGCGCGGCGATGGTGTCGGCGAGCCGCGGCAGCAACGGCTCCGGGAGGTCGTGCCCCATGCCAGGCACCATCTCGAGCCGCGCATCACCCCCGCCGTCGCGAATGGCGCGCGCCGTTGCCTCGCCGCACGCGGGACGCAACAGCGGATCTTCGTCGCCATGCAGCACCAGAGTTGGTGCGCGGATGCCCTTGACCACCGGCGTGCGGTCACCGGCCGCGGCGACGGCCATCAACTGGCGCGCGACACCCGCCGGATGGTACGAGCGCCGCACGTGCCGCTCGCAGAGTTGCCTCAGGTAAACCGCATCGGCGGGATGCGTGCGGCTGCCGACGTCGCGCAGCGTCTTCATCAACCGCTGGATCGCACCCTCGACGTCCCCCAACTTCGCCGGAGCCATCATCAGCGCCCGCCGCGCGCGCGCCGTGGGCTTCGGCAGGCTGCGGCAGCCGGTGGTCGACATGATCGAGGTGAGGCTTGCGACCTTGGCAGGCGCGCTCGCCGCCAGGTTCTGGGCGATCATCCCGCCCATCGACGCGCCCACGAGGTGCGCGCGCCCGATGCCGAGGGCGTCCATCAGCGCTTCGGTGTCGCGCGCCATGTCGTCGATGCGGTACGGGGATTTCAGCGGCAAGTGCAGCGCGTACTTGATCGCCTCGATCGCCACGGTCGGAGTGCCGAGGTGGTCGAGCTTGGTGGACAGGCCGATGTCCCGGTTGTCGAAGCGCACGACGCGGAAGCCCTTCGCGGCGAGCTGGTCGCAGAACGCCTCGGGCCACAGCACCATCTGCACCCCGAGGCCCATCAGGAGCAGGATCACGGGGTCGCCGGGATTGCCGCGTGCGTCGTACTCGAGAGTCAGGCCGTTAGCCGCGATGGACGGCACGATAGGGATCGCGATAGAGCCACTGCCGCCAGCCTTCGCGGTGAAACGGCCGCCACCGGCCTTCGCGCTGCGCTAAACGGTCGGCGACCGCATACCACGCGGCGGGATTCAGCCCCATGCCGATATGGCTCGCGGCGACCTCGATGCTCTCGGCCATCGGCCCGGCCTCCTGCACGCAGCACGGCCACGCGACGATGCCATCGCTGCGGCTGAAGATCGAGGTGGTCGGCACCGGCGGGGCCTCGCGCACGCGCGTGAACTCCTCGCTCTCGTCGAGGCGATGACCGCTCGCGAGCTGGTAGATCCGCCACGCGTTATTGGCCTTCGGATGTCCCGTGAAGGGCGATGCGAGCGTGACCACGCAACGCACATCGTCGGGCGCAGCCTTGGCGATCTCGCGCGCGTACACGCCTCCCAGGCTCCAGCCGACGAGGCTCACCTTCCTGCGGCTGTCGCGACGGACCTTGCGAACCAGGTCGACGCAGCGCTCCAGCACGCCCTTGCGCGGGCCCAGGTTCAAGCGCAGCTCCCAGCCGCGCGGGCGGTAGCCGCGCTCGCCGAGGAAGGCGCGCAGCGGCAGCGTGGTGATGTCGGAGGTCGCGAGGCCGGGGAACACCACCACGGGGTGGCCATCGCCGCGCGCCGATTGGCGCAGCAGCGGATAGGACGCGATCGCGGCTCCGAACTCCCAGAGCGCGCGTCCCTCGAGCGCGAGCAGGAATGCGCCAGGCGCCTTCAATGCGCGCGCATCGGTCATCCCTTCCCCGCGATCTTCATGAGCTCCTCGTGCGCCTGCTTCAGGTGACGGGCGAACTGGCGCAAGTTTGGCATTGATTGGCGTGCCGACACCAGCCCGTAGTCGAGAGTGCCGTGGTAGCTCACGATGGTGACGTTGAGCGCCAGGCCGTGGGTCACGATTGAGACCGGGTAGTACGCCCGGAGTTCTGCGCCGGCGAGGTAGAGCGGCGCCTGCGGGCCCGGGACGTTGGAGATGACGAGGTTCGCGATCACCGGGATGCGGTTCGCGGTGGCTGCCTTGCGATACAGCGGGGTGATGCGCGCCATCAGCCACGGGATGCCGAGCGAAGGCATATCGGTCGGAATAGCGCCCTTCATGCTGCCGGTGAGTGTCTTGGCGCGGGTGCTTGCGGCGCAAATCGCCGCCATGCGCTTGGCGGGATCGGCGACGTTCGTCGCGAGGCTCACCAGCATCATCGAGACGTAATTGGCCTGGGTCGTGTCGCCCGGGGCGCGCAGGCTCACCGGGATCGCGCCGACCATCGCCTTCGCGAGCGCGCCCTTGTCGCTCTTGAAGTGCCGTCGTAGCGCGCCGGCGCAGGTCGCGAGCACCACGTCGTTCAGCTTGGCATCGAAGTGGCGTGCGATCGCCTTGGCTTCGGCGAGCGGGATCTGCGCGGTCACGAAGGCGCGACGCGGGCTGATGGCGGCATTGAGCGGGGTGCGGGGCCCCAGCGTGATGCCGCGCTTGCGCAGCTGGGCGGAGCTGAGCGCGACCGCCCCGCCGCGGGCGGCCGCCTTCACCACATCGGGTACGCCTCGCACCATGCGGCCGTATTGGGCCACGGTGTTGCGCAGCGCGGCGCCCAGCATGCTCACCGCCGACCGTCGCCCCGGCCGCTGCTCCGCAGCGCTGGGCCGGGGCCCAATTTCCTTCGGCCGCTTCTCGGCATCGAGGAGCGCCTGCGCGACCGCGATGCCGCCCTGCCCATCGAGCGCGGCGTGGTGAATCTTCGCGTAAAACGCGACCTTCCCGCTGGCGAGCCCCTCGATCACGGTGAATTGCCACAGCGGGCGCGCGCGGTCGAGCGTCGCCTCGTGCAGCTTCGCTACCGCATCCTCGAGCTGCGTATCGGTGCCCGGCGCCGGCAGCGTAAGGCCGCGGATATGGTGATCGAGGTCGATCTCGTCCGCGTCGAGCCAGACCGGGTTGGCGAGATCGAGCGGCATGAAGGCGAGCTTGCGCGAGAACACCGGTGCCAAGTGCAAGCGCCGGGCGATGTGGTCGCGGATCGCAGCGTAAGGTTTCTTGCGACCCGGCGGCCGGTCGAGCAGCATGAGGCTGCCCACGTGCATCGGGGTCTCGGGCGTCTCGAGGTGCAGGAACACCGCGTCCAGCGCGCTCAGATGCTTCATCTGGGCAAGAAGGCTATCATATTGATTGCTATGGAACCTCTGCGCATCGGCGTCTCCGCCCGCCTGCTCTATCCGGACCCGTCACGCCAGTTCCTGCCCGCCAAGTCGGTGCAGTACCTGGAGCAGTCGGTGGCCAACTGGATCATGTCGGGCGAGGTGCTCGCATTCATGATTCCCGAGATGAGCCTCGCCACGCCGCACGCGCCGCGCTCGCTCAAGGTGAAGCACTACGTGGATGCGCTCGACGGCCTGCTGCTCCAGGGCGGCGCCGACATGTCGCCCAAGAGTTACGGCGAGGCTCCACTCAATCCGATGTGGTCCGGCGACGAGGTGCGCGACGCCTACGAGATCGAGCTCTTCCATGAATTCGTGACCCAGGGCAAGCCGGTCTTCGGGATCTGCCGCGGCCACCAGGTCATCAACGTGGCGCTCGGGGGCACGCTCTACCAGGACATCGCAACGCAGTGCCCCGAGATGGGCTCGCACCGCGACGATGGCAAGTACGACAACCACTACCACGAGCTGCGAATCCTCCCGAACACGTGGCTCGCGCGCGTTTTTCCCCAGGTGCAGGTGGCCCGCATCAACACCATTCACCACCAGGCGATAAAGGCGCTCGGCGAAGGCCTCGTGGTCGAGGCGATGAGCGAGCCCGATGGCATCGTCGAGGCGATTCGGTGGGAAGGACACAGCTTCGTGGTCGGGGTGCAGTGGCATCCGGAGTTCATGGATCCCAAGGACCCCACGCTGCTCGACACCCGCCCGCTGCTGCGCGAATTCCTCGCCGCCTGCGAGCAGCGCAAGAGGACGGGGAAGGCGACGCCGGTAATGGCCGCGCGCGCGGCTTGAACCTCAAGGTCCTCAATCCCGCCACCGGCAAGGTCGCGGCCACCCTTCCGGCGGACGACGCGAAGAGCGTTAGCGCGAAATACGCGCGCGCGCGCGCGGCCCAGCCGGGCTGGGCCCGGGTGCGCATCAAGCAGCGCATCGCGGCGATCGCGAAGTTTCGCGCCCTGGTCGAGGCCGGCACCGAGCGGCTCGCCCAGATCCTCACCACGGAGGTTGGCAAGCCGATCTCGCAGTCGCGCAACGAGCTGAAAGGCCTGCTGCCGCGCCTGGACTTCTTCCTGGAGGAGACGGCGCACGCGCTGCGCACCGAGAAGGTCTCGGGCGCGCGGGGCAGCCCGATGGAGGAGCGCATCTCCCACGAGCCGCTCGGCGTGATCGCCAATATTTCCGCGTGGAATTACCCCTGGTTCGTCGGCAGCAACGTGTTCGTGCCGGCGCTCCTCGCGGGCAACGCGGTGCTCTACAAGCCGTCGGAATTCGCCTCTCTCACCGGTGCCGAGATCGCCCGGCTGCTCTACGAGAGCGGCATCCCGCAGGACGTTTTCATCCCGGTGGTGGGCGCGGGCAACGTGGGCGCGGCACTCCTTGCGCAGCCGGTGGACGGCGTCTTCTTTACCGGGTCGGTCGCGACCGGCAGGAAAATCGCCGAGGCGGTGCGCGGCCGGATGATCAAGCTGCAGCTCGAGCTCGGCGGCAAGGACCCGATCTACGTCTGCGAGGATGCCGACATCGCGAAGGCCGCCGCCGGGATCGCGGATGGCGCCTTCTACAACACGGGGCAGAGCTGCTGCTCGGTCGAGCGCATCTACGTGCACCAGAAGGCCTACGAGCGCTTCGTCGAGGCGTTCGTGGGCGAGGTCCGCAAGTTCCGCAGCGGCGATCCGTGCGAGGAGTCAACCTACATCGGCCCGCTGACCCGCGCACCCCAGCTGAAAGTCCTCGAGGGCCAGGTGAAGGACGCGGTGAAGAAAGGCGCCAAGGTGCTGACCGGCGGCAAGCGCGTGAAGGGCTCCGGCAACTGGTTCGAGCCCACGGTACTGGTGGGCGTCAACCATTCGATGGCGGTGATGCGAGAGGAAAGCTTCGGCCCCATCATCGGCATCATGCCGGCGCGCACCGACGCCGACGCGGTGCGGCTCATGAACGACACCGACTATGGCCTCACGGCCGGCGTCTACACGCCCGACCGGCACCGCGCCGAGACGATCCTCGCCCAGGTCGCCAGCGGCTCGGTTTACTGGAATTGCTGCGACCGCGTGAGCCCGCGCCTGCCGTGGTCGGGCGTCGGCGATTCGGGCATCGGCCTCACCCTCTCCACCTACGGCATCGAGACCTTCACCCGCCCGAAGGCGTGGCACCTCCGGGCGGGGTGAAATGGGTGTCAGAGACCTTTTCCGGCCGGAAAATGGTCTCTGACACCAGTTTTCCAAGGTATTCGCGGAACGGTGCATGCTCGGCGAGCGCTTGCATCGACGCGCCCTGCGTCAGCCGCCCGCGGTTCACGAACACGAAGCGCTCGCAGATCTCCTGCATCAGCTCGACGTGGTAAGGCTCGTTCGGGTGCAGGCAGACGAAGACCACCTTGCCCTCCGAGCGCAGCCGCCGGAAGAAATCCAGCATGAATCCGATGTAGCCGTCCTGCGGGCTGAACTGCGGCTCGTCGAAGAGGTGCACGCCGGGGGCGGCGGAGTTCGCGCGCGCGAGCAGGAACGACGGCATGACCTTGCGGAAGTGGCGCACCTGGTAGGACTGGTGGTAGTGCATGGCCAGGCGCGAGCGCTCGGCGTAGCGCACGCGGTGGATATCCTGCCCCGCGCACAATACGCGCCCCGACGTCGGCCGGTTGCTGCCGGTGATCAGCTCGAAGAGCGTGGTCTTGCCCGAGCCGTTGGGCCCGAGCACTCCCACGATGCACGGCGCCTCCACCGCGAAATCCGCCTCGAGCGTGAAGGTGGGGACGCGGCTGAAACGCCCGCGCGTGTAGACCTTGCGCAGCCCCTCGACACGCAGCATCGTCACGCTCCCAGCAGGCTGCGGCGCAGCCCCGCGTCGCCGCGCAACTCGGCCGCGGCACCGGTCCACGCGAGACGGCCGCGATCGAGCACGTAGGCGCGGTCGGCGACCTCGAGCGCGGTCTCCACGTTCTGCTCCACCACCAGCACCGCCACGCCCTCCTCGCGCATCCTGCGGATCACGCGCATCACGTCTTGCACCACCCGCGGCGCGAGCCCCTGGCTCGGCTCGTCGAGCAGGACGAGTCCCGGCGCGCCGAGCAGCACGCGCGCGATCGCCACCATCTGCATCTCCCCGCCCGAGAGGTTCTCGCACTCGCGCTCCTGCAGGTGCTCGAGCGCCGAGAACACCTCGAAGCACTCCTTCATCGTCCAGGCGCGAAAGCGCGTGGCCTTGCAGGCGATCGCGAGGTTGCGGGCCACCGTGAGGGCCGGGAACACGCGGCGATCGTCGGGCACCCAGCCCACCCCCGCGCGCGCGATAAGGTGCGTCGCCAGTCGTGTCACCTCGCGCCCGTCGAAGGCCACCGCGCCGCGCCGTGCACGCGTGAGGCCCAGCACCGAGCGCAGCGTGGTGGTCTTGCCTGCGCCATTCGGCCCAAGGAGCGCCACGACTTCTCCCGCGCGCACGTCGAGCGTGAGGCCGAAGAGCGCCTGGGTCTCGCCGTAGAACGTGTCGATGTCGCGGATCTCGAGCATCACGCGAGCGCCGAGCGCTGCACCCAGGGATTGGCCCGGAGCTCGGACGGCGTGCCGCGCGCGATCACCTGCCCCCAGTGGACCACCGAAATGCGGTCGGCGAGCCCGAACAGGAAGCGCATGTCATGCTCGATCACCACGAGGGTGAGGCGCCCGCGCAGCCGGCCGATCAAGTCGGCCACGCGCGCCAGCCCCTCGGCACCGAGGCCCGCGGTGGGCTCGTCGAGGAACAGCAGCTTCGGATCCGCGGCGAGCGCCACGCCGATCTCGAGCGCGCGGCGCTCGCCATAGGACAGGCTCTTCGCCTTGACGCCCTCCTTGCCGGCGAGCCCCACGTCGGCAAGAACACTCGCGGCGCGGTCCTGCGCCGCGACGACGCGCGACGCATCGCCTACGGCATCGAAGCCGCGGGCGCGGAACTCCGGCGTGGCGATCACCGCGTTCTCGAGCGCGGAGTATTCGTCGAAGAGGTTCATCACCTGGAAGGAGCGCGCAATGCCCAGGCGCGCGACGTGGCGTGGCGCGAGCCCCGTCACGTCGCGTCCCCGGAAGATGACCTGTCCCGCGTCGGGCTTGTAGCGGCCGGTGAGCACATGGAAACACGTCGTCTTGCCCGCGCCGTTGGGGCCCATGATGCCGTGGATCTCGCCCTCGCCCACGTCGAAGCTCACGTCCTGCAGGACGACGCGGTCGCCGAAGCGCTTGGCGAGGCCGCTGGCTGCGAAGAACGTCATGGACCCACACCCGGGACAGTCCCGGTCTTTGGCGCCATGCGTTTCGCGCGAATTCCGGGACGGTCCCAAAGGTCGCGCCACATCCCCACGATCCCCTCGGGCTTGAACAGCACCATCGCCATGAAGAGGAGCCCGTACCAGAGGAGCCACGTCTCGGTGTAGGCGCCGAGCAGGTCGCGGGCGAGGAGGAAGAACGCGGCTCCGACCACCGGCCCCCAGAAGCTCACGAGCCCGCCGCCCACCAGCACCATCATCACGACGAAGCCGGAGTTGTGCAGGCTCATCACGTTCGGATAGGCCGATTGCTGCGCGAGTGCGAAGAGCGCGCCCGCAACGCCCGCGATCGCGCACGACAGCACGAAGGCGCTCCATTTATAGAGCCAGGTGTTGTGCCCGGCGAAGGCGGCGCGGGTCTCGTTCTGCTTGACCGCGCCCAGCACGCGGCCATAGGGCGAATGCACCAGCCTCCACAGGAGGAGGGCCACCGCCACGAGCGCACCGAGGGCGAAGAAGTGCAGCGCCTCGCTCGAGGCGAGGAGCGCGGGGCGCTTGATGTTGAGCAGGCCGTCCTCGCCGCCGGTCACGCGATGCCACTTGATCGCGACGAACCAGAACACCTGCCCGAAGGCGATGGTGAGGAGCGCGTAGTAGATCCCGCGCCGATGCGAGATGAAGGCGCCGACGACCGCCCCCGCGAGCGCGGCCGCCAGGATCCCCACGGCGAGCGCGCCCCACAAGCCCGCGCCGGCGTGGAGCTGCGCGAGCCCGAAACCGTAGGCGCCGACGCCGAAGAACGCGCCGTGCCCAAACGACGGCAGCCCGCCGTAGCCGAGCAGGAGGTTGTAGCCCAGGGCGAAAATCATCCAGATCATGATCTCGAGGGCCAGGTACGGGTACAGCCCGACGCGAGAGATCCACCACGGCGCGGTGCCGAGGATGACCACGGTTACCAGCAATGCCGGGGGGAAAAGCGGGGCGCGGGCCGGTCGGGAATCCATCGGGATTCAATATACGTTCCAAACTTGCAATACGCAAGAACGTTTGTTCTAATACGCCGGATGACCGCTCCCGCCGCCGACTATGACGAGCTGCAGGCAGAGATCGGCAGGCGCTTTGCCGGCCTGTCGCGCCAGCTGCAGCGCATCGCGCGCTTTACCCTCGAGCGTCCGCAGGATGTCGCGCTCGATACGGTCGCGGCCGCCGCCACCAAAGCGGAAGTTCAACCCTCCGCGATGGTGCGCTTCGCCCAGGCGCTCGGATTCGACGGCTACACCGACATGCAGCGCCTGTTTCGCGATCGCCTGGTGCAGAGGAGCGGCAGCTATCGCGAGCGCATCGCGACGCTGCGCCGCAAGGCGCCCGCACTGTCGCGGCCCAAGGCCGTGCTGCACGATTTCGTCGCCGACTCGATCGGGCACCTCTCGCACCTCGAGGAGCACGTGGCGCCCGAGCGCCTCGACCGCGCCGTGGAGTTGCTCGCCGGCGCGCGCCACATCCACGTGCTCGCGCAGCGCCGCGCATTTCCCGTCGCCTGCTACCTCGCCTACGCCCTGGGGCAGCTCGAGCTGGCGGTGTCCCTTCTGGACAGCGTCGGCGGCATGGTGCGTGACCAGGCGCGCGCGGTTCGTGCGGGCGACGTGCTCCTCGCCGTGAGCTTTCGCAATTATTCGCCCGACGTGATCGAGCTCGCCGCCGAGGCGTTCGGGCGCGGCGTGGCGGTGATCGTGATCACCGACAGCGCCGTGAGCCCGCTCGCGCGAAGCGCCACCGTCGCCTTCGACCTGGGAGACGCGAGCGACCGGCCGTTCCGGTCGTTGGTCGAGCCCATCTGCCTCGCGCAGGCCCTGGTGGTGAGCGTCGGGCACGAGCTCGCGGCCTCGCAAAACCGCCGGCGTCGCAAGGCATGAGCGTACCGCGCACCTTCGACCTCGCCTGCATCGGGCGCGCCGCGGTCGACCTCTACGGCGAGCAGATCGGCTGCCCCCTGGAGGATGTATCGACCTTCGCGCGCTACCTCGGCGGCTCGCCCGCCAACACCGCCGTGGGGGCCGCGCGCCTCGGCCTCGCCGCCGCGATGATCTCCCGCGTGGGTGACGAGCAGAACGGGCGGTTCTTGCGCGCCACCTTCGAGCGAGAGGGGGTGGATGTGTCGCAGGTCTCGACCGATCCCGAGCGCCTCACCGCGCTGGTGTTTCTCGCGATCCGGGACCGCGACGATTTTCCCCACGTCTTCTACCGTGACAACTGCGCCGACATGGGGCTCGAGGCCGCCCACATCGATGCCGATTTCATCGCGCGCTGCCGCGGGGTGCTGGTCTCGGGCACCCACCTGTCGCGCGAGGGCACCCGCGCCGCGTGCGAGCGCGCTGTCCGGGCCGCTCGTGCCGCGGGCTCGCGCGTGATCCTCGACATCGACTATCGACCGGTCCTCTGGGGCCTCGCGCGCCACGGCGAAGGCGCGGAGCGCTATGCCGCCTCCGACCCAGCCACTTCGCGCATCGCCGGGATACTCCCCCAATGCGACCTCGTGGTCGGGACCGAAGAGGAGTTCCGCATCGCCGGCGGTTCCACCAACGTGATTGCCGCCCTGCGTGCCGTGCGAGCCAGGACGCCCGCGCTGCTGGTGGTGAAGCTCGGCGCGAAGGGCTGCGTGGCGTTTCCAGGCGCGATCGCCTCGAGGCTCGAAGGTGGCATTCGATCCCCGGGATTTCCGGTCGAGGTGTTCAACGTCCTGGGTGCGGGAGACGCATTCATGGCGGGGTTCCTGCGCGGCTGGCTGCGCGACGAGCCCCTCGAGCGCTGTTGCGAGTACGCGAATGCCTGCGGGGCGATCGTGGTGTCGCGCCATGGGTGCGCCCCGGCGATGGCGACCGAAGTGGAGCTGCGCCACTTCCTCGAGCACGGTCCGGCGACCCCGCGATTGCGCGAAGACGCCACGCTTGCGCACATCCATCGCGCCACCACGCGCCGCAAGCTGCACACCCCGCTGCACGTGCTGGCATTCGACCATCGCGGGCATTTCGCATCGCTCGTCGACTCCCACGCCGCGGACCCGGCGCGTGTCGCGGAGTTCAAGGCGCTCATCGCGGAAGCCTTCCAGCGGGTCGCACGCAACCGGCCCGGCGCCGGCGTGATCGTCGACGATCGCTACGGCGAGGCGATCCTGCCGCGGCTCACCGCCCGGGGGTTCTGGGTTGCGCGCCCGGTGGAGGCGCCCAACGCGATCCCGCTTGCATTCGAATCGGGCGAGGGCCTTGGGCTTGCGCTGCGCGCCTGGCCCGCCGAGCACGTGGCCAAATGCCTCGTCTACTTCCACCCCGATGACGCGCCGGGACTGCGAGCCCTGCAACTCGCGCGCCTGGCCACACTCGCCCACGCATGCGCCGAAACCGGCCGCGAGTTGCTGATCGAGGTCGTGCCGCCGCCGGGCTCGGCGGTCGACGCCACCACGGCCGCGCGCGCGCTCGAAGAGATCTATGCGTCCGGCCTCAAGCCTGACTGGTGGAAACTGCCGCCCAACGCGCAGGCGGCCGCGTGGGATGCGGTCGATCGCACGATCGAGCGCCACGATCCCCTGTGCCACGGCGTGCTGGTGCTCGGCATGGAAGCCAGCGCCGCGAAGTTGCGTGAGGGCTTCGCCGCGGCCTCGCGCAGCCCGTGGGTCCGGGGCTTCGCCGTAGGGCGGTCGATCTTCGCGCCCGCCGCCGAGCAGTGGTTCGCGCGGGCGTGGAGTGACGCGCGCGCAGTGGACGACATCGCCGCCCGCTACGCCGAAGTCATCGAATTGTGGGAAAACAAACAACACAGGGAGACTGCATGACCCATCCACGCATCGGCTTCATCGGCATCGGCCTGATGGGCCACGGTATGGCGAAGAACCTCGTCGCCAAGGGCTTTCCGCTGGCTTTCATGGTCCACCGCGACCGCTCGCGCACCGCCGACCTCCTGGCCGCGGGCGCGAAGGAGGCGAAGACGCCCGCGGACCTCGCCCGCGCCAGCGACATCGTGATCCTGTGCGTGACCGGCTCGCCGCAGGTCGAGGAAAACGTCTTCGGCGCGGACGGGCTCCTCGGCGCGGCGCACTCCGGACTCACCGTCATCGACACCTCCACCGCCGAGCCGGGCTCGACCTCGAAGATCCGCGAGGCGCTCGCCGCGAAGGGCGCGACGTTCGTCGACGCGCCGCTCGCACGCACCCCGAAGGAGGCCGAAGAGGGCCGGCTCAACACGATGGTTGGCGCCGACGACGCCACCTTCGCGCGATTGAAGCCCGTGTTCGCGGCCTATTGCGAGAACATCTTCCACGTGGGCCCGCCCGGCGCCGGCCATACCCTGAAGCTCGTCAACAACTTCATGGCGCTCAGCATCGTGGCGAGCATCGCCGAGGCTTTCGCCGTGGCCGCCAAGGCGGGCGTCAAGCTCGACAAGCTCTTCGAGGTCGTCTCCCAGGGCGCGGCCAATTCCACCATCTTCCAGATGATGGGGGGCGGTGCCGTGGCGGGCGATTTCGCGCGCATGAAGTTCTCGATCCAGAACGCCGCCAAGGACCTGCGCTACTACACCCATCTTGCCGAGTCGCTGCCCATCGCGAGCTTCCTCGGCGAATCCGTGCACCAGTCATTCGAGCTGGCCGTGGGCTTAGGCCTCGGCGAACGGATGGTTCCCTCGATGATCGAGGCCCAGGAGAAGTTGAACCAGATGCAAATCGTGAAACGCTAACGGAGGAGACCCCCAATGAAGGACGACAACAAGCCCGTCTCAAAGCAACGCCGCTCGCTGATGCAGGCCATCGCGGCCGGTTCCGCCACCTCGTTCTTCGGCCCCTGGGCCGTGAACCATGCGTGGGCCCAGTCGGCACAGAAGAAGCCGCTGGTGATCGGCCTCACCATGGATGCGAGCGGCCAGTACGGTGCGAGCGGTGGCGAGGAGCGCCTCGGCGCAATGATGGCCATCAAGGAGTTCAACGAGAAGGGCGGCGTGCTCGGACGGCCGATCGAGGCCCTGCACATGGACACCGAGACCACGCCCGCCACGGGCTCGCGCGTGGCCGAGCGCATGATCACCCGCAACGAGGCCGCCTTCCTCATTGGCGCCCTGCACTCGGGGGTGGCCAACGCGATCTCGCAGGTCGCGCAGAAATACGGCTGCGTCTACCTCAATACCAATTCGAGCTCACCCACCGAGGCGGGCAAGGACTGCCACCGGGTGAAGTTCGTGTGGGACGGCAACGGCACCAACTTCGCCCACGCGATCGTGAAGAACGCGCTCAAGGTGAACGGCAAGAACTGGGTGCTGCTCACCAACGACTATGTCTGGGGCCACAACACGTCGAAGGCCACGCGCACGCTGGTGGAAGCCAACGGCGGCAAGATCGTGGAAGAGCTGATGGTGCCGCAGAACACCCGCGACTTCAGCGCCTACCTGATCAAGCTGCAGCAGCTCAAGCCGCAGGTGGTCGCAACCGCCGTGGGGGGCGACGACATCAAGGCGCTGCGCAAGCAGGTGGTCCAGCTGAAATTGAACCGCAGCTTCGCGTGGATCAACAACCAGCAGGACTGGCCCGACATCTACGGCCTCGGCCCGGAGGATATCTTCGGCGTCTTCGGCACCAGCTGGTACTACCGGCTCGACCTGCCGGGAGTGAAGGAGTTCGTCGCGGCCTACCAGAAGGCGTACCCCGGAGTGCAGATCAAGGTTCCGGGAAACGTCTACTACAACGGCTACATGGCCACGCGCGAGCTGCTGCGCGCCGTCGAGCGCGCCGGCTCCACCAACAACATCAAGGTGATCAAGGAGCTCGAGAACCTCAAGGTCCCGGCACGCGAGCGCATGCAGCACTTCGATGCGTACATGAATCCCGCTACTCACCAGATGCAGCAGACGATCTACATGGCGACCTACAACGACGCGCCGGTCGAGAAGGACGACATCTACAAGATCCTCGCGAACGTGCCGCCGCAGGAAGTCGAGGACAAGGACGGCCCCGCCGCCTGCAAGCTCGAGAGCTACGAGTCGACGCCGACGTACGAGGTGTGAGGCAGTGGACTTCCTGCTGAACCTGTTGCCGCACGTCGTCAACGGGCTCTCGCTGGGACTGCTGTTCGCGCTGACCGCGCTGGGATTCATGTTGATCGTGGGCGTGATGGAGGTCATCAATCTGGCCCATGGGTCGCTCTTCGCGCTCGGAGCCTACGTGGCGCTCTTCCTTCTCGGGAATAGCGCCACGCCGGCCTCCTATGCGATGGTCCTCGTGGCGGCTCCGATCCTGGTCGCGGCCTTCGGCATGCTGCTCGAGCTGTGCATGCGCCGCACCTACGGCCGCGACCCGCTCTACGGGCTGCTCCTGACCTTCGGGGCGGCGCTGGTGATCGAGGAGCTGATCCGCGCCGCGTGGGGCTCGCGCGAGCGCACCCTGCCGATCCCCGAGGCAATTACCGGCGCGGTGCTGGTGGGCGACCTTATATATGCGAAATACCGATTCTTCGCCTGTGGCATTGCCGCGGCCCTGATCTTCGCGCTGTGGCTCTTCATCGAGAAGACGAAGGTCGGGGCGGTCATCAAGGCCGGCGCCCACGACAGCGAGATGGTGCGCGCGCTGGGCTACGACCTCGCGCGGCTGCGCCTCGGCGTGTTCGCGCTGGGCACGGCGCTGGCGGCGATCGCCGGCATCATCATGGCGCCGATCTGGGGCGTGCGCCCGCATGTGGGTGTGGATGCCGTGGTGCCCGCATTCCTCATCATCGTGCTCGGCGGCGTGGGCAGCTTCTGGGGCGCGGTCGTCGCCGGGATCATGGTGGGCCTCGTGGTGGGCCTCACCGGCGCCTACGCCTCGGAGTGGTCGCTCATGTCCATGTACATCCTGTTCATCGCGGTCGTGACCTTCCGTGCCCGTGGCCTCTTCGGGCGCAAGAGCGCCCTGGACGCGTAGGTGTCGGAGACGAGTATTTCCGCGAGGTAATATTCGTCTCTGACACCGGATTTTCGATTTATGACGCTGAACGGCAAGATCGTGGTGGTGACGGGTGCGGCGGGCACGATGGGCCTCGCCGTGGTGCGCATGATGCTCGAGGAAGGAGCCCATGTGGCGCTGGTGGATGTCGACGCGCTCCGACTCGACGGCATGATCCGGTTCCTGCGCGGCACCACGCTGGCGGTGCCTTGCGACGTCACGGATTCCAGTGCCGTCAAGCTGGCGCACCAGCAGGTCGAGAAGATGCTCGGGGCGGTGGACATCCTGGTGAACAACGCGGGCATCCTCTCCAACGAGAAAGCCGAGACCACGGACGACGGCGAATGGCGCCGGGTGATGGCGGTGAACCTCGACGGCGCCTTCTACTGGTCGCGCGCGGTGTTGCCGGGAATGAAGCAGCGCCAGTGGGGCCGCATCATCAACGTGGGCTCGCTCGCCTCCAAGACCGGGGGCATCACCGCCGGAACCGCCTATGCCACCTCGAAGGGCGCCATCGCCTCGCTCACCTTTTCCCTCGCGCGGGAGACGGCGGCGCACGGCGTCACGGTGAACGCGATCGCACCGGCCTACGTGAAGACGCCGATGGTGATGGAGCAGCTGAACGAGCAGCAACGCCGCCACCTCCTCGCGCAAATTCCTGTCGGGCGATTCTGCGAGCCCGAGGAGTTCGCCCACGCCGTGCGCTTCCTCGCCTCGCCCCTTGCGGGCTTCATCACCGGGGAGGTGCTGGATGTGAACGGCGGCCTCCACATGGATTGAACTGAAGCCATGAACACGGAGGGCAGGGAGAAGCACGAAGGACACGCAAGATATGCGAGTCCCTTTGATCTGAGCGGAAAGCGAGCCTTCGTTCCCGGAGGTTATGGAGGAATAGGAGCGGCGATCGCGCAAGGGCTCGCGGAGGCGGGAGCCGCCGTGACCGTGGCGGGCCGCAGCGCCGTCAAGGCGCAGGCGCTGGCGCAGAAGCTCGTGGCGTCGGGACACACGGCCCACGGCATTGCGCTGGACGGGCAAAAGGTGGACAGCATCCGCAGTGCGGTCGACGCGGCGGCGCAGAGGATGGGCGGCCTCGACCTCCTGGTCAATTGCATCGGCATGAACCGCGAGCAGAAGATCGACGATGTCACCGAGGAGACCTTCGACGAGATCTATCGCGCCAACCTGCGCTCGGCGATGTTCCTGGCGCAAGCCGCCGCGCGCCACCAGGTGGCCGGCGGCCGCGGCGGCAAGCAGATCCACATGCTGTCGGTGCGCGCGCAGCTCGGCATGCGCGGCTTCGGCTATTCGGCCTACTGCGCGACCAAGGGTGCCCTTGTCATGCTGGTCAAGCAGCACGCGCTCGAGCTGGCTCCCCACAACATCCAGGTGAACGGCGTGGCGCCCACCGTGGTGCTCACCGAGGCGGCGGAAAAGTGGCGCTCCGACGAGAAGCGCTGGCAGGCGCTCCTTGCACGCATTCCATTGGGGCGCGTGGCGCAGGCGCGGGACGTGGCCGGAGCCACCCTTTTCTTCTGCTCGTCCGCGTCGGATTTCGTGACGGGCCAGGTGCTCTACGTCGACGGCGGAATCACCGCCAGCCAATAGCCGTACTCCGGTAACCGAGTCCTCCTACAGCCGAATCGGATGAGTCCAGATGCCTGGCCGCGAGCGCCGGGCGAGACTGGTTCCAACGCCCTTTTGGAGAGATGTCATGCGACTGCTTCGGTTTCCGAGCCCCCCGCCGACAGGAAGGCAAGGCGGGCTACATCCTAATGTGGCTCCTCGGAATTCCGATTCCGATCCTGCTTTTGATCTTCCTGTTGCGCGGCTGCAACTGATTCGCTGATCTTTGTAGGAGAATTCCGACGGGCTTTTCAGCCGCGTTGGAGTGTCGCCACTTCCGATCGGCTTACAGACCCGTCGTCAGGCGCCCATCGATCATGAACCTCTAACGGTTGCGCGAGCAGCTTCGCGCTTCCCATTCGGAGCCTCCGGAGGGAACATGAAACGGGCAATTCTAGTGGCGCTGGGAATCGGGGCGATCGTGAGCAGTGCCGCAGCCTTCAGCATCGGCGCCGGCGACGGTGGAAGCCTCACTCAAGACGAGTATGTCGCCAAATTGAGCACGATAGCGGCGTCGCGGGCGGCACGACTGTCCGGTTGCGATTCCATGGCGGCGCCCGCGCGTGACTTCTGCCGGGTCGAGGCCGAAGGGGACCAAGCGGTCGGGCTCGCCGACGCCGAGGCCGCGTACCGTCGTACGCGCCAGGCCTCGCGTGCCGCTCAGAGGGCGCGGATCGAGGCGCGCTATCAGTCCGATCGCACCCGATGCGCGACTCTGGGGGGATTGAAGCGCGACAACTGCATGGTCCAGGTGCATGCAAGCCGCGGGCGCGCGCTGCTCGATGCCGCCGCCCCTTATGAGGTCCGCTCGTAGGAAAACCGATGAATCCGCTGATGCACCGCTACACCCTGCTCCTGTTCGCCGCGCTCCTCGCCGCGATCATCGTGGCCGGCTGCGCCTCGACGAAGATCACCAGCGCCTGGAAGGACCCGGAGCTGGGGCGCGTCCCGTTCCGCAAGGTGCTCGTGGTGTTCCAGCACCCGGACCCGGCGGCCCGCCGCACCCTCGAAGACGAGATGGTGCGCGACATCCCCAACGCCCAGGCGGCGTACACCCTCTTCACCGACGCCGAGGTGGGAGAGCTCGACCGCGTCAAGGCGCGCGTTCGCTCCGAGGGATTCGACAGCGCCGTGATCATGCGCGTGGTGAGTGTGGAGCGCGAAGTGTCGTACCGCCCGGGGCGCATCCACGCGGTGCCGGCGTTCTACAACGAGTTCTGGGGATACTGGGGCCACGGATGGCGCGCGGCCTACGACCCCGGCTACCTGCGCCGCGACCGGATCGTGACCATCGCGACCCACGTCTACAGCGTGGGCGACGACAAGCTGATGTGGGCCAGCCAGTCGGAGACGTTCAACCCCGCGTCGCTGCGCGGTGCGATCGCCGAAGTGGTCAAGGTGACGTCGCGAGCCACGGGCGAGTTGCTGAAAGCCCGCGGCTAACGCGCTCCTCCGCCCTGCCTTACATCCGAAACTGCTGCTGCTCCCGCAGGGTGTGGCGGAACATGATCGCGCACGAGAAAACCACCACCGCGCCGGCCTGGTGGAGGACCCCCAGGTTGATCGGCACGCCGAGCAGCAGCGTGACGATGCCCACGGCCACTTGCATCCCCACCGCGAGAACCAGGATCGCGCTCCAGAAGCGCGATCGCGGGTTGGGCGGCTCGCGGCGCACGTCGAACCACAGCCCCACGGCCATCAGCGCCACGAAGACGGCCAGGACGCGGTGGATGAACTGCACCGTCGCCATGTTGTAGGCGATGTTGGCGTACCACGGCTCGAGCAGCAGGATTTCCTCGGGGATGAAGCGCCCGTTCATGAGAGGCCAGGTGTTGTACGCGGAACCCGCGCGGATGCCTGCCACGAGCGCCCCCGAGAGAATCATGAGGAAGACCAGGGCGACCATGCCGCCCGCGCGCCCGCGCATGCCGTCGGAGGACGGGCTGCGGGTGCGATACAGGAGGTCGAGGGCGACCCAGAGCATGGCGGCGTAGATCAGGACCGCCAGGCCGAGGTGCGCGGCGAGCCTCACCGAGCTCACGCGCGGCTGGTCGACGAGGCCGCTCTGGACCATGAACCAGCCGAGCGCGCCCTGCGCCGCTCCCAGCAGGAAAATCCCGCCCAGCTTCCACGCCACGTCCGGATCGAGCCGGCGCTTGGCGAGGAAATAAAGGAAGGGGATCAGGAAGACGAGCCCGATCACGCGCCCCAGGAGGCGGTGGACGTACTCCCACCAGAAGATTGCCTTGAAGCCCGCCACGGTCATGCCGGGATTGCGCTGCTTGAACTCGGGCGTCGCCTGGTACTTCGCGAACGCCTCGCCCCATTGGGCATCGTTGAGCGGCGGAATCGCGCCCATGATCGGCTGCCACTCGACAATCGAGAGGCCCGAATGGGTGAGCCGGGTGATGCCGCCCACGATCACCATCACGAGGACGAGGGCGCAGCAGGCCAGCAGCCATGCGGCGACGGTACGGCGGCTCTGCTGGACGGGGGTGCTCATGAACCGGCTTATTTTGCCGGTTTCGGCGCCACAATCCTAGGCGGCTTTGCGTCGACCGCTCTGGCGCAGCTCGAGCTGCTGTTGCGCGAAGTCCCAATTGAGCAGCCGGCCGATGACCGCCTTCACGTACTCAGGCCGGCGGTTCTCGTAGTCGACGTAGTAGGCGTGCTCCCAGACGTCGATCGTCAGGAGCGGGGTCGCACCCATGGTGATCGGCGTGCCCGCGTTGGAGGTCGAGACGATCTCGAGCTTGCCGTCGCGCTCGATGAGCCACGCCCAACCGCTGCCGAAGCATTCCACGGCGGATTTCTCGAACGCCTTCTTGAAGCTTTGCAGGCCCCCGAGGTCCGAATCGATGCGCTTCGCCAGGCTGCCGGAAGGACTCCCGCCACCCTTGGGGGCGAGGCAATTCCAGAAAAACGAGTGGTTCCAATGCTGGGCGGCATTGTTGAAGATCTTCTGGTCTTCGAGGTTGCCGGCGGCCTGGGCGATGACCTCCTCGAGCGGCAGGTCGGCCATGCGGGTGCCCGCCACCAGCTCGTTCAGCTTGTCGACGTAGGTCTTGTGGTGCTTTCCGTAGTGCAAACCGATGGTGTGCGCCGAGATCACCGGATCAAGGGCATCCTGGCTCCACGGGAGCTTCGGAAGGTGGAAGGGCCCGGCGGTTTTTGCGGTCATGGGCAAGTTCTCCTGGTTGAAAGGATTGGATGCGCAAAGGCGCCAGGCGTTCTGTAGGAGCCCTCCCACACGGCTATCAGCGCAAACCACATGCCCGTTTCGCGTTTGCCGACAGATGCAGTTCATAAGCGGACCCATGATGTGCGTGCGGTGGACAGTTTGTCCGCAGCATTAGTTGGCGCAAAAATTCCCCCCAAATCTCAACTCAAGCTGACGCCATGAATTGGGACCGCATCGTAGGCAACTGGTAAACAGTTGCACACCGATAAGTGGGTCCAGTGACTGGAATCGCGAAGGAGCCAAATATGAAAATGACCACTCTTTACGCCGCCCTGTCCGGGGCCTTCCTGCTCGGCGCGGCGACGCTAGTACCGGCGCAGTCCAGCAACATGCCCGCCGGCAGCCCGGTGACGCACCCCATCAAGAACGCCAAGGCCGCGATGAGCACGGAGTATCGCAGCGAGCACGAGCGCATCGAGGCCGACGCCAAGGCCGCCAAGGAAAAGTGCAAGCCGATGAGCGGCAATGCGCGCGACATTTGCCAGGCCGAGGCCAAGGCGACCGAGAAAATCGCCAAGAAGGAGCTCGACGCCAAGCGCAAGGGCACGCCGGATTCGCGTTACGACGTGGAGAAGATCAAGGCCGAGGCGGCGTACGAAGTCGCCAAGGAGAAGTGCGAAGACCTGAAGGGCGCGGACCAGAGCGCGTGCAAGAAGCAGGCGAAGGCCGATGAGAAGAAGGCCCTTGCTGCCGCCAAGGCGAATCGCAAGAACATGGCTTCCAACGATTCCATGACCAAGTCCGCCCCGGCCCCGCGCACGAGCCCCACCGCGACGTCGCCCACCACCAACCCGTCCGGCGCCAGCACCAGCAGGATGCCGGCGAATACGTCCGGCGCGGCCGGCACGCCGTCGAATGCCGCCAACGCGGGCGCCGGCACCTCGGGCACCGTGAAAGCCGACCAGAACAAGTCCGGCGGCAAGTAGGCATTCGGACAACAGGCACTCGAATGACCGCAACAATCGTCCGGGGTCCGGTCTTGCGACCGGGCCCCGGCGTGTTTCGGGCGGGCATGTCGGACAGCGCCCTCCGCGTTTTCCGCACCCGCCGACATATCGGGACGGGGTCGCGCTCCATCATCGTGACTGATCCGGCACGTATCTCCAGCCGGCGAATCGCACAACCGATGAAGCGGGGACGCTCGATGAATCGCAACACCTTCTACGTCACGACCTTCCTGGCGCTCTCGCTCAGTGTCGCCGCCCTCGGTATCGGCGCGGCTGTGGATACGCCCCGGACCCTGATGTCCCGGGCGGATTACTCCCAGGCCCGCAAGGCGATTGAGGGGGAAACGCGCGTGGTGTTCGCCCGCTGCCGCACCGAGTCGGGCAGCGCCCGCGACATCTGCAAGGCCGAGGTGCGTGCCGGCGAGCGGGTGAAGCTGGCCGACTTGTCCGCGCGGTACCACGGCACCGTCGCCGCGGCCGAGGACTCTCGCCAGGCTCGTGTCAAAGCCCGCTTCGATCTCGCCAAGGCCCGCTGCAGCTCGCAGGCCGGGGAAGCGCGCGTGGAGTGCTTGCGCACCGCTCGCGAAGAACGCGGCCGCACGCTCGACGCGAAGCTCGCTTCGAACTGACCCCTGCCGTTTCCGCTCAGCGGAAGCTGTACTTGAGCACGACCTTGTTGTGCCGCAGCGACACGCTCTCCGCGCGTAGCCCCTCGAACTGCGGCATGTAGGCCCTCGCGGGGCGGTAGACGACGCGCCGGTCGGCCAGGTCATAGCAGAGTGCCGTGGCATTGTGCTGGCAGGCCCCACTGGGTCCGCGGCGCTCCTGCTCCTCGTGCATCAGCAGCTCGGGCATTGGATCGCGGTTGCGGAACGGCGCTTCGGACTGTTTGACCAATGCCACCACCGCGGAAGCCGCTGCCGAGGAACGCGCCCGGTTCGACAAATCGATACCCTCGTTGGCCCAGACCGGCAAGGAGGCCGAGGCGAACACGACGGCAAACATACACAGTCGACCCATACTTCTCATGCTGATGCGGATTCGGGT
>JALYSB010000151.1:0-665 GCA_030855025.1 Pseudomonadota bacterium
GGCGTGCAGAAGGCCGATTTCAACAGCTACGGCGCGCGCCGGGGCAACCATGAGGTGATGATGCGCGGCACCTTCGCCAACGTGCGCATCAAGAACCTCATGCTGCCGGCAAGGCCCGACGGAACGCGAGTCGAGGGGGGCGTCACGCTCTTCCAGCCTTCGGGCGAGCAGATGTTCATCTACGACGCGGCGATGAAGTACATCCAGCAGTCCACGCCCACGGTGGTCTTCGGGGGCGAGGAATACGGGTCGGGATCGTCGCGCGACTGGGCGGCCAAGGGCACGGCACTGCTCGGCGTGAAGGCCGTCGTGGTGCGCTCCTACGAGCGCATCCACCGTTCCAACCTCGTCGGCATGGGCGTGCTGCCGCTGCAGTTCAAGGGGACCGACTCGGCGCAGTCGCTGTGCATCGCGGGCGATGAGACGTTCGACGTGCTGGGCGTCGAGAAGGGCATCCGCCCGCAGATGGACGTGACGCTGGTGATCCATCGGAAGGACGGCACCCGCAAGGAGGTGGCGGTGCTGCTGCGCATCGACACGCCGATCGAGGTCGACTACTACCTGCACGGCGGCATCCTGCCCTACGTGCTGCGCGACCTGGTTGCCAAGTCGCCGGCGGCCGCAATCCCGGCCTAGGAGCAGCCATCGGCCGCCGCATCCTCGCG
>JALYSB010000151.1:675-8144 GCA_030855025.1 Pseudomonadota bacterium
TGCGGCGGCCGCTTCAGTTCGAGGAACCTAGCGCGGCTTGAGGAGGAATGCGCGCCGGTAGCCGCCGGGGATCCCGTTCACGCCGTCGGTCGACGCGACGCCCACGATCCAGCCCCGGTCGTTGATGCCGGTCGGCGTGAGTACGCCCCAGCGCGCCTGCTGCTCCGCGGTGAGGAGGCTGCGCAGCATCGTGAGCCTGCCCGATTCCCACAGGAAGCCCGCGTCGTGCAGCGTCCCGACCACCTGCGAGCGGTTGTTGATCGCGAGCGCCTCGCTGATCTCCTGCGGGTGCGTGGCGGGAAACAGCGGCCGCATCACACCGTCGTGGATGAAGGCCTGCACGCCGTTGGTGGCGTTGCCCGCGCTGCCGACCACCACGCCGCGGTCGTTCACGTCGTACGCCTGGCTGTTGGGCCCGCCGAACGTATCGAGCGCGCGCATTCGCCCTTTGGCATGGATGAAGCCGCGCACCTGGCCCGCGGCATTCATCGAGCTGCCGACCACGGTGCCGCGATCGTTGATCGCCTCGGCCTGGCTCCAGTTGCCGCCGAGCGTGCCGAGCTCGGAGAGGATGCCGTTGCGATAAGTGAAGGCACGGAACTCGCCGCCGGCGTCGTAGGTCCCCGCCATCATTCCAAGGCCATTGATGTCATGCGGGGTGCCGCGGAAGCCGAGGTACGCGAGCGGTTTGGCGCCCGCGCGCAGCCACACGCCATCGGCGAACGAGATACCCGCGACCTGCCCGCGATCGTTGATCGACCACGCCGAGCTGCTGTCGCCCGCGCGCCCCAGGTCGCGTATCGTGCCGTTGGCGTAAACGAAGGCGTGGAACTCAGGATCCTGGTCGGTGTAATCGCCCTTCAGCACGCCGGACCAGCCGATGACGTCGCCGGCATTGTTGATGCCCGTGGCCCAGCTCACGTTGCCGCCGAGCGTCCCCAGCTCAGTAAAAGTCCACGCGGTAGTGGCCGTACGGTCCTTGTCTTTCGCCCCGGCCACGGCCGTGGCCGCGCACACCAGGAAAATCGCCAATCTTTTCAACATGTTCACTCCCCCGACGGGCCGTTCGAGCGACCCCATGGGAGATTTGTACGGGTTGGGTATTGCTCCTCCGCGCGCGCGGGGTGGTCCAGCCGGCGCAGCCCCTCAGAAATCCGCAGCCTCCGCCGCGTCTTCCCCATCCCGCCGAGCCCGTTTCCGGGCGCGTCCGTGCTGCCACAGCGCGAAGGCCACCGAGGCCACCGCGGCCGCGAGCAGCGCGGCCGAGATCGGGCGAGTCAGGAAGAGCATCGGGTTCGAGTCGCTCATGATGGCGCGGATCAGGTTGATCTCGATCTGGTCGCCGAGGATCACGCCGAGGATGAAGGGCGCGAGCGGCAGGCCGTTCTTCACCATCGCATAGCCGAACGCGCCGAAGACGAGCAGGACGTACACGTTGGCCATGGTGTTGTTGAGCGCGTACGCGCCGACCACGCAGAGCACGAGCACGACCGGATAGAGCGCGGCCTTCGGCACGCGCACGACATGCAGCGCCCAGCGCGCGGCGAGCCCGGTGATCACCACCATGATCGGGTGCGCGACCAGGTAGGCGGCGAAGATGCCGTAGGCGAGCGTGGTCTGCTGCGAGATGAAGAGCGGGCCCGACTGGATCCCGTGGATGGTGAGCGCCCCGAGCATCACCGCGGTGACGGCGTCGCCTGGAATGCCGAACGCCATGATGGTGACCAGCGAGCCGCCGACGTTGGCGTTGTTGGACGCTTCCGAGGCGATGATCCCCTCCGCGCTTCCGTGGCCGAACTCCTCCGGGTGCCGCGAGAATTTCTTCGCCTGGTCGTAGGCCATCATGTTGGCCGCGCTGCCGCCGATCGCCGGCAGCACGCCGATCCACACGCCGATGATCGAGGTCCAGAGCAGGATGAACGGGCGCCGCAGGATCTCGCCGATCACCTTGAGGTGCGAGACCGCCAGACGCGTCGCCACGACCGCGGCCTCGCCGGCACGCCGCGCGCGGCCCATCTTCTCGACGTCGGACATGATCTGCGCGAACGCGAACACGCCGATCAGCACCGGCAGGAAGGCGATGCCGCCCTCGAGAAAGCCGATGCCGAGCGTCAGGCGCGGCGCGCCCATCATCGGATCGTTGCCGAGAACGGTCACCACCAGGCCCAACATGCCGGCGAGCAGCCCTTTCAGCAGCGAGGCTTCCACCAGGCCCGCCACCATCGACAGGGCGAGGACGAAAAGCGCGAAGTACTCCCAGGGGCCGAACTTGAGCGCGAAGGCCGCGAGCGGCCCGGTGGCCAGGATCAGGAACACGCCGCCCAGCAGCCCGCCGAAGAACGACGCCCAGATGCCCAGCCACACCGCGCGCCCCGGCTCGCCCCTCTTCGCCATCGGGAACCCGTCGAACAAGGTGGCGAGCGACGACGGGGTGCCGGGGATTCCGATGAGCGTGGCGGTGATCAGGCCGCCCGCGGATCCGCCCACATAGATCCCGACCATCGCCGACAGGCCCTGCAGTGGGTCGAGGCCAAACGTGAAGGGCAGCGCCACGATGATCGTCATGGTGATGGTGACGCCCGGCAGCGCGCCGCCGATCACGCCGACCAGCGTGCCCAGCACCAGCGGCACGAGGTACTTGAACTGCACCACGGTCGCGACGCCGGTGGCGAGATGCTCGAACATCAGAAACCCGTCCAGCGCCCGCGCGGCAGCAGCACGTGCAGGTAGCTCTCGAACACGAGATAGGTCACCACCGTGGCGACGATCGAGACCGCGGCGACGCGCAACCAGCCGCGCGCAGTCGACGGCCGCTCGAGGGCCACCTGCATCGCGGCGAGGAAGGCGAGGCTTCCCACGCGAAAGCCGAGCCAGGGAAGCATTACGACGTACGCAGCGAAGATGCCAAAGGCCACCAGCACCAGCGCGTAGTTCGCGGGCGGTACCGCGGGCGGTACCGCGCGCGCCACCGGCTTGCGCCTCGACACGACGTCGGCCACGACCAGCACCAAGGCGAACGCGGCGGTGATCGCCAGCACGATGCGGGGATAGAAGCCCGGGCCCACCGGAACCATCGGATGCCGCTCGAGGCCGAGCGTGCCCCAGAAAAGCGCGAGGCTCGCCGCGAGGACGACGAGCCCCGTGACCGCGTCGCGCCCCACCTCAGCGCTTCAGCATGCCGAGATCCTTCGAAAGGTCGCGGTTGATGGCGTCGTTCTTCCTGAGGAAGTCGACGTACTGCGCGGGCGCCAGGTGGTTCACCAGCGTGCCCTGGGCCTTCATCGCATCGGCGAAGCCCTGCTCCCGCGCCGCGGCCGCGCACGCGGCAACCAGCTTGGCCATCACGTCCGCGGGGGTGCCCTTGGTCACCAGCAAGCCGCGGTTCACGGCATAGGTCACGTCGATGCCGAGCTCCTTGAGGGTCGGGAGGTTTGGCAGCTCGGGCGAGCGTTGGTCGCTGGCGATCGCCAGGAACTTGAGCTGGCCCGCATCGACCTTGCCCTTCTGCGTGAGGTTCGATTCCGCCATGTCGATGTGGCCGCCGAGGAGTGCGTTCATGCGCGGCGCGGTGCCCTCGTAGGAGACATACTTGAACTTCACCCCCGCCGCCTTCTCCACCATCGCCGGGAAGAAGTGGCTGGTGGAGCCGAGTGTGGCGCCCACGCTGATCTGCCCGGGCCGAGCCTTGGCATCGCCCAGCAGCGCCTTCATGTCCGCCCAGGTCGCCTTCGGACTCGCGGTGACGATCGACGGCGTCGACGACACCAGGCACACCGGCTCGAAGTCGTTCCAGTTCACGTCGGCCACACCCGTGTAATAGGTCGAGTGGATCGAGTCGTGCACCGCGAACAGCGTGTAGCCGTCCGCGGGCGCGTCCTTGGCGTCCTTTGCGCCCTTGGTGCCGGAGGCGCCGCCCACGTTGGCGATCACGACGGTCGCGCCGAGGTGCTTCTGCAGGTGAGGTTGGAGCGCGCGATAGATGACATCGGTGTCCCCGCCCGCGGCCCACGGCACGATCAGCTTGACCGGCCGGTCGGGGTAGGCTGCGCCAACTCCGGCGGCGGCCAAAGCCGTCGCAAGGGCGGCAAGGAATGCGGCGATACGATTCATCGGCGGACCTCCTCGAAGTGTGTGGTGCAATAGTAGACCGGGCGCACCTGGCCCACAAACAAAGGGATGCCATGCGCATCGGATTGCTGGGGGGCGGCACCATCGCGAGGCTCTTCCTCGAGCAGATCCGTGCCGGCGACATTCCCGATGCTCAGGTGGTCGCCGTAGCCGGGCGCGGGGAGCGCTCCCGGGGGCGCGCGCTTGCCGCGCAGTTCGCGGTGCCCTACGTCGTCGGTACCGATTCCCTTGTCGCCGCACGCCCCGACGTGGTGGTAGAGGCCGCGTCGCACGAGGCGGTGCGCGAGCACGCGGAAAAATTACTCGCCAATCGCATCGCGCTGATCGTGCTGTCCGGCGGGGTCCTGGTCGACGACGCCCTGCGGCAGCGCCTGGAGAATGCCGCCTCGGCGTATCACACCCTCCTCTATGTTCCTTCGGGTGGAATCGGCGGCCTCGACGCCCTCAAGGCGGCATGCGCAGCCGGCGCCGACGAGGTGAGCATCGCCGTGACCAAGCCGCCCGCGGCGTGGAAGAACATTCCCTTCGTCGAACGCCTCGGCATCGACCTGGATGGGCTGCGCGAGCCGGTCACGCTCTTCGAAGGAACGGCGCGTGAGGGCGTGCCGCACTTCCCCGCGAACGTGAATATCGCGGCCGTGCTGTCGCTCGCCGGCCTGGGGTTCGACCGCACGCGCCTCAAGGTGGTCGCCGACCCGGCGCTGCGCTTCAACACCCACTACATCCGCATCCACGGGCCAACCGGCACGGTGGACCTGCGCTTCGAGAGCGTTCCTTCTCCGGACAACCCGAAGACGGCGATGCTGGCGTGCTACAGCGCGCTGGCCGCTTACCGCCAGTTCGCTTCGCCCGTGCGCTACGGCACTTGAAAGCAATAGTGTGTTGCATCGCGCCCCGCGAATGGCTCGCCGCCCGGCGTAAACTCGTGGGTTGTGATTCATAACGAATAGACCGGAGGGAATGAAATGTCCCGATTCGTACACCTGATGGCACCGCTTGCGGCCCTGTCGATGGCCCTGTCGCCCGCCCTTGCCAACGCCCAGTCCGACTTCCCCAACAAGCCGCTGAAGCTCGTCATCGGGTTCGCCCCAGGCGGATCCACCGACATCATCGGGCGAATCGTCGCGCAGAAGCTCGGCGAGCGCCTCGGCCAGCCGGTGGTCATCGAGAACAAGGCGGGCGCCGGCGGCACGATCGGCGCCGACGCGACCGCCAAGGCCGCGCCCGATGGCTACACGCTCACCCTCGGCACGACGAGCACCCACGCGATCGCGGCCGGTGCCTACTCGAAGCTGCCGTACAACCCGGTGAGCGACTTCACCCCGATCTCGCTGGTCGCGATCACGCCCTACCTGCTGGTGGTGAACCCGTCGGTTCCGGCCAAGACCCTTCCCGAATTCGTCTCCCACGCCAAGTCGCAGGCCGGGAAGATGAACTACGCCTCCGCGGGCAACGGCACCGCAACCCATCTTGCGATGGAGATGCTGAAGGACGCGGCCAAGCTCGACATCCTGCACGTGCCCTACAAGGGGAACGCCCCTGCGGACATCGCGATCCTCGCGGGCGAAGTGCAGACCGTGTTCGGCTCGATGCCCGCTCTCTTGCAGAACACGAAAGCCGGGAAGGTGCGGCCGATCGCGGTCGGCACGGCGACTCGCTCGCCCGCGCTGCCCGACGTCCCCACCGTGGCCGAGCAGGGCTATCCGGGGTTCGAGGCCGCGCTTTGGCTCGGTATCATGGGCCCGGCCAACATGCCCAAGCCCGTGGTCGACCGGCTGCACCGCGAGATCGTCGCGATCGTCGCCACGCCGGAGTTCAAGGCCGCGATGGACACCAACGGCGCCGAGCCGGTGGCGAGCAAGTCGCCCGAGGAATTCCGCGAAATGCTGCGCGGCCAGGTCGACAAGTACGTGAAGATCACAAAGGCCATCGGCATCAAGCTCGACTGACAAGGAAAGAACATGGGAAAAGACGACCTGCGCAACGCCAAGTACGTGATCGACATCGGCCCGGTGCCGTCCCTGCCTGTCGAGGGCAGCGACGCGCGCTTCCCCGTGGGGCGCATCTACTGCGTCGGGCGCAACTACGCCGATCACGCGCGCGAGATGGGGCACGATCCCGACCGCGAGCCGCCGTTCTTCTTCATGAAGGCGGCCAACTCGATCGTGCAGAACAATTCCACCATCGCCTATCCGGTGGGCACGAAGGACGTGCACCACGAGATCGAGATGGTGGTGGCGATCGCCAAGGGCGGAAAGAACATCCCCGTCGACCAGACGCTCGACCACGTCTGGGGCTATGGAGTCGGGCTCGACATGACGCGCCGCGACGTCCAGGGCGAGGCGAAGAAGATGGGGCGCCCGTGGGAGATGGGCAAGAGCTTCGATGAGTCGGCGCCGATCACCGCGCTGAAGCCCGTGTCAGCGACAGGCCATCCGGCCAAAGGCGCGATCTGGCTCAAGGTGAACGGCCAGATGAAGCAGCAAGGCGATCTCGCGATGCAGATCTGGACCGTGCCCGAGCAGATCAACTATCTCTCGAGCTTGATCACGCTGCAGCCCGGCGACTTGATCTTCTCCGGCACACCCGCCGGCGTGGGCCCGATCAAGGCAGGCGACAAGCTCGAAGGGCACGTCGACGGCGTGGGCGACCTGGTGGTGACCTACCGGGCCTGAGCGCCCCTGGGCCGAGCGGCGCACATCTGAAGCTAGAGAATGTGTGTAGCGAGCCACCAGCTCACCGCGGCGATGAACGCGGAGGCCGGGATGGTGAAGACCCACGCCCAGACGATATTGCCGGCGACGCCCCAGCGAACCGCGGAAACCTTGCGCGTCGATCCCACCCCCACGATCGCTCCGGTGATGGTATGGGTCGTGGACACGGGGATGCCGAGGCCGGTGGCGACGAAGAGTGTGATCGCCCCGCCCGTTTCTGCGCAGAAGCCGTGGACCGGCTTCAACTTCGTGATCTTCTGGCCCATGGTCTTCACGATCCTCCAGCCGCCGAAGAAAGTGCCGAGCGCGATCGCGACGTAGCAGCTGATGATCACCCAGAGCGGCGGCATCGACTCCTTCGCGCCCGCCACGTTGGCGGCGATCAGCAGCATCCAGATGATGCCGATGGTCTTCTGCGCGTCGTTGCCGCCGTGACCGAGGCTGTAGGCGCCCGCCGAGACCAGCTGCAGGCGCCGGAACCAGCGGTCGATGCGCGACGGACTCGCCCGGCGGAAGATCCACGAGACCGCTACCAGCAGCAATCCCCCCAGGACGAACCCCATGAAGGGCGAGACGAAGATGAAAAGGACCGTCTTCCCGATGCCCGAGGCGACCAGCGCCGGGAAT
>JALYSB010000152.1 GCA_030855025.1 Pseudomonadota bacterium
GGCGGGCAGTTCGCGCAGCATGTCGGCCCCCTTGTGCGTTCCGATCGCGCCCAGCACCGCGACCACGCGCGCGGGGCGGTGCGCAAGGAACTCGTCGCGTGCGCGCACCGAGATGACGGGCTCGGCACCATTCGCTGCAAACCCGTTGGGCACGACCTCAACTTTGAGCCCGGGAAACGTCTGCCCGGCGAGCGTCGCGAGGTAACCGGAAGGAGCCAGCACCGCCTTCGCCGAGCGCAGGACCGGTGCCACTTCCGCGACCCACGGGCCATCGGGCGGGGGCGCGTGAAACTCGAAGGCGTCGGGCCGCTGGAAGAGCACGTCGTGCAGCGTGACCAGCAACGGCAGGCCGAGGCGCTGCGCGGCCCACGCGGCGCGCTCTCGCGGCGCGCGCACCACCGTATGAAGGTGAACGAGGCCGATGCCCAGCGAGCGCAGCCACCCCGCGAGGCTTTCCGGCGCTGCGGCGATGCGTGCGGGATCGATGGGATGGAAGCGCGGCGTGCCCTCGACCTCCACGACCTCGGCACGCTCGCCCACGTGCCAGAGCACATGGCGGCGGCCGACCTGCGACACGATGTCGCGCACATGGCGGTCCACGCCGCCGCCGAGCGGCGACATCACGTGCAGGACGGCGGGTGGGTCCATGGGTCGGGTTAAGATTTGCGCCCGATTATACGGTTCGACCCTTGAAAGCCCCGGTTTCCCTCCCCACGCTGGGCCTGCTCGCCGGTGCCTCGCTCTGGGGCGTCGTCTGGTATCCCTATCGACTTCTCGCCGAAGCGGGCATCGACGGCATCTGGTCGACGCTCCTGACATACGGGTTCGCCCTCGTCGCGGGGGTGATCGCGTTCCCGCGGCACGCCGCGATCCTCGGGCGCATCCCGCCGCTGGCATTGCTGATGGGGCTTGCGATCGGCTGCAGCAACCTGGCCTACGTGCTGGCGGTGCTCGAGGGCGAGATCGTGCGGGTGCTGCTGCTTTTCTACCTCGCGCCGCTGTGGACCGTGCCGATCGCGCGCCTGGTGCTCGGCGAGCGTCTCGATCGCAGCGGATTCGCGGTCATGGCGCTCGCCTTCACGGGCGCGATGGCGATGCTGTGGCGTCCCGAGCTGGGTTTTCCGTGGCCCTCGGCGCGGGCCGAATGGCTGGGGCTCGTCGCGGGCTTCCTGTTCGCGCTCGGCAACGTGCTGGTGCGTCGCCTGGATAACCTCACCGACGCCGCGAAGTCGATCGTGATCTGGGCCGGGGTCGTGGTTGCGGCGCTCGTCCACCTTCCAGGCAGCAGCGTGGGGGCGCAGCGCGCGTGGGCGCTCGCGTTCGATCACGCGGCCCTGATCGGCGTGGTCGGCCTGGCGCTCCTGGTGATGAGCCTCGCATTGCAGTACGGGCTCTCGAGGCTGCCCGCCAACCGCGCCATCGTGATCCTGCTGTTCGAGCTGGTGGTCGCCGCGATCGCGGCAGCCTGGCTCGCCGGGGAGACTCCGCGTACCCAGGACTGGATCGGCGGCGCCCTGGTCGTGGCCGCCACGCTCGCGAGCGCGTGGAAAGGAAAGGGATTTTTTTGACCCCTCTCTTTATTTGCCGAGGTGCTCTGCGAGGAATTTTTCCATCGCCTCGTAGAACATCTTCTGGTTCTTCATCTCGCGGAAGCCGTGGCCCTCGCCGTCGGCGACCATCCAGACGGGCGTGGCGCCGTTGCGCTCCAGCGCGGAACGCATCCTCTGGCCGTGCGCGATCGGCACGCGGTCGTCGGCGGCGCCATAGGCCATCAGCACCGGCGCCTTGATGCGAGCGGCGAGCTCGACCGGAGACGTGGCCTTCAGTCGCTCGGAGTCCTTGCTCGTGTCGCCGACCATCTCCTTCACCGAGTACTTGATGAAGTCGGACTGCGCATAGTCGGCCCAGGTGGCGGTGAGGAACAGGTTCACGTCGGTGACGCCCACGTAGTTGATCCCGCAGCGGTAGAGCTCGGGGGTCTTGGCCAGGCCCATCATCGTGGCGTAGCCGCCATAGCTCGCCCCGTAGATGCACACCCGCTTCGGGTCGGCGATGCCTTGGTCCACCGCCCATTTGACGCCATCGGTCACGTCATCCTGCATCGCGAGGCCCCATTGCCCGAAGCTCGACGAGTAATGCTTCCAGCCGTAGCGCGTGGTGCCGCGGAAGTTCGGTTGCAGCACCGCATAGCCCCGCGTGGCAAGGAACTGCACCTCCGGGTTGAACCCCCACCCGTCCCCGTCGACCCACGGTCCGCCGTGGACCACGACGACGAGCGGCAGGTTTTTGTCGGCGCCCTTGGGCAAAGTGAGGTACGCGGGAATCTGCAAGCCGTCGCGCGCGGCGTATCTCACCGGGCGCATCGGCAGCAGGTCGCGGGACTTGATCTGCGGCGAGCGGTCCACCAGCCACTCCATCTTTCCCGCTTTGGTGTCCATCAGATAGTACGAACCTGGCGACACGTCGGAGTGCGAGAACACCAGCACCAGCGAGCGATCGTCCGACCAGGAGATGTAGTTCGACGCATTGGGCAGCGCGCGGTCGAGGCTCGACTGCAGACGCGCGAGGCCTTCGTCGAACCACGCGGTACCGCCGCGATCGGCTTCGAAGCGCACGCCGAAGGCGCGCCCCTGCCGCGTCGCGAGCTCGCGCAGGTCGACCTGCGGATGCTCGGCGAGCACCTCGCCGAAGGAGCGGTTCGCGGGGTCGTAGCGCACGATCGCCGCCTTGTCGCGCGAGCGTGAATCAGAAACCAGCAGCGTCTTGTCGTCGTCGGCCATGGCGAGCGGGTACCAGCCGGCGCTCGTCTGGGAGAACTCGTCCAACTTCTGCCACGTCGCGTCGGGCCCGGCGCGATAGTGGATGCGTACCCTGCCCTTCGAGAAGACCGCCTGCGCACGCGCGACCCCTTTGTCGTCCACCACCCAGCTTTCGCCCTCACCCGCGTCGGGCTTGCCGAATCCAATCGAGGTGCGCCTCCCGGTGCGCGTATTGACGCGAAAGATGTCGCCGGTGGTGCTGCCGTCCGCGGTGAAGACACGTTCCTGCGCGATGATGTCGTCGGACTCCCCCGGCAACGTGCGCACCAGGACCAGGGCCCTGCCCACGAGTCGCGCCCCCGCGCTCGACTGCTCATCGGAGCCCCCTTCGGAAAGCATCCGGCTCTCCCCGCCGTCGCGATCGATTGCGTAGAGGGCGCCGCCGCGCGCGTCGGAGTCGCGCTTGCCGAGCGATCCGGTGCGCAACACCAGGCGCTTGCTGTTGACCCAGTTCACCTCCACGATGTCGCGGGTGGTGAAAGCCGTGATCGGCGTGGGCTTCTTGGTCTTGACGTCGAGCAGCACCAGGTTCTGTCGCCCCGCAACGGGTGCGAGCGCCGCGATCGCGCTGCCATCGGGCGCGAGGGTCATGCGCGCGAAGCGCGGCTGGTCGAACAGGGTCTCGACGGACGGCGGCTGGGCGAGGGCCGTTCCCGCGACAAGCAGGAACGCGCAAGCGAGTGCTCTCAAGGCAGTTCTCCTCATTGGGTATTCGAATCGTGCTCGAAGGCGCCGAGCACGACCCGCTCGGGCGGTTTCCAGCCCGCCTTGCGGTGCTCGGCGACGACGTTGGTGAAGATCCCGCCGCGCACGAAGAACTTCGCGGTGAGACGCATGAAGCGCGGGCTGGTGGCCTCGACCAAATGATCGAGGATCTCGTTGGTCACCGCTTCATGGAACTTGCCCTGGTCGCGGAACGACCAGACATAGAGCTTCAAGCTTTTCAGCTCGACGCATTTTCGATCGGCGATGTAGTCGAGGAAGAGGGTGGCGAAATCGGGCTGGCCGGTCTTGGGGCACAGGCACGTGAATTCCGGGATCTGCATGTGGATCGCGTAGTCGCGCTGCGGCCGGGGGTTCGGGAAGGTCTCGAGCGTCAAGGTGGCCTGGGCCATTTTATTGCGGGGCACGTCGGTGCGATCCGGGTAAAATCACCATTCTACTGAAGGCTCCGATTAATGTTGGAGCCTTAAAACAATGATTTGAAAAGAAAACCAGGGACGGACCCGGATTTTCGGCGCGCATAGTCCAACCGAAATTCCGGGTCCGTCCCTGGTTTTCTATGTGCAGAAGAGCCCCCCGTGCGACTGACCTCCGTCAAGCTTTCCGGCTTCAAATCCTTCGTCGATCCGACCACCATCGCCGTCCCCGGCCAGCTCGTGGGCGTCGTCGGCCCCAACGGCTGCGGCAAGTCGAATGTCATCGACGCCGTTCGCTGGGTGCTCGGCGAGTCCTCGGCGCGGCAGCTGCGCGGCGAGCACATGCACGATGTGATCTTCAACGGCTCGTCCGAGAGGAAGCCCGTGGGCCGCGCCTCGGTCGAGCTGGTATTCGACAATTCGCTCGGGCGCATCGGCGGCGCCTGGGCGGCGTATTCGGAGATCAGCGTGAAGCGCGTGCTGTCGCGCGATGGCGATTCCAACTACTACTTGAATGGCCAGCACGTGCGCCGCCGCGACGTGCAGGACATATTCCTCGGCACGGGCCTGGGCCCGCGCGCCTACTCGATCATCGAGCAGGGCATGATCTCGCGCGTCATCACCTCCAAGCCCGAAGAGCTGCGTGTGTTCCTCGAGGAGGCCGCGGGCGTGTCGAAGTACCGCGAGCGCCGCCGCGAGACCGAGTTGAGGCTCGAGGACACCCGCGAGAACCTGTCTCGCGTGGGCGACATCCAGTCCGAGCTGGGCACGCAGCTCGAGCACCTCGCGCAGCAGGCCGAGGTCGCGGCGCGCTACCAGGACCTGCAGGCCCAGCTCGCGCTCAACCATAACCTGCTGGCGTTCACCCGCTTGCGCGAGGCCGAGCAGGCGAGGAACCGCCACACCAACGAGGTCCAGAAAGTCCAGGTCGCCCTCGAGGCCGAGACCGCGAAACTGCGCGAATCCGAGCGCGCGCTCGAGGAGCTGCGCAGCCGCCATTACCAGGAGACCGACCAGCTGCAGGAGCTGCAGGGGGCGCTGTACGCGGCGAACTCCGACGTCCAGACGCTCGAGCAGGAGATCACGTTCCTCGCGGAGAATCGCCGGCGGATGGGCGCGCAGCTCGAGGCGTTGTCGCGCGAGGCCGCCGAAGTGGAGCGGCGCATCGCCGACGCCGGTGCCGAGCGCAGCCGCGGCGAAGCCGCGATCGCCGAGGCACGTGCGGCCATTGCCGCGCGTGAAGCGGAGCTCACGGGCACGCGAGAAAAACTTCCGGCCGCGGACAGCGCGGCGCAGAGCGCCGCCGCCGCGGTGCGCGCGGCCGGGGCCGAGATGAACGCGGCCGAGCAGGAGCAGGGCCTGCACCAGGCGCGCGAGTCGCATTCGCTCAAGCTGCTGTCGCAGCTGGAGGCGCGCAAGAATCGCCTGAAGCAGGAGAACATGGCGCTGGTATTCCCGGAGCCGGACAAGCTCGCGGCGCTGGTGTCGCAGCGCGCCACGGTCACGCAGCGGGTGGCGCGGCTCGAGAGCGCCCTCGGCGAGGCCGAGGCCCGGCTGCCCACGCTGGAAGGGCAGCGCGGCGCCGCCCTCGGATCGCTGCAGGAAGCGATGCGCGAGGCTGCGGGCCTCGAGGCCTCGCTCAAGGCGCTCCAGGGGCAACAGGCGCGCCTCGACACCGATGCGAAGCTCAAGGATTGGGTCGAGGCCCACGCGCTCGATCGCGCCGAGCGCCTCTGGCAGGCGATCCACGTCGACGCCGGGTGGGACGACGCGGTCGAGGCCGCGCTCGGCGTGCGGCTGAACGCCGCCAAGCTGGGCGACGATTCGGCGCTCGCCGCGTTCCTGCGCGATGCGCCTCCCGGAAACTTCGCGGTGTTCGTCGAGCGCGGCGCACCCGACGCCAACAGCGCGCCCTCGCACCTGAGGCCGCTCGCGGCCGTGATCTCGAGCGCGCGTCCGGGCGTGATGGCCTACTTGAAGGATGCGCTCGCCAGCGTCTTCATCCTGCCCGAGGGCGAGGACGGCATGGCGCTCGCGCGGGTGCTGCCGCCCGGCGGCCTGCTGGTTTCGAAGGCCGGCCACCTCTTCAGCCGCCAGGGCGTGGTCTTCCACGGCCCGCAATCCGAGCTGCATGGCGTGCTGCAGCGCCAGCGCGAGATCGAGGAGCTGCAGGGGCGCATTCCCGATCGCACGCGGGCGCGCAGCGCGATGGAGGCCGCGCTGCACGGCCTCGAAGAGGGACTGAAGGCAGGCCAGGACGAGGCGCGCCGGGTGCGGGACGAGGCCACGCGCGCGCGCCAGGAAAGCCACTCGCTCGAGGTCGAGTACCTCAAGCTCTCGCAGAGCTCGCAGCAGGCCGAACAGCGCCGCGAGGCGATACGCGCGGAACTCGCCGCGCTCGACGAGGAGGAAGGTCGCGAGCGCATCGAGATGCAGGAGGCGCAGCACGGGCTGCAGGCCGGGTCGCAGAAGATCGACGGGGTGGTGCAACGCCTCGAGGCGTTGGAGCACGCGAGCTCGGAGGCGCAACGCGCGCTCGACCTCGCGCGCGAGGCGATCTCCGCCACCGAGCGCGCCGTGACCGAAGCGCGCTTCAGCGAGCGCAGCGCCCACGACCGGGTGGAAGCCCAGGGTCACCTGGCGGTGTCGCTCGCCGAACGGCTGCAGGCGCTCGCCTCCAATCGAGAGAGCGTCACCGCCGAGCTGGGCGGCCTCGAGGAGGGGCAGGTGCGCGAGAAGCTGCAGGCCGCCCTCCAGGTCAAGAGCGAGCGCGAACGCGTGCTCGGAGATGCGCGCGCGGGGCTCGAGCACATCACCGACGAGCTGCGCGCCCTCGACGAAGGGCGCCTCGCGGTGGAGCAGAACCTGAATCCGCTGCGCGAGCGGATCACCGAGCTGCGCGTGAAGGAGCAGGAGGCGGCGACCCACGCGGAGCAGCACGCGCAGCAGCTCCAGGAGGCGGGCGTCACGCGCGAGGAGATGGCCGAGAAGCTCGAGAAGCGCGTGCGCTCCTCCGGCATGCAGGCCGAGATCACCCGGCTCACCGAGGAGATCGCGGCGCTGGGGCCGGTGAACCTCGCCGCGCTCGCCGAGCTCGCCACCGCGAAGGAGCGCAAGGACTTCCTCGACGCGCAGGCCGAGGACCTCAACCAGGCGGTGGCGACGCTCGAAGCGGCGATCAAGCGCATCGACCGCGAGACGCGCGAGCTCCTCCAGGACACGTTCGAGAGCGTCAACGCGAACTTCCAGGAGATGTTCCCGGCGCTCTTCGGCGGGGGCCAGGCGAGCCTCAAGCTCACCGGCGAGGAGATCCTCGACGCGGGCCTGCAGGTGCTCGCACAACCTCCCGGCAAGAAGAACCAGTCGATCCAGCTGCTGTCCGGCGGCGAGAAGGCCCTGACCGCAATCGCGCTGGTGTTCGCGCTCTTCAAGCTCAATCCGGCGCCGTTCTGCCTGCTCGACGAGGTCGACGCACCGCTGGACGATCCCAACACCGAGCGCTTCTGCGAGCTGGTGCGCCAAATGTCGGCGCAGACGCAGTTCCTTTTCATCACCCACAACAAGATCACCATGGAGCTCGCGAGCCAGCTGGTGGGCGTGACCATGCCCGAGCCGGGCGTCTCGCGTATCGTCGAGGTCGATATCGAGGCCGCGATGGAGCTGGCCCGCAAGCAGGCCGCATAAGGGGGCTGCAAGGCTTTGAATCCGCCGATGAACGCCGATGAACGCCGATCAGCACAGATAAACCCATGGACGTATTCGCGGCCATGGATCCATTGGCACGAGATGTTCGGGATGTTCTTATCCTTGTTCATCGGCGTTCATCGGCGTTCATCGGCGGATTCAAAGCCTTTTGTCAGACTAACTCGCGATGAGTGAGCTGCAGATATACCTTCTGGCTGGCGGCGGGGTGTTCGTGGCCGCGGTCCTCGGCTACAACATCTGGCAGGAGCGCGCGGCGCGCCGGAAGGCCGAGAGCGCCTTCGGCGAGCGCCCGGCGGACGCGCTCTTCGACGCGCCGCCCGCCGAACGGCGCGAGCCCACACTGGGTGCAATGCCGGCGTCGGCGGGCATCGACGCGACCATGCCGCCCACGCCGCGCAAGGTGCGGGCGGAGGAGCTCGAGGCGCC
>JALYSB010000279.1 GCA_030855025.1 Pseudomonadota bacterium
GCCGGAGGCCGCGTGGCGCGCCATCGCGACGTAGAAACCCGTCTTGGCGAGCTCGGGGCCGCCGGTGGCCGCCTCCTTCTTCGCGTTCGCAATCTTCTCCGGAGCCGGAGGCGCCAGCGGCGTCGCGGGCATCTTGGTGAAGTCGAGCTCGTCCTCGACGCTCATGCCGCCTCTCCCGCGCTCTCGGGCTTCTTCTTCTCCCCGATGCGGCTTTCCTCGCCGCGCATCAGCTTCGCGATGTTTACGTGATGGCGCGCGACGAGCACTACGCACATCGCGACGGTCGCGGCGAAGAGCGGGCCCGCGCCCAGGAGATGCCACGCTGCCAGCGGCGCGAAGACCGCGGCTGCGATCGCGCTGAGCGACGAGTAGCGCGACACCACGACCACGGTGAACCATGCGATCGCCACTGCCAGGCCCAGGCGCCAGTCGAACGCGATCAGCACGCCGGCGGCGGTCGCAACGCCCTTGCCGCCATGGAAGCGCAGCCACACCGGAAAGACGTGCCCGAGGAACGCCGCGAAGCCCACGAGCGCAATCAGCTCGTCGGGAAGGCCGAGGGTGCGTGCGATGAGGACCGCGGCCCAGCCCTTGGCCACGTCGCCGAGGAGCGTGAGCAGCGCGGCAACGCGATTGCCCGAGCGCAGCACGTTGGTCGCGCCGATGTTGCCCGAGCCGTATGTGCGGGGATCGGGCAGGCCCATCACGCGGCTCACGATGAGCGCAAACGGGATCGAACCGGCCAGGTAGCCCCCAAGGGCGCAGAGAAACGCCATCATTGCCATACTTTACAATACGGGCCGATGGACACGATCTTCATCCGCGAATTCCGCGTCGACGCCTGGGTGGGGATCTACGAGTGGGAGAAGCAGCGCGCCCAGACGCTCGAGATGGACATCGAGATCGGAATTCCGGGAAGCAGCGCCGGGCACAGCGACAATATCCATGACACGGTCCACTACGGCGAGGTGGTCGAGCGCATCGTGGCCGAGCTTGCCGAGCGGCGCTTCAAGCTCCTCGAAGCCCTCGCCGAGCACGTCTGCGCCATCGTGACCGGCGACTTCAAGGCGCCCTGGGTGCGCCTTTCGGTGGCGAAGCTCGGCCACATCCGCAACGTCCGCAAGGTGGGCGTGGTCCTCGAGAGGCGCCGCGGCGAGGCCGCTTGAACCGATGCTGAAGTGGCTGCTGGTGATTGCCGTCGGCGTTATCGTGATCATGCTGCTGACGCCCTGGCTGGCACGCTACGGCCTGGGCCGCCTTCCGGGAGACATCACCGTGCGCTGGCGCGGCAAACCCCTGCACCTGCCGATCACCTCGACGATCCTGCTCTCGCTGCTGCTCACGCTCGTCGCGCGCCTGGTCTAGCCTTCGGTGAAGATCTGGCGGTAGGCGACGTAGGTCGAGGCAATCGCGACAGGCACCCAGACCAGCAGACCCAGGCCGAACGGCAACACCGCGAGGAACGCGGCGACCGTCATCACGAGCCCGTAGAGCAGGAATGGAATGAAGTTGCGGAAGCAGGCGAAGAAGCTCTCCTTCATCGCCGCGACCGGGGTTATGTCGTGCATGATCACCAGCGCCGGCGCGAACCAGTAGGCCGCCATCAGCGGGACCATGAGCGCGAGCATCAGCAGCACGCCGAAAATCATCGAGCCCGCGGACGCGGCGAGGGCGGCCATCTGGGTGGTCGGGTCGCCGGTCATGAAGGCCGAGAGGATCGACAGGCCCACGAACGCCATGAAGACCAGCGCGATCACGATCCACCCGAGCAGGAAGAGCGCGCCCACCACGAGCAGGGGGCCCAGTCGCTTGGTGAACCCGGCGAAGAGATGCTCGAGCTCGAACTCGCCGCCTTTCTCGAGCGACCGGCAGGCGACGACAAAGCCCGCGCCAAACACTCCCTGGAAGAGCTGGAATGCAAGCGTCCCGATGAGGGGCACGAAGTTGACCACGATCGCGATCACGAAAATCACCACGATCGAGACGATCCACATGAGGGGCGCGCGGACGAAGAGCCGCCAGCCTTCCACGATCCAGCCCCAGGCGGATCCCGCCGGCAGTCCCCGGCCGGGCAGCACAAGGTTGAGTTCCGGGTCGACGGGCTGCGTCGGCGGCGTGCCCTGCATCTCGGTGGTGCTCATGGTTTCCCTCCCTGGGAATTCCGGGGAAGGCTACTCCTCCAGCGCCACGTCAACAAGCACGGGCGAAAGCACGCGCGTGAGCTCCGCCGGCGCCATCCCGAGCAGGTACCCGCGCCGCCCGCCATTGATGTAGATGCGCCCGAGATCCAGCACCGAGCGCTCGAGGTAGATCGGCATGCCCTTGCGCGTGCCGAAGGGAGACGTCCCGCCGATAAGGTAGCCCGAGTGGCGCGTGGCGACCTCGGGCTTGCACGGCGCGATGCGCTTCGCGCCCGCCTGGCGCGCGAGCTCCTTGGT
>JALYSB010000280.1 GCA_030855025.1 Pseudomonadota bacterium
ATTGGTGATGGCGATCTCGGTGGAGCGCACCGCGATCCACGCCGCGATGATGAAGAAGAGCCCGACCACGACGACGAGCAGCACGACGCCGAGCACCAGCAGCCCGAACTGCGACCACCAGGAGACACGCGCCCGGTGAATGATCGTTTCGCCCTCGATGAGGGATTCGTCGATATAGCTCATCAATCAGGCTCCCAGGTCGGTGGATTCGATGAAAAGCGCTACGAGCGCTTCGAGGCCGCGCGCGTCATCGGCGTCGAAGCGGTTCTTCAGCGGGCTGTCGAGGTCGAGCACGCCGATCAAGGTGTCGTCCCGGCGTAGGTTGTCATTCCCGCGTAGGCGGGAATCCAATATCGGAACGACGATCTCGCTATTCGACGCCGAATCGCACGCGATATGCCCCGGGAATGCTTGTACGTCCGGCACCACGATCGTCTTGCGCTCGCGCGCCGCGGTGCCGCAAACGCCACGCCCGACCGCGATGCGAACGCACGCGGGCTTGCCCTGGAAAGGACCCAGCACGAGCTCGCCGGCCTTCATGAAGTAGAACCCCGCCCAGTTGAGCTCCGGGAGCGAGTGGAAGATCAGCGAAGCAAGGTTGGCCGCGTTGGCGGTGCGGTCACGCTCGCCTGCCAGCAGCGCGCGCGCCTGCTCGAGCAGCTCGGAATAGCACTCGGATTTCGTGCCGGCAGGCGCGGATTGGAGGGCGAACATGGGGAGCTCCGCGAAGGAGTTCCCCAGAGCTTAGCAAATGCGGCGAATCAGTTGGTCGCCCGCTGCTTGTCGTGCTTCTCTTTCGCGATCTTGCGGCTCTGCTTGTCCTGCGCCTTGGCGAGCCTGGCGCGCTCGCGCGCGGTGACTTTCCCGTCGGCCTTGGCCTTGTCTTCCTTGGCCTGGACCTTCGCCTGGCCCTTGTCGAGCTTCGCGGCTTCCTTGCCGGTCAACGCCCCGGACTGGACGCCCTTCTGGATGCGCGCTTCCTGGTTGGCCTGGCGCTGGTCCACGCGAGGGGTCGCCGTCTGGGCGGACACGGGCAGGGCCACAGCCGCAAACAGGGCGAGGATGCGTTTTGCGTTCATTTCTTGGTTCTCCTTCGGCTATGTGCGGGTGCACGCCTCCATAACGGAACTCCGGGGGGCGCGTTGACGTCTGCCCTATAATTCGGCGCTTTCCCCCTGCAGTTCCTCCTCGATGCCCATCGTCCTAGCCTTGGTCCTCGCCATGCTGCCCGCCACCCCATCCCTCACCGCGCAGGCGGCCGAGCCGCTCGAGGCTCCGGTCGCGGCGAAAAAGCCCAAGGTCCTGACGAAATTCGGCGACCGGCGAGTCGACGACTATTTCTGGCTTCGCGAGAAGGCCAGTCCCGAGGTCATCGACTACCTCAACGCGGAGAATCGCTACGCGGAAGCGGTCATGAAGCCGCTCGAGGCATTCCGCGAGAAGCTCTACAAGGAGATGCTCGCGCGCATCAAGGAAACCGACGAGAGCGTTCCTTACTTCAAGAACGGCTACTGGTATTACCAGCGCGAAGTTGAGGGCCTCCAGTATCCGATCTACGCACGGCGAAAGGCGTCGATGGAGGCGCCCGAGGAATTGTTGCTCGACGTAAACGAGCTCGCAAAGGGTCGCAAGTTCACCCAGCTCGGCGCGATGGACGTGAGCCCGGACGGCACCAAGCTCGCGTACACCGTGGATTTCACCGGCTTTCGCCAGTACACGTTGCAGGTGAAGGACCTCGCCTCGGGCCGCCTGCTTCGCGACACCGTCGAGCGCGTAACTTCGCTCGCGTGGGCCGCCGACAATTCGACCCTCTTCCACGTCGAGGAAGACGAGACCACCAAGCGCAGCTACCGCCTCCACCGGCGCGTGCTCGAAGGCGCTTCGGAAGTGATCTACGAGGAGCGCGACGAGCAGTTCGACATCGGCGTGGCCGAAACGCGGAGCGAATCGTTCGTGGTGCTCTCCAGCGTGAGCAAGGACACCTCGGAAGTGCGCGTCCTGCGCTCGAATGATCCGAGGGGCGAGTTCCGCGTGGTCGAGAAGCGGCGCAAGGGACTCGAGTATTACGTCGACCATCGCGAGAACGAGTTTTTCATCCGCACCAACGACAAGGGCGCCAACTTCCGGCTGGTGCGCGCGCCGGTCGACGATCCCTCGGCGAAGCGCTGGCGCCAGGTGGTCGCGCACCGGCCGCTGGTGATGCTCGAGGAGGTGGACCTCTTCAAGGACTTCTGGGTGCTGGTCGAGCGCGACAAGGGCCTGCTCAGGCTGCGGATCAACGATTTCGCGAGCGGAGAGGCGCACTACATCGACTTCGACGAGGCGGTGTACGCCGCGCATCCGAGCGTGAACGCGGAATTCGACACGAAGAGGTTCCGCTTCGTGTACGAAAGCCTGGTCACGCCG
>JALYSB010000021.1 GCA_030855025.1 Pseudomonadota bacterium
GCGGACAGGTGCTCGCGCGCCTCGATCCCGAGGACGCGCGCCTCGCCGCGCAAGCCGCCGGCGCGCAGCTCGCCTCGGCCGAGGGCGACCTGGCGCTCGCCAAGTCGGACCTCGAACGCCACGCCGACCTGCTGAGGAAGAAGTTCATCAGTCAATCGGCGTTCGACGTGAAACAGAATGGGTTCAACGCGGCGAAGGCGCGCGCCGACCAGGCGCGCTCACAGGCGGCGATCTCCTCCAACCAGGCCGGCTATACCACCCTCGTCGCCGACGACGACGGCGTGGTGGTGTCCGTCGCCGCCGAGCCCGGCCAGGTGCTTGCCGCCGGGCAGGCCGTCCTGCGGATCGCGCGCACGGGCGAGAAGGAAGTGGTGGTGAACGCCGCCGAGAGCCAGCTCACGCGGTTCAAGGTGGGCAACGCCGTGGCGATCTCGCTGTGGTCCGATCCGGCAACCGTCTTCGCGGGTCGCATCCGCGAAGTCGCCGGCGGCGCCGATGCGGTCACGCGCACCTACGCGGTTCGCGTGACCGCCATCAATCCGCCCGCCCAGACGCAGCTCGGCATGAGCGCGAACGTGGCCTTCGCATCGTCGCCGGATGCCAACCTCGTGGTCGTCCCGCTGTCCGCGCTCGCACGCGAGGGCGAAAACGCGGCAGTGTGGGTCGTCGATCCGAAAACCCACCAGGTGAAGACGCGCCGAGTCACCGTCGGTCAATACCGCGAAGACGGGGCCACCATCACCGCGGGCCTGCATCCCGGCGACGTGGTCGTGACCGCCGGCGTGCACAAGCTGCGCGAAAACCAGGTCGTGCGGCATGCTGCGGCGCTTTAACCTCTCGGAATGGGCGCTGGCGCACCAGTCGCTGGTGCTTTATCTCATGGTGGTGCTCGCCTTCGTGGGCGTGGGCTCGTACCTGCGGCTCGGCCAGGCCGAGGACCCGGATTTCACCTTCAAGGTGATGCTGGTTCGCACCGGTTGGCCGGGCGCGTCCGCCGACGAGGTCGAGCGCCAGCTCACCGACAAGATCGAAAAGAAGCTGCAGGAGACGCCGCGACTCGACTTTCTGCGCAGCTATTCCAAGCCGGGCGAGTCGGTCGTGTTCGTGTTCGTGAAAGACTCGGCGCGCGCCGACGAGATCAAGGACACCTGGTACCAGGTACGCAAGAAGGTGGCCGATATCCGCAATACGTTGCCCCAGGGGATCCAGGGGCCGTCGTTCAACGACGAGTTCGGCGACACCTTCGGCAACATCTATGCGCTCACCGGTGACGGCTACACCTACGCGCAGCTGAAGGACGCCGCCGACCGCATCCGCAACCAGATGCTGCGGGTGAAGGACGTGGCCAAGGTGGAGCTCGTGGGCGAGCAGGATGAAAAGATCTACGTCGAGCTGGCCAACGCGAAGCTCGCGAACCTGGGCGTCGAGCCCGCGGTGGTATTCGCGGCGCTGCAGCAGCAAAACGCGGTGGCCGCGACCGGCAGCTTCGAGACACCGACCGACCGCATCTACATTCGCGCGACCGGGGCGCTCGACTCGGTCGAGAGCGTGAAGGCGATCGCGGTGCGCGCCAACGGCAAGCTCTTCCGGCTGGGGGACTTCGCCGACGTGCGCCGCGGGTTCGTCGATCCCCCGCAACCGCGCATGCGGTTCATGGGCCGCGAGGCGCTCGGGGTCGCCGTGTCGATGGCGCCGCGCGGCGACATCGTGGCCCTCGGCCGCGCCCTCGACCGCGAGGTCGATGCGATCGAGCGTGAGCTGCCGGTGGGCATGGACCTCGCGCGCGTCAACAACCAGCCCGAGACCGTCAAGCGCTCGGTGAGCGAGTTCACCCGCTCGCTCGCCGAAGCGGTCGGCATCGTCCTGCTGGTGAGCTTCGTCTCCCTGGGGCTGCGCACCGGCCTCATCGTGGCCCTGTCGATCCCGCTCACGATGTTCGTGACGTTCCTCTTCATGTATTACACCGGCGTCGACCTGCACAAGATCTCGCTGGGAGCGCTCATCATCGCGCTCGGGCTCCTGGTGGACGACGCGATCATCTCGGTGGAGATGATGGTGGTGAAGATGGAGGAAGGCTGGGAGCGGGTAAAGGCCGCGAGCTTCGCCTACACCTCGACCGCGATGCCGATGCTCACGGGAACCATCGTAACGGCGGCGGGCTTCCTGCCCATCGGCCTGGCACGCTCCTCGACCGGGGAATACACCTTCTCGATCTTCGCGGTGACCACCATCGCCCTCCTCGTCTCGTGGGTGGTCTCGGTGATCTTCGTGCCCTACCTCGGCTACAAGCTCCTGCCCGACTTCAAGAAGGCAGGCACCCACGCGAACGAGTCCACCGTGTACCAGAAGCCCTTCTACCGCCGCTTCCGCCGGCTGGTGGCCTGGTGCGTCGCCAACCGCTGGATCGTGATCGGCGCGACCGCGGCGGCGTTCCTCGTGTCGGTCTTCGCCTTCCGCTTCGTGCAGCAGCAGTTCTTCCCGGCAGCGAGCCGCCCCGAGCTCATCGTGGACCTGCGGCTGCCGGAAGGCTCCTCGGTACTCGCCACCGAGGCCCAGGTGAAGAAGCTCGAGAAGATCCTCATGACCGAGCCGGAGCTGCGCGACCGGATCGACAACTTCGTGAGCTACGTCGGCAGCGGCAGCCCGCGCTTCTACCTGCCGTTCGACCAGCAGCTGGTCAACGCGAACTTCGGACAGTTCATCCTCAACACCAGGAGCAACGCGGATCGGGAATTCGTCCGCGCCCGCCTGCTGAAACTTTTCGACGACGACTTCACCGAAGTGCGTGGGCGCGTGAACCGCCTCGAGAACGGCCCGCCGGTGGGCTTCCCGGTGCAGTTTCGCGTGATCGGCGAGGATAAGGACGCAATCCGCGCGATCGCCAAGCAAGTGCATGAGGTCATGCGCGCCAACCCCTGGACCCGCGAGGTGAACTTCGACTGGGAGGAGCCCTCGAAGGTGATTCGCCTGACCATCGACCAGAACCGCGCGCGCGTGCTCGGCATCTCCTCGCAGGAGCTGTCGGTATTCCTCAATACGGTGCTGTCGGGCCAGGCGGTGACGGCGTTGCGCGAAGGCGACAAGCAGATCGACGTGGTCGCCCGCGGCGCGCGTGACGAGCGTGCATTCGTGAGCCTGCTGAAGGATCTCGCCGTGCCGGTGGGCGGCGGGCGCACCGTGCCGCTGGCACAGATCGCCGAGCTCTCCTACGGCTTCGAGCAGGGCATCTACTGGCGGCGCGACCGGCTGCCCTCGATCACGGTGCGATCCGACTTGAAGGACGGCGTCCAGGCGCCGGTGGTGAGCCAGGACATCGAGGCGAAGCTCGCCCCTATCCGCGCGAAGCTGCCGCCCGGCTACCGCATCGACATGGGGGGCGCCATCGAGGACGCGGGCAAGGGACAGCAATCGATCGCAGTGGTGGCGCCGGTCATGATCCTGGTGATGGTCACGGCGCTGATGTTGCAGCTGCAGAGTTTCTCGCGCCTGGCGCTGGTGCTGCTGACCGCACCCCTGGGCCTCATCGGCGTGGCCGCCGCGCTCCTGGTCTTCAAGGTGCCGTTCGGCTTCGTGGCGATGCTGGGCACCATCGCCCTCTCCGGCATGATCATGCGCAACTCGGTGATCCTCGTCGACCAGATCGACACCGACATCGAAAGCGGCAGCCAGCCGGCCGATGCAATCGTGGAGGCGACGGTGCGGCGCTTCCGGCCGATCATCCTCACCGCTGCCGCCGCGGTGCTCGCGATGATCCCGCTCACGAGGAGCGCCTTCTACGGTCCGATGGCGGTCGCGATCATGGGAGGCCTCGTCGTCGCCACCGTGCTCACGCTGCTTTTCCTGCCAGCGCTCTACGCCGCGTGGTTCAAGGTGAAGACGGGTTAAGATTTGGCGCATGAAGCGCCGCGATTTCGTCCAGATCTGCGCCGCCGCCGCGAGCGGCGCCGCCCTCCCCGACGCGTCTCATGCCGCTACCCTCAACGCGCGGATGTACAAGCGCGCGAAGCTGGTCGACGACAAGGGCGTGCCGATCCGCCTGGCGAGGCTTCAGGCCGGGCGCAACTACGTCTTCGACTATCCCTACACCTCCACGCCCAGCTTCCTGCTGCGCCTGCACGCGCCCGCGGCCGCGGGCATCGATCTCACGACCGAGACCGGATTCCCCTATCGTTGGGAAGGCGGCGTGGGCACCGGGCGCGATGTGGTCGCCTACTCGGCGATCTGCGCGCACAAGATGACTTACCCCACGCGCCAGGTAAGCTTCATCGGCTACCGCGATGGCCCCAGCCCCGTGGCGGGACCCGGCAAGGTGATCACCTGCTGCTCCGATCGCAGCGTCTACGATCCCGCGGCCGGTGCACGGGTGATCTCGGGTCCTGCCCCGCAGCCGCTCGCGACTATCCTGCTCGAGCACGATCCGAAGGCCGACGAGGTGTTCGCGGTGGGCACCTTCGGCGGCGAGATGTTCGCGGAATTCTTCCGCAAGTTCGAGTTCCGGCTGCAGCTCGAGATGGGCCCACGCGCGCGCAATCCGGTAGAAGGAACCACGGTGGTGCGCGAGCTCGAGACTTACAGCACCCAATGGGCCAAGTGCTGACGGGCTCGCCCTAGCGGCTCCGCGGGAAGCGCTGCCTCACCAGGTCGCGGCGCAGGGCCAGGTGGTTGCGCGCCGAAAGCTGCCTCGCGACCGCGATGAAGGCATCGTCCTGGAGGTCGCCGTTGATGATCACGACCTTGCACGAGCCCGCGACGGCGCGCTTGCGGCACCAATCGAGCGCACCGTCGGCTGCGTGGGAGCGCACCCGGTGTCCCCACGAGAAGCCGCGGCTGATCGTTCCCGCCGCGGTCATCCCCAGGGCCACTGCGCTTTCGTAGGGAAGCGCCTTGAGGTCGCGCTCGGCGGTCACCACTGCCGCGAGGTCCTCTTCCGAGGTGAGGTCCATGAGAACCGCGACCGCCTTCGAAAAGGTGAGCTGCCCCCGCATGGCCTCGAGCATGCGAAAGCGAGCCTCGGCTTGCGACGCTGCCTTCGGCTCGGGTTTCGGGTCGGACTTCGGCTCGGTTCTTTGCTCGGGCTTCGCGGCATCGGCCTTGCGTGCGGCCAGCTTGTTTGCGGGGGGATTGGCGGGCGCGGACACCGGTGGCTCGACGCGCTTCGGTGTTGCGGACTCGGAAGCGGGCGCTGACGTGACCGAGGGTGCCGCCGTTGCGACCGGGGCACGGGAGAGCTTGCGCAGCTCCGCGCGCAGGCTCTCCATCTCCTTCTTCAGGGTCTCGGCCTCTTTTTCGCGCTTCGAGCGCTCGTCATCGACCGCCTTCATGAGCTCGGCGCGCTGCGCCTCGGCCAGCCGGCCGCGCTCGGGCTCGGCCGCCCGAGATTCCGGACGGAAATAGAATTCCCCCGTCAGCGATGACGATTCCCACGGAATCTGCTGCGCCGCCGTCGCCTTGATGACGTTCACCCGGACCGCCTTGAAGATTTCCTCGACCTTGAGCCCCGGCACGTCGATCGCCTTGAGCAGCTCCGCGGTGTAGAGGCCGTTGCCGCCGGTGCCATCGGAGGCGACCTTGCCTGGCGCGGTGGCATAGGCGAGGAGCGTGCCCTTGGGTGCGTCGATCTGCGCGAGGCCGGTGCCCGCCGCCGTCCTGAACTTGCCCTCGTACGGATTGTTGCGGCACGCGTCCAGGATCACCATGCTCAGGCGCGCGGGAGCGAGCTGCTCGAGGAGCTGGTCCAGGTCCACCGCCTCGCTGCGGACCGACGCCTCGCTCACGATCTCGGCATCGACCGGCACGAGGAAGTTGCGTCCGCGCACCTGCAGGCCATGCCCCGCGTAGTAGAACAGCGCCACGCCGCCATTCTGCATGCGCTGGCCGAACTGGCTGATGGCGCGCGTCATCTCGCGCTGGCTCACGTCGGTCTTCACGATGACCTCGAAGCCGAGCGCGTTCAGCTTGGCCGCGATCGCCTTCGCGTCGTTGCCGGGATTGAGGAGCTTGGCGGCGGGATACGCCGAGTTGCCGATGACGAGGGCGAGCCGCTGTTCCGCCGCAAATGTCGCGCCGGCGCCGAGCAGTGCGGCGACGGTTGCGATGCATGCGAGCGGCAGTCTCATCGCGCCGATTATGCCCCGTGCCCCGCTAGATCGAAAACGTCTCCGCGCTGCCCGACTCGAGCCGCTTCAAGTCCTCGGCGCGCAGCTTGGGCGCAAGCAGCCGGATCAGCTCCACCGTGTAGCCCCGCAGGTAGGCGCCACGACGGTAGGCGAGCCGCGTGGTCTGCGTGGGAAACAGGTGGTCGCAATCGAGGGCCACCAACCCCTCTTCCTTGCCCGGCCGGAAAGCGCGCGAGGAAATGATGCCCACGCCCAAGCCCAGTGCGACGTACGACTTGATCACGTCGGAATCGAGCGCCGCGAGCGCCACCTCGGGCTTTAGCGCGCGCGCGGCAAACGCACGGTCGAGCGCCGTGCGGCCGGCGAAGGTCGGATCGTAAGTCACGATCGGATACTGCGCGATCGCCTCGAGCGTGAGAGGGCTCACCTTGGCGAGGGGATGGCGCGCAGGGACCACGACGCAGTGGTGCCACGAGTAGCAGGGCAGCGTCACCAGCTCGGGATACTCGTCCAGCGCCTCGGTAGCGATCGCGAGGTCGGCCTCGCCGTCGAGCACCATCCGGGCGAGCTGGCGCGGATTGCCCTGCACCAGCTTGAGCTTCACCGCAGGAAACCGTTTCTTGAAAGCGATGATGACCGTTGGCAGCGCGTAGCGCGCCTGGGTGTGCGTCACCGCCACCGCGAGGCTTCCCTTGGCGTGGTGCGCGAACTCCTCGCCGACGGCTTTCAGGTTCGCGATCTCTGCAAGGATCCGGTCGATCGCGGTCACGATCTCGCGCCCCGCGTCGGTGATCGCGGCAAAGCGCCTGCCCTGGCGCACGAAGATGGCCGTGCCGAGCTCCTCCTCGAGCGCCCGGATCTGCTTGGAGACCCCCGGTTGCGAGGTGTGGAGGGCGGCCGCGGCCTCCGAAACGTTCAGGTTCCGCTTGGCAACCGCGGTTACATACCGAAACTGCTGGATGTTCATCGGCTTATTTTAGATCTTATAGTTATAACTATATCACTATAAAGTATTTTAAAGGAATATGGTCGGGGCCTAGAATCGCCCCATGTATCGATACGACGCCTACGACCAGACCCTCGTCGACGAGCGGGTCGCCCAGTTCCGCGACCAGACGCGCCGCTACCTTGCGGGGGAGCTCACCGACGACGAATTCCGCCCATTGAGGCTGCAAAACGGTCTCTACATCCAGCGTCATGCGCCGATGCTGCGGGTGGCTGTCCCCTATGGGGTCCTTTCGTCGCGCCAGATGCACAAGCTCGCGCACATCGCGCGCCGCTACGACCGCGGATATGGCCACTTCACCACGCGCCAGAACATCCAGTACAACTGGCCGAAGCTGCAGGAGACGCCCGACATCCTCGCCGAGCTGGCGACCGTGGAGATGCACGCGATCCAGACCAGCGGCAATTGCGTCCGCAACATCACCACCGACCATTTCGCGGGGGTCGCCGCCGATGAGATCGTCGATCCGCGGCCACTCGCCGAAATCCTGCGGCAGTGGTCGACGTTCCATCCCGAATTCGCCTACCTGCCGCGCAAGTTCAAGATCGCGCTGAATGGCGCCGTCGAGGATCGTGCCGCGGTGCTACTGCACGACATCGGGCTGCACGTGGTGAAGGATGCCGCGGGCGAAATCGGCCTGCGAGTCATCGTGGGCGGGGGCATGGGGCGCACGCCGATCATCGGCCACGTGATCCGCGAGTTCCTGCCGTGGCAGCAGATGCTCACCTACACCAAGGCGATCCTGCGCGTCTACAACCGTTACGGGCGCCGCGACAACATCTACAAGGCGCGGATCAAGATCCTCGTGAAGGCGCTCGGCGTCGAGGAATTCGCGCGCCAGGTCGAGGCCGAGTGGGCCGCCAATCCCGATTCGCCCGCGGTGATCACGCAGGAGGAGTTCGACCGCGTGGCCGCGCACTTCGAGCCGCCCGCCTACGAGCCTCCGGGCGACGAGGACCAGGCGCTCGCCTTTGCGCTCGCCGGCGACCGCGCCTTCGCGCGCTGGTTCGAGCGCAACGCGCACGCGCACCGCCGGCCCGGCTACGCCGCGGTCACGCTATCTCTCAAGAAGACCGGCGTGCCCCCGGGAGACGCGACCGCGGACCAGCTCGAGGAGATCGCGGCACTCGCGCAGCGCTACAGCTTCGGCGAATTGCGGGTTTCCCACGAGCAGAACATCATCCTCGCCGACGTGCGGGAGCGCGACCTCTTCGCGCTCTGGCAGGACGCCCGGGCGGCGGGACTGGCGACTCCCAACGTGGGCCTGCTCACCAACATCGTCTGCTGCCCGGGCGGCGACTTCTGCTCGCTCGCCAATGCCAAGTCGATCCCGATCGCCGAAGCGATCCAGCGCCGCTTCGACGACCTCGATTACCTGCACGATATCGGCGAGCTGGATCTCAATATCTCGGGCTGCATGAATTCCTGCGGGCACCACCACATCGGCCACATCGGCATCCTCGGCGTCGACAAGAACGGCTCCGAGTGGTACCAGGTGTCGATCGGCGGTCGCCAGGGCAGCAGCGCCGCGCTGGGCCAGGTGATCGGCCCGTCGTTCGCCGCCGCCGAGATGCCCGACGTGGTCGAGAAACTTGTGGGCACCTACCTCGACGCGCGTCACGACGACGAGCTTTTCGTGGACACGGTGCATCGCCTCGGCATCGCCCCTTTCAAGCGACGCGTCTATGGCGACGCGAAGTTGGCCGCATGAGCGCGACCGCGCGGGTGATACGGGTCCCCGCTCTCGCCCGTGACGCACCGCGGGTCGAGGACGATCGCTGGAGCCTCATCACCGAGGAGCACGCCGACGATGCGCTGCCCGCAGGGCCGGTTGCCGTGCCACTCGCCGCCTGGAAGGCGCGACGTGCGGAACTGCTGGGGCGCACTGAGCCGGTCGGTGTCTGGCTGAAACCCGATGACGATCCCGCCGAGCTCGTGTGCGACTTCGCGTCGCTCAGCCTCGTCGCGGTGCACTTTCCCAAGTTCACCGATGGCCGCGGGTACTCCACCGCCGCGCTGCTGCGCACGCGCCACTGCTACAGGGGCGAGCTGCGGGCCTTCGGCGACGTCGGCCGCGACCAGCTGTTCCATCTCAAGCGCTGCGGCTTCGACTCGTTCAGCCTCGCATCGCACCGCGATCCCGAAGCGGCGCTCGCAAGCCTCGAGGACTTCAGCCTGCGCTACCAGGCCTCGGTGGACGATCCCGTGCCGCTGTTTCGCAAGCGCTTCGTCTCAGGGGCGGCCCGTGGGTAAGGTCTATCTGGTCGGCGCGGGCCCCGGCGCGCCGGACCTCCTCACGCTGCGAGCCGCGCGGCTGCTGGAATCCGCCGACATCGTCTTCCACGACGCGCTCATTCATCCCGGGACCCTGGCGCTCGCGAAACGGGCGCGCCACGTCGACGTGGGCAAGCGTTACGGCAAGGTCTCCACCGAGCAGCGCTTCATCAACCGGTCCCTCATCGAGGCGGCCCGCACCCAAGCGGTGGTCGTTCGACTGAAGGGCGGCGACCCGATGCTATTCGGCCGCGCCCAGGAGGAGATCGACGCGCTCGCCGCCGAGGGCATCGATACGGAAGTGGTGCCGGGCGTAACGGCGGCGCTCGCCGCCACGGCATCGGCGAAGGTGTCGATGACACGCCGGGGAATCGCGCGATCCGTTGCATTCCTCACGCCTCGCGTGGGCAGGGACGAGGGCGCGTCGACCTGGATCGGCTCGGCAATGGCAGCCGACTCCATCGCCCTCTACATGGCCGCGGGAGCGTCGCAGGACATCGCCCGCGCGCTGATCGATGCCGGGAAACCCGCCGCCACGCCGGCGCTGCTGGTCGAGAACGCGTCGCTCCCGGACGAGTGCCGCGCGCTCACCACCCTCGCAGCCATGGCGAGGGCTCCGCTGCCGCGCGCTCCCGGACCCGTGGTGATGCTCGTGGGCGCCGCCTTCGAGGGGGCGGTTGCAAAACCCGATTCCATCCCCAAATCCTACGTATCTGTCGCGGCATCCTGACTTATGGCCCCCGAAGACAAATACACCGTCGAGACCATCACCGACGTCCGACCCTGGACCGACAGCCTCTTTTCCTTCCGCACCACGCGCGACCGCGGCTATCGCTTCGTGCCCGGCCAGTTCGCCCGGATCGGAGTTTCCGGCAATGCCGTGGGCTCGACCGTGTGGCGTGCGTATTCGATTGCTTCCGCCGCCCACGACGAGCACCTCGAGTTTTTCTCGGTGGTGGTTCCCGGAGGCGCTTTCACCAGCAAGCTGGCCAAGCTGAAGGAGGGCGACCCGATTTACGTCGAGCGCAAGAGCTACGGCTTCCTCACCACCGACCGCTTCGTGTCGGGCCGCGACCTTTGGATGCTCGCGACGGGAACCGGACTGGCGCCTTTCCTGTCCATCCTTCACGACTTCCACACCTGGGAGTCCTACGACAACCTGGTTCTCGTCCAAAGCGTGCGCACCCAGCAGGAGCTCGCCTACGAGGACCTCATCAAAGGCTTCGACCAGAGTGAGTACTACGCCGAATTCGCGCACAAGCTGCGCTATGCGCGCATCGTGACACGCGAGCCTGTGCCGGGCGCGCTGCAGGAGCGCGTGACCAAGCTGCTGGCCAGCGGCGTGCTCGAGCAGAACGTGGGCCTGAAGCTCGACCATGACCGCTCGCGCATCATGCTCTGCGGCAACCCGGAGATGGTCGAGGATTCGCGCAAGCTCCTGGTGGAACGCGGCTACCGGCTCTCCCGCCGCGGCGAGCCGGGGCATCTGGCCGTGGAGAACTACTGGTGAGCGCGCAGCCGATCTTCGAGCGCGCCGCGGCACGCGCCGAGGAGCAAGGCCTCGCCTACGCGGGAGCCGTGACCCCGCAAGAAGCCCAGGCGCTGCATGCAGCCGGCGTTGCCACCATCGTCGATGTGCGAACGCGCTCGGAATACGAGGAGGTGGGGCGCGTCGCCTACACAGAGCTCATCGAGTGGCGGCGAGACGGCCAGGCGCAGCCCGATCCGGCATTCGCCCATCGCCTCCTCAGCCGCTATCGCACCGACGAGGCGTTGCTGCTTATCTGCCGCAGCGGGGTGCGCTCGCACTACGCCGCCGAGGTCGCCGCCCAAGCCGGCTTTGCCCGCATCTACAACGTGCTCGACGGCTTCGAAGCCGGCTGGCGCCCCGCCGGCCTTCCCTGGGTAAAAGGCTAAAAGCCAGGAACACGGAGAGCACAGAGGAAAGGCAAGGAGAAACACGGACTCTTTGCTAAAAGAACCGCTGCTGGGTGAGTTGATCGCCCAAGAGCATCCACTGGAAACAAAGTTCTGTGTCCTCGCTTTCGCCTTTACTCCGTGCCCTCCGTGTTCCAGCTTTGGTTCTTTCCCAAAGTGGGTGGTAATCCGCGAAAATCGGGGACATGATTCCCTGGCTGCGCGGCGACACCCCGTTTCCTCCGGTTTCCAAGGCGCTGAGCTCGCCCAACGGCTTGCTGTGCGCCGGCGGTGACTTGTCGCCCGAGCGGATCGTCGAGGCGTATAGGCGCGGCATCTTTCCGTGGTTCTCCGACGGCGATCCGATCCTGTGGTGGTCGCCGGACCCGCGCATGGTGCTGTATCCCGACGAGCTCAAGGTGTCGCGTTCGCTGAGAAAAGCGCTGGCGCGCGATGCCTATGAAACGCGCGTCGACACCGCCTTCCGCGAAGTGATGCACGCGTGCGCGCAGCCCCGCGACGGCCAGGGCGGCACCTGGATCGTGCCCGAGATGGTCGCGGCGTACACGCAGCTGCACGAGCGCGGCTTCGCGCATTCGGTGGAGACGTGGCTCGACGGCGAGCTGGTCGGGGGCCTCTACGGCATGGCGCTCGGGAAGGTGTTCTTCGGCGAGTCGATGTTCGCGCGCGCGCCCGATGCCTCGAAAGTCGCGCTGGTGCGCCTGGTGGAGCGGCTGAAGGCCCGCGGCTACCGGGTGATCGACTGCCAGCAGGCCACCGCCCACTTGGCGTCCCTGGGCGCCCGCGAAATCGACCGCAAGACATTCGCGCAACTGGTTGAAGACTCGATACAATATCCCCCATCCGGAGAACGCTGGATCCTCGACAACTGACTTTCGGGGGCGCGGCGGGTCCCTAAGGAACCATGGCGAAGCTCAACGACCTTCCGATCGCGAACCTGCAGTTCTACGCGACGGCCCCGTACCCCTGCAGCTACCTGCCGGGCAAGCTCGCTCGGTCGCAAGTTGCGACTCCCAGTTATTTGATCGACACCGAGACCTATAGCGCCCTGGTCTCCGCCGGTTTTCGCCGCAGCGGCGCCTTCACCTACCGTCCCTACTGCGACCACTGCCACGCATGCGTCCCGGTGCGCGTCGTGACGCGCGAGTTCGAGGCGAATCGCGCCCAGCGCCGCGCGGCGTCCCGCCACGAGGGGCTGGAAGCGCGCTACGGCGAGCTCAAGTTCAATGCCGAGCACTACGCACTTTATCGCCTGTACCAGAGCGAGCGCCATCGCGGCGGCGGCATGGACCATGACAGCCGCGAGCAATACGCGCACTTCCTGCTGCAGTCCAACGTCGCCACGCGCTTGATCGAATTCCGCGAGGCGGGAGAGCTGCGCATGGTGTCGATCGTCGACGAGCTGGCCGACGGCATCTCGTCGGTGTACACCTTCTTCGACCCGCTCGTGCCCCGGGCCAGCTTCGGCACGTTCAACATCCTGTGGCAGATCGCGGAGGCCCAGCGCCGCGGGCTCGCCTACGTGTACCTGGGCTACTGGATCGGCCAGAGCCGCAAGATGAGCTACAAGAACCAGTTTCGCCCGATCGAGGGCCTCTCCCGCGGCGAGTGGAAGCGCCTCGCTTGATGTCATCCCCGTGCAGGCGGGGATCCAGACGAAACCGCGTGCGTGCCTTGACTGGATTCCCGTCTTCACGGGAATGACGACCGTGCTTTATTCCCTAGCGCGTAGCGCGCTCTTCCGGCTCGATCCCGAGGTCGCCCACGACCTCACGCTCAAGTCGCTCTCGCTGCTCGGCCCGGGCGCGGCGCTGCTCGGCGCGGGCGCGGATTCCGGCGAAACGCGCCGCGTGATGGGCATCGACTTCCCCAACCCCGTGGGCCTCGCCGCCGGCCTCGACAAGAACGGCGAGTACATCGATGCGCTCGCCGCCCTCGGCTTCGGCTTCCTCGAGATCGGCACCGTCACCCCGCGCCCGCAGCCCGGCAACCCCAAGCCGCGCATGTTCCGGCTCGAGGCGCACGAGGCGATCATCAACCGGCTGGGCTTCAACAACCACGGCGTGGAAAAGCTGCTGCGCAACGTCGAGCGTGCCGCCTTCCGCGGAGTGCTTGGCATCAACATCGGCAGGAACTTCGACACATCCAACGAGCGCGCCGCCGATGATTACCTCGCGTGCCTGGAGGCCGTCTACGACCGCGCGACCTACGTGACCGTCAACATCTCGTCGCCCAATACGAAAGACCTGCGCGACCTCCAGTCGAGCGAGAAGCTGGACGAGTTGCTCGGCGCGGTGATGGCGCGCCGCGGCGCGCTCGCGAAACGCTACGGCCGGGTGAAGCCGGTGGCCGTGAAAGTGGCCCCGGACCTCGACGACGAGCAGATCGCCGCGATCGCCAGGATCGGGGTGAAGCATGCGGTCGACGGCCTGATCGCGACCAACACCACGATCGCGCGCACCGCCGTCGCGGGGCATCGCCATGCGCTCGAAACCGGCGGACTCAGCGGCCGGCCGGTATTCGCCGCCTCGACGGAAGTCCTCGCCAAGCTCGCGCGGGCGCTGGCGGGGCGCATCCCGCTGATCGGCGTGGGCGGGATTCTCTCCGGCGCGGACGCAAGAGCGAAAGTCGACGCGGGCGCGAGCCTGGTGCAGGTCTACACGGGCTTCATCTACCGCGGGCCCGACCTCATCGCCCAATCGCGCCGCGCGCTGCGATGATCGTGGGAGTGCCGCGCGAGACCAAGGAAGGCGAGCGGCGCATCGCGCTGCTTCCCCGCGCGGTTGAGGAGATCACCGCGGCCGGCCACGACGTGCGGATCGAGACGCGCGCCGGCGCCGGCGTCGGAATTGCCGACGACACCTACCGCGACGCCCGCGCCGACATCGTCGTGGCCAAGGACGTCTGGGACGCGGACCTGATCGTCAAGGTGAAGGAGGTGCAGGACGCGGACCTCGCCGCCATGCCGGACGGCGCCACGATCTTTTCCTTCCACCACCTGCCGGGGGAACCCGAGCGTACCCGGGCGCTCGCGGCGAAGGGCGCCACGGCGATTGCATTCGAGATGGTCCGCGATGCGCGCGGCGAGTATCCGCTGCTGGCGCCGATGTCGAGGATCGCAGGGCGGATGGCGGCGGAGAAATTTCCCGCGCGCAAGGTTCTCGTCCTGGGCGGCGGCCACGCCGGCACCGCTGCCGCAGTGGCCGCGAAGCGACGCGGCGCCGACGTCGTCGTGTTGACGCGAGCGACGGCCACTCGCGAGAACATCGAGCGCCATGCCCTGGAGGCGGATTTGGTGATCGGAGCGGTCTTTGTCGCGGGCCAGCCCACGCCCAAGCTCCTGCCCCGCTCGCTGGTGCAGCGCATGAAGCCCGGCGCGGTGATCGTGGACATTTCGATCGATGCGGGCGGCGTCGCGGAAACCTCGCGTCCCACCACCCATGCCGATCCCACCTACGTCGCGGAAGGCGTGATTCACTACTGCGTCCCCAACATCCCCGCAGGCGATCCCCCGGCAGCATCGTCGGCGCTGTCCGAGGCGGTCCTTCCGTACGTCCTCGACTTGGCGGCGCGCGATAGCGTGGCGGCCGCGCTAATGGAAAACCGCGAGCTGCGCGATGGCGTGCTGCTGTGGCAGGGGCGCGTGAACCACGCGGGCATCGCGGCGGAGGCCGGCCTGCCCTACACTCCCCTCACCGACATCGACCTCGCCGAATCCGCGTGAGCACCCTCGCCCAGCGCATCGACGCCCTCCTGCCCCAGACGCAGTGCACCCAGTGCGGCTACGACGGGTGTCGGCCGTACTCCGTGGCGATTGCCGCAGGCGAGGCCGACATCAACCAGTGCCCGCCGGGTGGCGACGCGGGAGTGGCGGCGCTCGCGCAGCTCCTCGATCGCGCGACCAAGCCCCTCAATCCCGAAAACGGCCTCTATCGCCCACCGCAGGTCGCCTTCATCGACGAGGAGATCTGCATCGGCTGCACCAAGTGCATCCAGGCGTGCCCGGTGGACGCGATCGTGGGCGCCTCGAAGCTCATGCACACCGTGATTGCCTCGTGGTGCACCGGATGCGAGCTCTGCATCCCGCCGTGCCCGGTCGATTGCATCTACCTCGAACCGGTGGCGGCGCTGCCCGACCCGAACCTGTCGCGCGAGCGCCACGAGCTGCGCGCCGCTCGCCTGGTGCGCGACGCGCGCGAGAACGCCGTGCGGCTCGCCGCCTACGAATGAACCCCGCCAAGCGAGAGGAGCTCTACAAGCGCCTCGCGAAGGCCATGCCCGAGCCGAGAAGCGAGCTCGAGCACACCACGCCCTTCGAGCTCCTGGTGGCGGTCGTGCTGTCCGCGCAGGCCACCGACAAGAGCGTGAACCTCGCAACCGCGAAGCTCTACCCCGTCGCCAACACGCCGCGGAAGCTCGCTGCCCTCGGCGTCGAGGGCCTTGAGCAATACATCCGCACCATCGGCCTGTATCGCGGCAAGGCGAAGAACGTGATCGCCCTTTCCAACCTGGTGCTGGAGAACCACGGCGGCGAGGTGCCGAGGACGCGCGAGGAACTGGAAGCGCTGCCGGGCGTGGGGCGCAAGACCGCCAACGTGGTCCTCAACGTGGCGTTCGGCGAGCTGACCATCGCCGTCGATACCCACGTCTTCCGCGTATCGAACCGCACCGGCCTCGCCCCGGGAAAGGACCCGCTGGAAGTCGAAACGAAGTTGATGAAGGTGACACCGCCGAAGTACCTGCGCAACGCCCACCACTACCTGATCCTGCACGGGCGCTATACTTGTGTCGCGAAGAAGCCGCTCTGCTACAAGTGCCCGGTGTACGAGCAGTGCGAGTGGAAGGAGAAGAAGAAATTCGCGGCGCTGGACCCTGAGTTGTCACCCCGGCGCAGGCCGGGGCCCAGTCTCCTACCCAAGTGATGTTCAACCCCACCCGCGACCAGGCGCGCGAGTTCCTCTTCGACCTGTGGGAGAAGCACCGCGCGGGAGCGGCGCTCACGGCGCTCGAATCGATGGCGCTCGCGGTCGTCCTGGAGCATCCCGAATACCACGCGATGCTCGAAGACCGCGAACGCTACCTCGACCGCGACTGGAAACCCGAGGGGGGCGAGACCAATCCGTTCCTGCACCTGCAGATGCACCTGGCCATCGAAGAACAGGTCTCGATCGACCAACCCCCGGGCATCCGTGCTGCGATCGACTCATTGGCCGCACGGCGCGGCTCGATGCACGCGGCGCGCCACGAGGTGCTCGAGTGCCTCGGCGAGATGATCTGGCAGGCGCAGCGCCACGGCACCGGCTTCGACAACGCTGCCTACCTCGACTGCGTCCGTCATTCCCGCGAACGCGGGAATCCAGCCGGCGTCAGCCCCGGGTCTGGATTCCCGCCTTCGCAGGAATGACAACTAGCCCAGCGGGAATGACAAATTAGCCGAGGTAAGCGCCGCCGTTCACGTGCCACTCCTGCCCCGTGACGTAGCGCGCCTCGGGGCCGCAAAGGAAGCGCACCACCGCCGCCACCTCCTCGGGCTTGCCGCGGCGGCCGAGCAGGCCCTCGCGCTTGTGGACGCTTCCGGTGCCGCTCGATCCGGCGACGACGGTGTCGATCAATCCCGGCACCACGCAGTTCACGGTGACCTGGTCCGGCGCCAAGTCGTGAGCCAGCCCGCGCGTGAGCCCCACGAGGCCCATCTTGGCCGCCACCACGTGCGGACGGCCGGCCGCGCCAGTGTGGCCTGACATGCCGCCGATGTTGACGATCGCGCCCACGCCGCTGGCGCGCAGGGCCGGCAGGCACGCCTTGGCGCAGATGAAGGCGCCATCGAGGATGACCCCGGTCACATAGCGCCAGGTGGCGAGGTCGATGTCATCGATCTTCGTCACGTCACGCACCGCCGCGTTGTTCACCAGCATGTCGAGGCGGCCAAAACGCTTCAAGGCGGCGTCGACCATGGCGCCCACCGCCGCCTCGTCGGTCACGTCGGCCACATAGCACATGCCCTTGCCGCCCCCGGCCTCGATCTCGGCCACCACCGCCTCGGCCTCGGGGCGCGCCGTGCGGCAATTCACCACCACGGACGCACCGCCAGCGGCGAGCGCGAGCGCGATGCCACGACCAATATTTCGGGCCCCACCCGTCACCAGCGCCACGCGCCCATCCAGCTCCCGCTTGCTCGTCACCCTCGAAACTCCTTCAGGTCGATCGCATTGTCGAATGCGCCATGCACGAAGGCGAGCCATCGCTCGGCGCGGTCCGCCGGCCAGCCCCCATAGGCGCAGTTGGCGCGGAACTTGTTCTCGATCTCGGTGCGCGGCAGCGGCTCGTAGTGACCCCCGCGCAGGTGCGGCTGGCGCTCCTCGAGCACCCGGCGGTCCTTGAGCGTCATGCGCACGTGGCCGGTGTACTGGTCCGGATAGGGATCGCTCGGATTGACCCGGTACGAGACCTCCGCGGCGATCGCGAGGATGCGGGGATCGTGCACGTTCGACTCGGTGAATGCCTCGAGGCCCACCGCACCGTGGACCAGCGCGTAGCCGACGCACCAGGGGATCGAGAACTTCGCCGCGTACGCATTGGGCGGGCGGCGCTTTGCGGAGAGCGGCTCCCACAAACGGTGGACGTAGCCCTCGGCAGTCTCGCACTCGATCGAGACGATATTGGAAAAATCCTGAAGGGCGGGCGCGATGCGGCGCGCGCAATCGATGAAGGGATGGATCATGGTGCCGCAGGCATAGGGCTTGAACGCGATCGTCTCCATCACCCAACGCTCGCCGAAATCCCCCGTGAGCCGATCCCACGCACCTTCCGCTGAATTGGCGAAACCGTGGAGGAATCCATGGGGTCCTTCCCACACGGTTCGCGGGCCGAGGAAGCCCCCGCGCGCGAGCTCCACCGCGCGCATCCCCGACTGCGCCGCCCACCCCGGATGCATGCGCTTGGTCCACGTGCCTTCGGCGAGGTACTCGATGATGCCGCTTGCCATCGAGCCCGCCAGGCCCTGCGCCGAGGCGAACGCGGCTTCATCCAGCCGCAACGCCGCGGCGACACCGGCCGCGGCACCCATCGCGCCCAGCACCGCCGTGGGATGAAAGCCCGCCTTGTGGATGCGCTTGGGCGCCACCAGGCCGCCGCGACACATGACCTCGCAACCCACGGCGATGCCGAAGAGCAGGTCCGGCCCGGTGATGCGATGCCGCTCGGCCGCGGCCAGCAACGCGGGCACGATCACGACGCCGGCGTGCACCGGCCCTCCCTCGAAGGTATCGTCGAAATCCTCGCCGTGGGCCGCGGTGCCGTTCACGAATGCCGCACCCGCCGCATCGAGCGCGCGAGCGTGTCCGAGGGCGGTGGAATGCCCGTCGGCCTCCCAGCTGTCAATCGCGGCGCGGACGTAATCGGTGTGGCGCGCCGCCACGCAAAGCCCTGCGATGTCGACCAGCAGCCGTTCGCAGGTCTCGCGAACCGCTGGGGGCAGCGCGCGGCCGCGAGCGCGGGCCACGGCAGCGGCCAACGCCTCGGCGACGATCGGGGCGCTCATGCGGATACCACCCAGGTGTGCGCATCCTCGCGCAGCCCGATGGTCGCCAGCCCATTGGCGATCGAGACGAACTCGTTGCCCGCCTCGACGATATCGGCGCCGAAGCGCCGCTCGAAGATGCGGCGCACCGCCGGCACGAACGAGCTCCCGCCGGTCAGGAAGACGCGGTCGACGTCGGTGGCCGCGATCGATGCTGCGGCGAGCACCTGGTCGAGCGCCTCCTCGATGGCCTCGAGCTCGGGCGCGATCCACTGCTCGAACTGCTCGCGCGTGACCGTCTCGCGGATCTCGAAGCCCGGCCCCCGGAAATGGAACTCGGCGCTTGCGCCGCGCGACAGGGCTTCCTTGGTGTCGGAGACCGATTTGTAGAGCGTGTAGCCCTGGTCCGACTCCACCAGCCGCACGAACCGGCCGACCAGTTCGGGCGCCTCGCTGAAGCGCGCCACCTCCTTGAAGTCGCGGAAGTCGCGCGAGGTTTTCATCACGGAGAGCTCGTGCCACTGAGCGAATCCCGCGAAGCACGAGCGCGGCATCTCGAGGCTCTTGCCCATGCTGCGGTAGCGCGTACCGCGACCGAGCTGCGGCAGGACCACATGGTCGATGATGCGGTAGTCGAAGCGGTCGCCGGCGACCCCCACGCCGGAATGCCCGAGCGCTTCCGCGCGCAAGCCGCCCGGCGTCTTGTCGAAATGAATCACGGAAAAGTCGGTGGTGCCGCCGCCGAAATCGGCGACCAGGACGGTCGCGCTGTCCTCGAGGCTCTGCGCGTAGAAGAAGGCGGCGGCCACCGGCTCGTACACCTGGCGGATGCTGCCGAAGCCGAACGGCGCGAGTGCCGCCTGGTAGCGCTCCATGGCGAGCTTCGCATCGGGGCGGCTGCTGCCGGCGTATTCCACCGGGCGCCCTACCAGGACGTCACGCGGCAAGTCGTCGAGCTGCGGATGCGCGTGGCTGCGCAGGTCGCGGAAGAACCGCGAGAACAGGTCCTCGAAGCGCCACGCGCTGCCGTAGATGTAGGTCTGCTCGAAGAGGCGGCTCGCGGCGAAGCTCTTGAGCGACTGGATGAAGCGGCAGTCCCCTGCGAGCTCGATGAAGCGCTGGATCGCCCACGGGCCCGCGTCGGAGATCACCTTGGGATGATCGTCGTCGCCCTCGTTCCAGAAGCACAGCGCCGAGCGGAACGAGAAGAGCCGCATCGACAGGAAGTTGAACACCACCGGATCCGCGGGCGCATGGGGATGCGCCCACGAAAGCACCGTGTTGGTAGTCCCGAAATCGAGGCCCAACGAGCGCGACCCGGTGGCGTGCGAGAGCGGCATCGACCGCCCTAGCGCACTACTTTCACGCCCGCCTGGACAAACTGCTCCTTCAGCTGGCCCTCGATGTCGGCCATCGACTTTTTCAGCTCCGCGCCCGGCAGGTACGCGTCCTCGAGCTGATTATCGGCGACGTATTTCTTCCAGGAGGCCGTCTCGCGAAGCCGGGCGAAGCGCCCTTCCCAGTAGGCCGCGGCATCGGCAGGCATCGCCGGGGGTGCCACCACGGCACGGATCTGCGGGGTGGGCTTGCCCATCACCACGCCGAGGACACACATACCCAGGTTGCCGGGCGTGAGCGCGACCTGGAAGCCTTGCAGGAGACCGCCGAGGATGTCCATGGGCGAGGGCCTAGAAGAACATGCCCTTGGGCAATGCCACGTCGAGCGCCATCTCGAAGAGCGCGTAGAAGCCGGCCGCCCCGCCGATCGCCACGGCGAGCGCCACCCACTGGGGCCGCCGCGCCATCACGGCGATGATGAACCACGCCAGCAGCGCGAAGGCGATCGCGAATCCGACGACTTTCATCAAGGCGATGCATGCGACGAATGCCAGCCAGCAGCCCAGCGCGCGCCCGAGATCGCGCCAGCGAATCGCGGACGGAGTAGCCGCCGCCGGGCGGCGCAGCACCGCGCCCGCGACGAGCGCGAGCGAGAGCACCACCATCACGCTGCCGTACCAGAGGGGAAAGAAGCCGGCCCCCGGGCCATCCTCGCCCATGTAGGTCCAGCGTCGCGCCTGGCTCACGATGTAGGTGCCCAGTGCCGCGAGGGCGAGCCCCGACCAGAAATCGCCGTTCCGCGCGAGGCGGCTCATCGGGCGCGTGCTCAGGGCTTGTAGCGCCCGACGGGCACCAGCTCCGCGATCGTCCCCCCGGGGGCGCGAAACTTCACCGGGATCACGCCGGGGTCGCTCACCACTTCGCTGCCGTAGGACTTGATCTGCTCGGTCGCGCGGGCGATGTCCTCGACCTCGATCGCGAAATGGTGGATGCAAGGGCCTTCGCCCGCCGCCGTCGATTCCTTCGACGTGGTGCCGGCGTCGTACTGCATGAGGGTGAAATCGATCTGCCCGTCGGTCATGTGGCGCGAGGTGTGGTCGCGCGTCTTGCGGGTCACCGCGTCGCGAAAGCCGAATACCTGCTGGTAGAACTCACCCGTCTTCTGCAGCTCGTCGACCTTGAGCGAGAGGTGCACGATGCGGTCCACCTTGTGGTCGGCGGGCACGCTCTTGTAGCGCCCGATGGGCACCAGCTCGGCCACCGTGCCGCCAGGCGCGCGGAATTTCACCGGGATCACTCCCGGGTCGCTCACGATCGTGCAGCCGCGCCCCCGAATCGCCTCGGTGGCCGCGGCGATGTCGGGCACCTCGATGGCGAAATGATGGATGCACGGCCCATCGCCAGCGGCCTTCGATTCGGCCGACTGCGTGCCCGCGTCGTACTTCATCAGCGTGAAGTCGATCACGCCGTCGCTCATGTGGCGCGAGAGGTGGTCGCGCGTCTTGCGAGTCTCCGCGTCGACGAAGCCGAACACCTCCTGGTAGAAGTCGCCGGTCTTCTTGACGTCGTCGACCTTGAGTGAAATGTGGACGATGCGGTTCATTGCGCGGAGCTCCAGGGATCGGTCATGGATCGTTCCGCATGGAAGACCGGCGGAACGTCGGATGGAACCACCATGGTAAACAAAAAAGCCCGGCGCTCGGCCGGGCCTTTAGTTGAATGGTGCGCGATCAGTGCTTGACCTGCAGGCCCTTCTGCGACGCGAAGTAGGCGGCGAGGTCCATGATGTCCTTCGTCTTCAGGTCCTTCACCTGCGCCTGCATGATCGGGTTCTTGCGCTTGCCGTTCTGGTAGTGCCGGATCGAGCTCTCGAGGTAATCGGCGTATTGGCCGGCGAGGTTCGGGAACTCGGGGCTCGCGCTCACGCCGTTCTCGCCATGGCAGGCGGCGCATGTGACCGATTTTTTCTTGCCCACCGAGGCATCGCCCGAGGCGGCCATGGCGGAACCCGACATGGCGACGAGCAGCGCGAGAAGGAGGGTCTTCATTTCTTCTTCTCCGCCCGGGTCGCCGGCTGCCCGCCGTAGTAGGCGGCGATGTCTTCCATGTCCTTGTCCGTGAGGTCGGCCGCGATGGCGCGCATGGTGGCGAAGTCGCGCTCGCCCTTCTTGTAGGCCTTGAGCGAGGCCACGATGTACTCCGGCTTCTGGCCGCCCAGCTTCGGCACGCGATAGACCTCGGGGAATGCGGTCTTCCAGTCGTCGATGCCGTGGCAACCCTGGCATTGGAAGACCTTGTTCTTGCCGGAGGCGGCATCGCCCGCGGCGTGGGCGGTGGCGGCCGCGGCGCTGAGCACCAGGACGGCGAGGAGACGCGAGGCTTGCATGGGGAGCGGGCTTTTCTTCTTCAAGGTTTCCGAACCGCCGAATTATAGCTCAAGCCTGCTCGAAGATCTGCTCCCACGGGCGCGGATGCCCGAGGTGGAAGCCCTGCCCGGTGGTGATCCCGATCTGCACCAGCTTGCGCGCGATGTCCTCGCTTTCGACGTATTCGGCGATGGTCTGCAGCCCGAGGCTCACCCCGATCTTGTGGATCGACTCGACCAGGGCGTAGTCGAGATAATTCTTGGCTACCCCCTTCACGAAGAGGCCGTCGATCTTGATGCCGTCCACCGGGAAGTGCTTGAGGTAATTGAACGACGACAGGCCCGAGCCGAAGTCGTCGAGCAGGAAGCGCACGCCAAGCGCGCGCAGCGCCTCCATCAGGGTGCGCGCGCGCTCCACGTTGGCGATCGCCGCCGTCTCGGTGATCTCGAAGAAGACGCACTGCGGGGGCACGCCGTACTGGGCGAACTTCTCCTGCATGTATTCGGCGAACTCCGGGCTCGAGAGCGTGTGTCCCGAGAGGTTGATCGAGAATTCCGCCGGCGCCGGGTTGTCGCGCGCCTTCGCCAGGCGCCGGTAGTCGGCGAACGCGCGGTCGACCACCCAGCGGTCGATGGTGCGCATCAGGTCGTAGCGCTCGGCCACCGGGATGAAATTCATCGGCAGGATCAGCTCGCCGCCCGTCTCGCTCATGCGCAGCAATGCCTCTACCCGCGGGATGCCCACATTTCGCGGGCCCTCGATGGGCACGATCGGCTGGTAGAGGAGCGAGAATGCGCCCTCGGCCATGGCGTCGTTGATGCGCTTCAGCCACCCGCGACTCGTCTGGCGCATGTACTGCGAGGTGGACGAGTCGTGGAACGCGAACACGCGGTTGCGCCCCTGCTCCTTGGCGGTGAAGCACGCCGTATCGGCCTCGCTCATCACCGCCGAAAGGCTCGGCGAGAGCTTGGTGATCGCCACCACGCCCACGCTCACCCCGACCTGGAAGGCCTTCTCGCCCCATTCGAATTGCCACGCCTGCACCGTATCGCGCATCTGGGTTGCGGCGGCGGTGGCGAACTCGGCGCTCACATTCTCGAGCACCACCGCGAATTCGTCGCCGCCGATGCGCGACAACGTTTCCCCGGAGCGCAGGCTCGACTGCAGCACCGGGGTCAGGCGCCGCAGCAGCTCGTCGCCGGCGAGGTGGCCGAAGGAATCGTTGATGCGGTGGAAGAAGTCGATGTCGACATAGAGCAGCGCGTGGGTGCTGCCCTGGGATTTCGCCAGGGCCAGAACGCTTTCCAGGTGCTCCTCGAGCGCCCGGCGATTCGGCAGGCTCGTGAGCGCGTCGTGATTCGTCAGGAAGAAGATCTGCTGGCGCGCGGTGTCGAGCTTTTCCTGGAGGCGGCCCTGGCTCACCTGGAATTGCTGCGCGAGCCCGAGGACTTCCTGCTTCAGGTCCTCGAGCGGCGGGGTGAGGCTGGGGAGCTCCGGGCGCTCGCCGCCGGCCACCACGTGGCGCACCGCGTCGCGCACCGCCTCCACCTCGCCCACCACCGCGCGCGCGCCGAGCGATCCCAGGGCGAAGAGGCTTGCCACGCTGCCGCCGAGGGCGAGCGTGAGGGTCCAGAATTGCGCCTGCGCCGACTCGAGGCCCATGAACTTGGCGACCACGAGGTAGACGGCGCTGAAGACGGCGATCGGGATCGCGCCAAGGGCGACCAGCCGTGCCGCGAGTTGCTTGCGGGCCCGCGGCGGTGGAGCGCTCACGCGGCCGCGGGCTCCGTGCTCGCAAGGCGCAGCCACACGCAGCGGCCCTTGCTGTCGCGTTCGATGCGCTCGCAGAGCGCCGCGTGCTCGGCGGCCTCCGCCGCGCTCGCCCGGACCACGTGCAGCTGGACCTCGACCGGCGCCTCGTTAGTGAGCAGCACCGTCGCGACCGCCGCGCCCAACGCGATGTCGAGCGATTCCTGGCCGCGGGTCATGGCGACCCAGACGTCGGCGAGCAGCTGCGCGTCGAGGAGCGCGCCGTGCAGCGTGCGCCGCGAGTGGTCCACGGTGTAGCGCTCGCACAGCGCGTCGAGCGAATTCTTCTTGCCGGGATGAATCTCGCGGGCCATGGCGAGCGTGTCGGTCACGGTGCACACGGCCTCCAGCCGCGGACGCCCGATGCGCTCGAGCTCGGCGTTGAGGAACGCCACGTCGAAGGGCGCGTTGTGGATCAGCAGCTCGCAGCCCTCGACGAACTCGAGGAACTCCTCGGCGATGTCGGCGAAGCGCGGCTTGTCCAGGAGGTCGTCCGCGGTCATGCCGTGGACCTGGGTCGCGGCGAGGTCGATGGCGCGCTCGGGATTCACGAAGCGGTGGAAATGGCGCCCCGTCGGCCGGCGCCCCGACAATTCGAGGCAAGCGACCTCGATGACCCGGTGGCCCCCCTCGGGCTCCAGCCCCGTCGTTTCCGTATCAAGGACGATTCTTCTCATCGTGACGATCTGCTTCTATCGGCGTTCATCGGCGGATTCAAAGCCCTTTGTCCATCGTAGCCACGCCCTTGTTGGCGAGCGCGTCCGCCCGTTCGTTGCCGTTATGCCCCGAGTGCCCCTTAACCCACACCCACTGGATGTCGTGGGCGGCGACGGCTTCCTCGAGCAGTAGCCACAGGTCGACATTCTTCACCGGCTCCTTCGCGCTCGTTCGCCAGCCGCGCGCCTTCCAGCCGGCGATCCACTCCGTGATGCCCTTCATCACGTAGGTCGAATCGGTGTGCAGGACGATCCGGCTCGGGCGCTTGAGCAGCGCGAGCGCCTCGATGACGGCGGTGAGCTCCATGCGGTTGTTGGTGGTCTGGGGCTCGCCGCCGAAGGCCTCGCGCTCGGTGCCGTCGCACTCCAGCACCGCTCCCCATCCGCCGCGCCCCGGGTTGCCCTTGCAGGCCCCGTCCGTATAAATGTTGACGGTCTTTACTTGACGACCCTCAGGTGCGCTGCCGGCTTGGAGGCGTCGTGGCGCTCGCGCTTGGCGGCGGCGCCGAACGCCTTCTCGCGCGCGGCCTTCTCGTGCCAGGTGGGCGTGATGAGGCGCATGCCGCGCACGCGCTTGATGGCCTGCAGCATGTAGACCGCGCCGCCCACGGCCCACCAGCGGTCGCCCGCGGGCTCCATGAACGCGAAGCGTCGGCGCAGCTTCTCGCTGTCGAAGGGCGGGGCGTAGGCGATGAGGCGCCCGGCAGAGACGTCAAAACCCAGCAGCGCCAGCCAGTCCTTGACGCGGGGAAGCGACACGAAGCGGGCGTTCCATGGATGCGTATCGCGCGAGGGGCCGAGCGAGCCACGCAGCCCCCAGAGGCTCCACGGGTTGAATCCCAGGATCACGATCCGCCCCTCGGGCATCATCACGCGATCGACTTCGCGCAGGATCGCGTGCGGCTCCTCGGCGAATTCAAGCACGTGCGGCAGCACCACCAGGTCGACCGACTGGGTGGCGATCGGCAGCTCGTGGAAGCGGGCGTAGAGGTTGGGCTCGCCGAGCGGGGCCACGCGCATCCGGTGCACGATGCGGCTCTCGCGCAGCAGGTCCACGCCCGGCATGCCGAGCTGCAGCGCGTGAAAGCCGAAAATGTCCGGGGTCACGTCGTCGAGGTAAGCGCGCTCCTTCTCGAGCAGGTACTGCCCGAGCGGGGTCTGGAACCAATCCTGGAGCGTATTCGTGGCCATGGATGCGTCAATTCTAATAGACTCGGAACCATGATGGCGATCCATGCGGTTCCGGCGTTCAAGGACAACTACATCTGGATCCTGGAGGACGGCGGCAACGCCGTGGCGGTCGACCCGGGCGATGCACGCCCGGTCCAGGAATTCCTCCAGGGGCGCGGCCTCACCCTCACGGCGGTGCTCGCCACCCACCATCACGCCGATCACATCGGCGGGCTCCCCGAGCTCGTCCGGCGCTGGAGCTGTCCGACCTTCGGCCCCGCGCTCGAAGTCGCCGCGGGCATCGACCGCCGGCTCGCCGAGGGCGACCGATTCGCGGTGCCCGGCATTCCCCTCGAGCTCGGCGCGCTCGACATTCCCGGCCACACCTCGGGACACATCGCCCTTTTCGGCGCGGACGTTCTTTTCTGCGGCGACACCCTCTTCGCCGTCGGCTGCGGGCGGCTCTTCGAAGGCACGCCCGCGCAAATGGCCATGTCGCTCGCCAAGCTCGCGCGTCTGCCGGGCAAGACACGCGTCTTCTGCGGCCACGAGTACACGGTTGCCAACATCGCGTTCGCGCAAGCCGTGGAGCCGGGCAACAAGCGCCTGGCCGAGCGCGCCACGCGCGAGGCCGCCAAGCGCGGCAATGGCAAGCCCACGCTGCCCTCGACGATCGAGGACGAGCTCGCCACCAACCCGTTCCTGCGCTGCGAGGAGCCCGAGGTCATCGCGGCCGCCGAGCGGCACGCGGGCCGCACCCTCGCGAATCCCATCGAAGTATTCGCCGAGCTGCGCGAATGGAAAAACAACTTCTGATCCGAGCCGCTGCGCCGGCCGATGCGCGCGAGCTGGTGCGCCTCATCAAGGCGCTCGCTGAGTACGAGAAACTCGCGGACATGGCGGTGGGGACTGAAGAGGCGCTGCGCGAGTCGCTCTTCGGTGCCCGACCCGCGGCCGAGGCGCTGATCGCGGAAGTCGGCGGCCGTGCGGTCGGGTTCGCGATCTTTTTCTCGAGCTTCTCCACCTTCCTGTGCAAGCCGGGCCTCTACCTCGAGGATTTGTTCGTCGAGCCGGAGCATCGCGGTTCCGGTATCGGCAAGGCGCTGCTCCAGCGTCTGGCGTCCCTGGTGGTCGAGCGCGGCGGCGGGCGCTTCGAATGGCGCGTGCTCGACTGGAACGAGCCGTCGATTCGCTTCTACGAGTCGTTGGGGGCGGTCGTGATGCGCGAGTGGCTGCTGGTGCGGCTTACCGGGCAGGAGCTCGAGCGTTTCGCGGCCCGCTGACCGGCCCCTCAAGGGGTAAAATAGCGATCTGGCCGCCTCATTTGGGCGGCCGGTTCGCTTTCAGGAGCCCCGCATGCTCGAAACCCTCCAGGCCGAGTTCCGCAAGGCCGCGCCCGCCGTCGATTTCTGCGCGCTGCGCTTTTCCGAGGAATCCAGCGAGTACCTCGCGGTGCGCCAGGACGCGCCCGAGGCGCCGTCGCTCTCCACCCAGCGCGGCGCGATGGTCACGGTCATCGACCAGGGCGGCCTCGGCTACGCCGCCACCAGCGACCTCTCGGGCGCCGGCGTGCGCGAGGCGATCGCGCGCGCGCAGCGCTACGCGAAGCTCACGGCGGGACGCAGCGTCGTCGACTACCGCACGGTCGAGATGCCGCGCCCCGTCGGCACCTATCGCTCGCCCGTGGGCCGCGACCCCGCATCGCTCTCGCGACGCGACAAGTACGACCTGCTCGCCGGCGAATCGAAGGAGTGCCGCATCGACGATCGCATCGTCGACTGGGAAGCGAGCCTCTGGTCCACCGATTCGCGCCAGGCGTATTTCACCGCCGACGGCGGCGCGGTCGAGCAGGAATTCCATTTCGTGGTCCCCAACCTCTCGGCCACCGCGCACGCCCAAGGCGAGACGCAGACCCGCACCCACGCGGGCCGCTACAACGGCTTCTGCCGCCAGGGTGGCCTCGAGATTCTCGACGCCTTTGGACTCAAGGGCAGCGGCCGCCAGGTCGCCGAGGGGGCCCTCGAGCTGCTCACCGCGGCCAACTGCCCGAGCGGCAAGATGGACGTGATCCTCATGCCCGACCAGATGATGCTGCAGATCCACGAGTCGATCGGGCATCCCCTCGAGCTCGACCGCATCCTCGGCGATGAGCGCAACTTCGCCGGCACCAGCTTCGTGACGCTCGACATGTTCGGGAGCTACCAGTACGGCTCGAGCCTCCTCAACGTGACGCACGATCCCACGCGCCCCGAGCAGTACGCGAGCTATGGCTGGGACGACGACGGACTCAAGGCCGAGAAGCAATTCCTGATTCGCAAGGGCCTGCTCGAGCGAGCGCTCGGCGGCTCGGTGTCGCAGAGCCGCGCCGGCATGGCCGGGGTTGCGAACACGCGCGCCTGCTCGTGGAACCGCGCGCCCATCGACCGCATGGCGAACCTTAACGTCGAGGCGGGCGATGCCACGCTCGAAGAGCTCATCGCGGCGGTGGAATTCGGCGTGATGATGCGCACCAATGTGTCGTGGTCCATCGACGACTCGCGCAACAAGTTTCAATTCGGCTGCGAATGGGGCCGCGTGATCCGCAACGGCCAGCTCGCCGAAGTGGTGAAGAACCCCAACTACCGCGGCATCTCGGCGACCTTCTGGCGCTCGCTCGCGGGCGTGGGCGACGCATCGACTCTCCAGGTCATGGGGACGCCCTTCTGCGGGAAGGGCGAGCCGTCCCAGGTGATTCGCGTGGGGCACGCGTCCCCCGCCTGTCGCTTCACCGGGATCGACGTTTTTGGCGGGGAAGCATGAGGCAATACTTCGAGGACCTCGCCCACCACGTCGAGTCGGGCGCGCGCGCGGGCGAGGTGCTGATCTCGCGCCTTTCCGCCGAAGACAGCGACTTCATCCGCTTCAACAAGAGCGCGGTGCGCCAGGCCACCGGGGCGCGCCAGTTCAATTGGAGCCTCACGCTCATCAAGGGCCAGCGGCGCATCGACTCGAGCCTCACGCTGTCGGGACGCCTCGAGGCCGACCGCGAGACTCTCGCGGGCCTTCTCGCTTCGCTGCGGGCCGCCATCGACGATGTGCCCGAGGACCCGTTCATCCTGTTCGAGACGCAGCCTGCCACGAGCGCCGCTGAGCGCCGCGGGCGCCTCCCCGATCCCGCACGCGTGATCGACGAGGTGCTCGCCGCCGCGCGCGGCCTGGACCTCGTGGGCTTCCTCGCGTCGGGCCCGATCTACAAGGGCTTCTCGAGCTCGCTCGGCGTGCGCCACTGGCATGCGGTCGAGAACTTCAGCTTCGGCTGGTGCCTGTATCACGACCGCGACAAGGCGGTGAAGTCCACTTACGCGGGCAGCGAATGGGCGAGCGGCGTCTTCGCGGGCAAGATGCGCTTCGCCGAGGAGCAGCTGGCACGCCTCGGAGAAAAGCCCCGCGACCTCGCCCCGGGCCCGTACCGCGCGTTCATTTCCCCCGCGGCGATGACCGAGATCCTCGGCATGCTGTCGTGGGCGGGTTTCGGCCTGAAGAGCCGCAACACCAAGCAGAGCGCGCTGATCCGCATGGCCGACCAGGACGCGCGCCTGTCGCCGCTGGTGACGCTGCGCGAGAACACGCGCGAAGGAATCGCGAGCGGCTTCCAGGGCGAGGGGTTCGTGCGTCCCGGAACGGTGTCGCTGGTGGACGCGGGCGTGCTTTCGTCACCGCTCGTGAGCCCGCGCTCCGCGCGCGAGTACGGCGTGGCCACCAACGGCGCGAATTCGGGCGAGACGCCCGAGTCGCTCGACCTGGCCGCGGGCTCGCTTCCCGAGGCCGATTCGTTGGCGGCGCTGCATACCGGCCTCTACATCGGCAATCTCTGGTACCTCAACTTTTCCGACCGGTCCGCGTGCCGCCTTACCGGCATGACCCGTTTCGCATCTTTCTGGGTCGAGGGCGGTCGAATCCGCGCGCCCCTGAACGTGATGCGCTTCGACGACACCGCTTACCGCATCCTCGGGGACAACCTCGAAGCGCTGACCCGGGAACGGGACCTGATCCCGGATTCGGACACCTACGGGGAGCGCTCCACGGTATCGATGCGCACGCCGGGTGCCCTGGTGCGGGACTTCGCCCTCACCCTTTGAGCTCGGGTTGACGCCCGCACAGGCCGCGGGTAGGATGAAAACCTAAATGAAACAAGCACTAACTTGACGGATTTAACGCGGTACCTGAGAAGCATTGCGTTCGCGCTGGCCGTGGCGATGGCCCCCGCCTTCCCCCTTGCCGCCGCAGAGTCAAACCCCATCGCCATCCCCGCCTTTCCGGATCCGTTCGACGATCCGGACGATGCGCCGATGCCCGATCCCGACCTGTGGCAGCGCATCCGCGTGGGCTTCCTGATGGAGCCCCTCGATTCGCCGCTAGTCCTCGATCATGAGGACTGGTACACGAAGCGCCCCGAGTACATCAAGCGGGTCGTCGACCGCGGCAACCGCTACCTGCATTACATCGTCGAGCAGGTGGAGAAACGCAACATGCCGATGGAGGTGGCGCTGCTGCCGGTGATCGAGAGTGCCTTCACCCCCAAGGCGTACTCGCGCGCGAAGGCGTCGGGCCTGTGGCAGTTCATCCCCTCGACGGGCAAGAACTACGGCCTCACCCAGGACTGGTGGCGCGACAATCGCAACGACGTCGTCGCCGCCACCGACGCGGCGCTCAATTACCTGCAGAAGCTGCACGACCAGTTCGGCAACTGGGAGCTCGCGTTCGCCGCCTACAACTGCGGCGAGGGATGCGTCGGGCGCGCGATCGCCTATAACCAGAAGCGCGGGCTGCCAACCGATTTCCTGAGCCTCAGGCTGCCCAACGAGACGCGCAACTACGTGCCCAAGCTGATCGCCGTGAAGAACATCGTGCTCTCGCCCACGACCTATGGCATCGAGATCGAATCGATCCCCAACCAGCCGTACTTCACCACGGTGCAGGCGCCGGCCCGGATCGACGTGAAGGTGGCGGCGAAGCTCGCGGGCATGAGCGAAGCGGATTTCGTGGCGCTCAATCCGGCGCATAACAAGCCGGTCGCGGTCGCCTCCACCGGCACGCTGGTGGTCCCGCTCGACCGCGCCGAGACGTTTCGCGCCAACCTCGAGGCTTACGACAAGCCGCTGGTGAGCTGGACGCAGTACCAGGCCCGGCGCGGCGAGTCGCTCGATGCGATCGCGCGCCGCCATGGGCTCACCGCCCTGCAATTGCGCGCGGCGAACGACTCCTTGAAGCTCGACAAGAAGGGGCGCCTGCGCGTTGCCGGTCCGGTGCTGGTGCCGATGCGCATGGCGGCCGGAGCTTCGCCCGCGAACGCGCCGCCTACTCGCGTCGCCGCGCTCTCCGTGCCCACGGCCTCCGCGGGCGGCACCCCGCGCTCCGTCGTGATCACCATCCCGCCGCCCGCCCCGGGAGGCACCTACGTGGTTCGCGCCGGCGACACGCTCTACAGCATCGCCAAGCGTTTCAATACCGCCGTCGACACGCTCCTCGCGCTCAACAAGCTCTCCGCCAAGAGCGCCATCCATCCCGGCCTGAAGCTGCGCCTGCCCTAAACGGAAAACCGGGGACAGACCACGGTTTCCGC
>JALYSB010000153.1 GCA_030855025.1 Pseudomonadota bacterium
CGTGATTGTGCGCGGACTGGCCCTTGATCGTGACGACCACCTTGCGCTCGGAGCACCTGCACTGGAGCGTGCCGCCGGTGAAATTGGCAGCCGCGGGGGGGCCGATGCCCTGGTCGATTGACGGATGGATGGAAACGTTTGCCATGGTCGTTGTCCCTTCTCGTAGTGGGTCGAGCGCCATGCACGATAGTCCTTCCGGGGAGAAAAGGGAAAGGGGCCCGGGGCGCCGCGCGGGCCTTGGTATGATCGGGCAAACCCCGCCCGGAATCACGCCTCGATGGCCTCCCCGTTCCCCAAGTTCGACGCCGCATTGAAGATCGCGGAGATCACCGCGATCCCGACTTCCTTTCCGCTCCCGAAGGACAGCAACGTCCGCCTCGGCATCGGGCGCGCGGTGAAGCGCGACGCGGTGATCGTGAAGGTGAAGACCGAGTCGGGCCTGGTGGGTTACGGCGAGTCGCATGCGGGACGCGCGCCGGGCGCGGTTGCCGCCCTCATCAACACGACGCTGCGAACCCTCGTCCTCGGCATGGATGCGACTGACGTGGTGGGCGTCTGGAACAAGATCTACTCGCGCCAGCTCGCGAGCCACGGCATGGGCGCGGGCTGCTCGCTCGCGATGAGCGGCCTCGACATGGCGCTCTGGGACATCCGCGCGAAAGCGGTCGGATGGCCGCTCTACAAGCTGCTGGGCGGCGCGCAGAAGCCGATCCGCGCCTACGCGGGCGGCGTCTCGCTCGGCTTCCAGGACCCGAAGGAGCTGGTCGCCGAGGCGCGGGTCCACGTGGATGCCGGATACAAGGCGATCAAGCTGCGCCTGGGGGACAACGTGAAGGACGACATCAAGCGGGTGGAGGCGGCGCGCGACGCGTTCGGCGACGACATGGAGATCCTCACCGACGCCAATATCGGCTACACCCTCGAGGACGTGCGCCGCGTGATGCCGATGCTCGAAGACCTCGGCGTGCGTTGGCTGGAAGAACCGTTTCCCGCGCACGACTACCGCAGCTACGCCACCGCGCGGACCTTCGGCACGCTGCCGCTCGCGGCCGGCGAGAACCATTTCACCCGCTACGAGTTCTCTCGGCTGATCGAAGAAGAGAGCGTCGACGTGATCCAGCCCGACCTGTCCAAGAGCGGTGGGATCACCGAGTGCCTGCGCATCGCGGCGATGGCTTCCGCGCACAAGCTCGAGATCCACCCGCACTCCTCGATGACGGGCATCAACCTGGCGGCGAGCATTCATTTCCTCGCCGCGATCGACAACGGCGGCTACTTCGAGGCCGATGTATCGAAGAACAACTTGTTCCGCGACGAGCTCACCAGCAAGCCCTTCGAGATCGCGCGCGACGGCACCGTGCGCCCGCTGGAAGCGCCCGGCATCGGCGTCGAGGTCGACGAGAAATTCCTGAAGTCCCATCCCGTCATCGAGGGTCCCGGCTATGTTTGAGAAATTCGATTTGTCATTCCCGCGAAGGCGGGAATCCAGCCAAGGTCCCACTCGATGGGGCTGTTTTCCCGTCTTCGCGGGAATGACGGTCGTAGCGTTGGCGTTGGGACTGGGAAACGCATTTGCCCAGGCTTACCCTTCCAAGCCGATCAAGATCGTGGTGCCATACCCTCCCGGCGGCTTCAACGACACGCTCGGACGCACGCTCGCCGCCAAGTTCTCGGAGTCCTGGGGCCAGCCCGCGGTGGTGGAGAACAAGCCCGGCGGCAACACGCTCATCGGCAACGATTTCGTCGCCAAGTCCGCGCCCGACGGGCACACGCTGCTCATCGTGGCGTTCCCGTTCTCGGTCGTGCCGAGCCTCTTCAAGACGATGCCGTACGACACGGTGAAGGATTTCGCGCCGGTGATCCTCGCCGCGACCTCGCCCAACCTGCTGGTGGTGCACCCGTCGCTGCCGGCGAGCTCGGTCGGCGAGCTGATCGCGCTCGCGAAGGCGAAGCCCGGCTCGTTGAGCTACGCCTCGACCGGCAACGGCTCGTCGAATCACATCTCGATGGAGCTCTTCAAGAGCCTGGCGGGCGTGAACATCGTGCACATCCCCTACAAGGGGAGCGGCCCGGCCGTGAGCGACCTCCTCGGCGGGCAAGTGCAGCTGATGTTCGACAACACGCCCAACGTGCTGCCGCAGGTGAAGGCGGGCAGGCTGCGCGCGCTGGGATCGAGCGGCACCAAGCGCTCGCCGCTCACCCCCGAAGTGCCCACGGTCGCCGAGGCGGGTGTCGCGGGCTACGAGGTCATGGTCTGGTTCGGAGTCGTGGCGCCTGCGGGCACATCCCGCGAGATCGTCAACAAGCTGAATGCCGAGGTCACCAGGATCCTCGCCATGCCCGACGTGCGCGAGCGCTTCCTCGCGCAGGGCGTGGAGCCCGTCGGCAGCACGCCCGAGCAATTCGGCGAACACATCCGGGCGCAAATGTCGAAATGGGGGAAGGTCGTCCAGGACGCCGGCGTGAAGGCCGAGTAAAAAATTCCTTGAAACCCCTGGGTGCGGGCCGAGTCTGAAGGAGACATCCCCCCCGGAGGCTAACAATGAAATCGATCACGCTCCTTTCGGCCGTCCTGCTGGCCGGAGCCGCCCACGCGGCAGAAGTCACCCTCTACAAGCAGCCCTATTTCGGCGGCAGCCAGCTCACGCTTCGCGGCCATACGCCCAACCTCGCCAATACCGGCTTCTACGACCAGGCCTCAAGCATCGTGGTCCATTCCGGGCGGTGGGAGTTCTGTCCACAGCCGGATTTCAGGGGTGACTGCGTCACGCTCAGTCGCGGCGAGTACGCGACGCTGGATCCGCGACTCAACCATCGCATCGAATCGGCTCGCGAGGTGGGCAGCTATGCGGGCCAGATCGGCAGCTACGGCAGCTTCGTCCGCGGCTCGATCGAGCTCTACGGGCAGCCGGGCTTCGGAGGAAGAACGCTGACGCTCGATCGCGACACCCCGACGCTCGAGAACACCGGCTTCGACGATCGCGCCTCGAGCATCGTGGTTCGTGAAGGGACTTGGCAGCTTTGCGCGGATCCCGGCTACTCGGGGTCCTGCAGGATTTACGCGCCGGGCCGCTATCCCGACCTGGGATACGGGATGGCGAAGCAAGTGACTTCCGCGCGCCTGCTGCGTAGCCGGCGTGACGCCCCCGCGGAGCTGAGCGGCGGCGTGGTCGTTCCGGATTCGGCGCCGACCGATGGGCGCTCGCGAGTCATTCTTTTCAACCAGAACAACTTTGGCGGCGAGAGCATTGCGGTGGCAGGCGTCAACGGGACGCTCGACCGTATGGATTTCGACGATTCGGCAGCCTCGATGATCATCGAGGGCGGGCGCTGGGTGTTCTGCACCGAGGAGTACTTCCGCGGCGAGTGCAAGGAAATCGGCCCCGGCCGCTACCCCAACCTGCGCGAAGTCGGCCTGCGCCGCTCGATCTCGTCGATGCGTCCGGCCGGAGCCCCCGCCCCGTCGCCCGTGGCGCGCCGCCCCGCCGAGGCCGACATCCAGCTCTTCGAAGGCCTCAACTTCGAGGGCCGCGTGTTCGGTTCCACGCGGGACGTTGCGAACCTCGACCCCACCGGGTTCAACGACAAGGCCAGCTCGGTCGTGGTGAGCGAGGGGCGCTGGGAGCTTTGCAGCAACGGCGGCTATGACGGGTCGTGCGTCGTCGTCGGTCCCGGGCGTTATGCGAGCCTCGGGGGACTGAACAACCAGATCTCGTCGCTGCGCCGCGTTCGCTGAAGTTCCCGGGGCGCCCGGCGATGCGCGGGTGCCCCGCTTTCCCTTCGCCGATCAGGCGAGGCGGGCGAGAATTCCTTCGAGCTCGTGCATGTCGATCGGCTTGACCAAATGATGGTCGAAGCCCGCGGCTTTGGATCGCGCACGATCATCGGCGTGCCCATAGCCCGTCAGCGCAATGAGAACGGCATCGGCGAATGCCGGCTGGCGGCGCAACTGGCGGGCGAGCTCGTAGCCGTCCACCCCCGGCATGCCGATATCGAGGATGAACACCCTGGGCGGATCCTGCGGGGAAGCGTCGAGCGCGCCCTTGGCGTCCTGCCGGACCGTAACGTGATGCCCGCTCGATTCCAGGAGGACCGCCAACGACTGGGCGGCATCCAGATTGTCATCGACGATCATCAGTCGGGCGTGGGTCCCGGCACGCAAGTCAATGGGATCGGCCGGCCGCGCCGTGCGCTGCGCTGGCTCTTCCTGGACGAGCGGCAGCGAGAGGGTGAACGTGCTCCCCATCCCCGGCCCGTCGCTGTGAACCTCCACCTGCCCATCGTGCAAGGTCGCGATGCTATTGACCAACGCCAGGCCGATGCCGAGGCCGCCCTGGGCCCGGTCCGGCGTTCGCGAGCCTTGCGTGAACAGCTCGAATACATGCTCGATCAGGGATGCGTCGATTCCGAGGCCGTTGTCCTTGATGCTGATCTTTACGTGCGCATCCAGCGTTTCCATCTTCAACGCAATTTCCCCGCGTTCGGGCGTGTATTTCGCGGCGTTGTTCAACAGGTTCACGAGGACCTGGATGAGGCGGGTGCGGTCACCGAGCACCGATACCTGTTCGGGGTCCGTCCAGGTCGTCAGGACATGGTGCCGGGCCTCGATCAGCGGGCGCACCTGCTCGATGGCGCTGCCGATCACGGATTTCAGCTCCAGGACTTCCTTTTTCAGCTGCACCAGGCCGCGGGTGACCCGGGAGACGTCGAGCAGGTCATCGACCAGCTCGGTCATGTGCTTGGCCTGGCGCGCAATGATCTCGCCGGCCAGCCGTATGCGCCGTTCATCACTGTCAGGCAAGGCGAGAAGGTGGGCGGCCGTGGTGATCGGCGCAAGCGGGTTGCGCAGCTCATGGGCCAGCATGGCGAGGAACTCGTCCTTGCGCCGGTCGCTTAGCCGGAGCGCCTCCTCGGCTCTCTTGTAGTCATCGATGCTGATCAGGGCCCCCACCAGGCGGTCCGCCGATCCGCTCGCGTCGCGGTGCACCCGCGCCCAGGTCGTGAGCCATCTCGTGCCGCCGTCGGGCAGCACCGCGCGAAACTCGGCTGAAAAGCCGTCGGCTCCCGCGATCGCCGCGCGGATCTTTTGCCAGACTCCGTCGAGGTCCTCGGGATGCACCAGCGCGGAGAAATGCTCCGCGCGGCCGCCGAACTCGCCCTGCGCCAACCCGTGGAGCAGGTACACGCGGTCGGACCAGGTGACCTTGTCCGCCACGAGGTCCCATTCCCAGATTCCGATATTTCCCGCGTCCGTGGCCAGCCGAAGCCGCTCCTCGGTCTTGCGCAATTCCGCTTCGGTTTCCTCGAGCGAGGAAACATCGGTGTTGGTGCCGAACCATTGCACGACCTTCCCCTCGGCATCCTTGAGCGGCGCGATCAGCGTGAAGAAGGGCCGGAATTTTCCGTCCTCGCGGCGCAGCGGAAACGTCATCTGAAAGGGTTTGCCGGTTGCAATTGAATGCTTCCAGGCTTCCAGGACCTTCGGCAGCGCTGCGGGGTCATGGACGCGCTGCCAGCCCCACCCTTCCATCGTCGCGGGCGTCTCTCCCGTGTATTCGTACCAGCGGTCGTTGTACCAATGGATCGACCCGTCGGGCTCGGCCATCCAGGCGAGTTGCGGGATCGTGTTGGCGAGCTGCTTGAGCCGCATCTCGCTGGCACGCAGTGCGTTCTGGTTTTGGACGCGCTCGGTGACGTCGACGTGTATCAGGACGACCTCCAGGACCCGCCCCGCCTCGTCCTTGACGGGATGCGCATGGGCGACGATCCAGCGCGCGCGGCCGGCCCGGCCCAGCTCCGCGGGGTCGTAGATGATCGGCGGGATCGTGACCGAGACTCCGGCGAATGCCTGCCGAAGAATCGGGGCCACTCCTTTTGCCTCGAGCTGGGGATCCGAAAGGATGTTGTATTCCTCCAGCACGTACTTCTTTACCCCGTCCCCATCCGATACCTGCCAAAGCGCTTCCCAGGCCCGGTTGACCTGGAGGGTGCGGCCGTCGACAGCGAGCAATTGCACGCTGAACGGCGCTTGCTCGAACAAGGTTCGGAAGCGCAGGTCGGACGTTCCCGGCGACTCCCCGCCGGCTCTCGACTCGTTATTCGGGTGTGGGTTCGTCACAACGGGCGTGCGCGCAGCGTGCCGAGCACGGTGGATTCCTCGGACCTGCCCGCGGGGACGAGCTTGAGCGTAGCGGCGGGTCCGACGATCTTGGTGCACGGATAGATCGGCAACATGCCCTGCGGGGCGCCCTCGATGCCGAGGCGGTCGAGCGCATCAGACACGTTGGGCGCGGACACGCTGAGAATTGGCTGATGTGGGAGTCGCCTTGTGCCATGGGAGTCCTTCGGGGGGAATCGACAGGTTAGCAGGTAACATTTGGCGGTCCCATTCTTCTCCCATCCCATGAACAACTCCACCGACAGCCGAGCGCGGCTGCGCGCCATCCTCGTCGCGCCGGACCTGGTCCTGGGCGGCGTGGGCGAGAAAGTCGCCGACCCGGGGTACCTGGAGGGCCGCGGGGTGCGCGTCTGGTCCGCGGGCCTGAGGGCCCGGCTTACGCAGGCCTCCGAATACGACGCCGCGACCCGCATTTGCCTGCAGGGGCCGTAGCGGGCGGAATCTTCCCCCGATCCCCCTGTCCCAGAAGCACTGACCCCCCGGAGAGCCCCATGCCCAACGATTCCAACGTATCCGCCGCCAAGGCGCAGCTGGTCGACGATTTCAACAAGGTCGTGAGCGACACCGAAGCGCTCCTTCGCGCCATGGCGAGCGTGCCGGGCGAGAAGACCGCCGCCTTGCGCTCCTCGGTCGAGGCGAACCTCAGCGCCGCGAAGCAACGCGTGCGGGAGCTGCAGGGAGCGGCGGTCGAGAAGACCACCGCCGCGGCGCGCGCCACCGACGAGTATGTGCACGACAACGCGTGGGCCGCGATCGGCATCGCCGCCGCGGTGGGCCTGATCATCGGCCTCGTGATCAGCGATCGCCGCTAGCCGTCGCCGGTAATCCGGGACGGAACCCCGCGTCATCGCCGGGATGGAGCAGTGCGCAAACTGCAGGCGTGGCCCGTCGGGAATCGAGGGCCACGAGCGCTTGTTCAGCCACACCATGAGCAGCGTCTTGATGCAGTTCAAGTGCCGCGAGTGCGGCTCGCTCTGGGTTCGCCGCTACGGAGACAATGGCACTTTTGCCTGGGCGGCGCCGCGCGGCGAGCATGCGGGATCGGATGTGCCGGGACGGCCCGGGACCGCACCTCCGTGAACGCTACGCCGTCCGCGCCCCCGAGAATTTGAGCCCTGCCGCGAGGACGACGGCCACCAGGGCAAACGCGAGGAGGGGGACGAAGGCCCACGCGGCCACGCCGGTCACGTCCCACAAGAACCCGCCTGCGATCGGGATCACGAACGCGCACAGGTAGCCGATCGCGATCATCGCGGCCGAGAGCCGGTGCACGTCGTGCGCCGCTGCGAGCATCGGGGGCAGCGCGAGGGTGAGGATCAGCATCAACGCGTTGCAGAAGCCGATCACGCCCGCCCACGCCACGATCCATTCGTCCGCCATCGTGAGCAATCCCACCAGCGCGAGCGCCGAGACCGCCCCGAGGGCCATGAACGGCCAACGCTTCAGCGCGAGCCGTTGGCCATACAGGAGCATCAGCACGGAGGCGAACATCTGCACCCAGTTGAGCGCCGCGAGCGTGGGGTTCAGCAGGTCTGCGCGCCCGCGCGTGGCGAGGTAGTCGGGCAGGAACGCACTGTTGGCGAAATAGAGGCTCGAGGCATAGCCCGCGATGAGGCCGAGGCGCCAGGTGAGCGGGTCGCGCCAGTCGGGCCACCAGAGACGGGGTGCTGCGGCCGCCTTCGGAGCGTGCGAAGCCGCCGAACGGGGGCGAACCACCCAGACGATCACGGCGATCACGAGCACTGGAATCGACCATACC
>JALYSB010000154.1 GCA_030855025.1 Pseudomonadota bacterium
TACCAGATGACAGCCCCGGTGTGGATTCGCGGCATCCTCCAGGACGAGTACGGCGTGCCGTGCGACTCCCCGACCTACCTCACCGGGGGCGAGGAAGAGCCCAATCGCCCGGAGAAGCTGAAGCTCGACCTGCCGCCCAACATCAAGGTGCAGCCCATCGGCGAGCGCGACACGCTGGCGGCGATGCTGCGCGACGGCACCATCGACGGCTTCTATACGGCGCGCATGCCTTCGACCTACAAAGCGGGCGGCATGGGTGACGTGCGCCGGCTCTTCGAGAACTACATGGAAGTCGAGCAGGCGTATTACCGCAAGACGAAGATCTTCCCGATCATGCACACGGTCGCGATCCGCCGCAGCCTCTATGAGCAGTATCCGTGGGTGGCGATGTCGCTCTACAAGGCGTTCGTCCTGGCGCAGCGCGAGACCTACGAGGACCTCTACGTGACCGCGGCCCTGAAGGCGATGCTGCCGTGGCTCACCAAGCACGTCGAGGACGCCCGCGCGCTCATGGGCGACGACTACTGGCCCTACGGCCTCGCGCCCAACCGCGCCACACTCGCCACGTTCCTGCGCTACCACCACGAGCAGGGGCTGTCGAAGCGCCGCCTCGAACCCGAAGAGCTGTTCGCGCCCGAGACGCTCGAAAGCTTCCGCATCTGATGGACGCGGGCAAGGAGCGCAGCCACACCCTCCAGGACCATTTGATGGGCGAGGGCGGCGTGCACGCGCACGCCGAGGGCGAGTTCGACCACGACCACGATCACGACGACCTGGGCGAGTGGTCGCCCGAGAACGACTCCCTCTGGCTGCAGGACCACATCGAGCTGGTATCCGTCGGCATCGACATCGGCTCCTCGGGCACGCAGTTGATCTTCTCCCGGGTGTACATGCAGCGCATGTCCGAGGATCTCTCCAGCCGCCACTTCGTGGTGAAGCGCGAGACCCTCCACCAGTCGCCGGTCGCCCTCACGCCGTACCTGAGCGAGGAGCGCATCGACGAGAAGCGGGTGGGGGAGATCATCGACGCCGCCTACGCCGCCGCCGGCATCCATCCCGACAACATCGACACCGGCGCCGTGATCCTCACGGGGGAAGCGCTGCGGCGCGACAACGCCAAGGCGATCGCCGACGTGATCGCGGAGATGGGGGGCGAGTTCGTCTGCGCGACGGCCGGCCACCACATGGAGTCGTTGCTGGCAGCCTACGGCTCCGGGGCGGCGAAAGCGTCGATCGACTTGCGCGCGCCGGTTCTCAACGTGGACATTGGCGGCGGTACGACGAAGCTCGCACTCGTCGAGAACGGCCGCGTGGTGCATACGGCGGCAATCCATATTGGCGGCAGGCTGGCGGTGATCGGGGATGACGGCGCTCTCACCCGCCTCGACCCCGCCGGCGCCCAGCTCGCGAAGAACGCAGGTATCGACTGGAAGCTGGGCGGTGCCGCGAGCGAAGCCGAAATCGAGCGCATCACCGAATGGATGGCCGACGCCCTCGTGGCGGCAATCACGCAAAGCCCTGCTGCGCCCGAAGTCGAGGCGCTCTGGTTGACCCAACCGCTCGAGCCGGTGGAGGGGATCGCGGGCGTCATGTTTTCCGGCGGCGTGGCGGAATATGTCTACGGGCGCGAGGCACGCGACTTCGCAGACCTGGGGCGACGCCTCGGTCTCGCGGTGCGCCGGCGCCTGGACGCGGGCAACCTTCCCCATGCCCTCCTGCCCGCAGGCGAATGCATCCGCGCCACCGCCATCGGCGCCTCCGAGTACAGCGTCCAGCTTTCGGGCAACACCGTGTACATCTCGAGCCCGGGGTCGCTGCTGCCGCGCAAGAACCTGCAGGTGCTGCAGCCCGATGTGGTGCTGGGCGATAGCATCGACGCGACGCGGATCACGCAGGCAATCCGCCGCCACTTCGAGGCCTTCGACCTGGTCGAGGGTGCGGGCGAGGTCGCCCTCGCATTCCGGTGGCAGGGAGTGCCCTCCTATGAGCGCATCGCGGCCCTCGGGCGCGGGATCGTCGAGGCGCTGCCCATGACGCTGCTGAATTCGCGGCCGGTCTTCCTGGTGCTCGACGGCGACATCGCGCATTCGCTCGGCGCGCTCCTCAAGGAGGAATGGCAGCTTTCCTCGGAGGTCCTGGTAATCGACGGCGTGTCTCTCTGGGACTTCGACTACGTGGACCTGGGCCGCGTGCGGATGCCCTCGCATACCGTTCCGGTCACGATCAAGTCGCTGGTGTTCAGCCAGGACCCGCGCGGGCCCAAGGCGCGCGCCAAGCCCGGCGGCGGGCACGATCACGCGCACGACCACGAGCATGGGGCCGGGCACCATCACCACCACACCGGACAGCGCCATCCATGAGCGCCGAGCTTCGCCAGCAGCTCGCCGACGCGCTCTCGATGATGGAGCGCGCCGAGGTGATCGACTTCAACGGGCACATGAGCTGCCGGCTGCCGGCACAGACCATCTGCTCATCAACTCCGGTAAATCGGTGCGCAGCAACCTTGCTGCCTCCGACGTGATCGAGATCGACCTCGACGGCAACCCGGTGGGCCACGAGGTCGTGCCGCCGATGGAGTTCAATTTGCATAGCGCGATCTACCGCCATCGTCCCGATGTCAACGCGGTCGCCCATACCCACCTGCTGTGGTCGACGCTCTTCAGCTCGGCCGGGGAGGAGGTGAAGCCGGTCACCATGCAGGCCGCGGTGATAGGGCCGGTCCAGACCTTCGGCAAGACCGCCTCGATCAACCAGCGTCCCCTCGCCGAGGAGCTCGCCGCGGCGCTCGGCAAGCATCGGGTCATCATGATGCGTTCGCATGGCGCGGTGACGGTCGGCGCGGACATCGTCGAAGCGTTCGTGCTCGCCATTTACCTCGAGGAAACCGCGCGCCGCCAATACCTTGCCCGCGCCATCGGGACGCCCTATGCGCTCGCCGCGGCCGAGGTGGAAACCATCGGCGCGAACCTGCGCCGGCCCCACTTGCTGCGCAAGGTATGGGACTACCACCACGCCAGGTTGAGGCGCTAAAGACGGAAAAACGCCGAAATCCCCGCGAAGGCGGGGACCCAATGTGATAATTTTATGTATTCCTATGCAGACCGACGTTCTCACCAACAAAGGCCGTTGAGGCGGAAGCCGGAAGCCCGATGAGCGTATCGATTGCGGTCCCGGAGAAAGCGCCCGGACAATCATTCCGGGAAGTCTGGCTCATCACCTTCGGCCACGCACTCACGCACTGGTATCCGGCGACCTTCTACCTGCTGCTGCCGATCATCGGCAAGGAGCTCGGCCTCAGCTACACCCAGATCGGGCTTGTCATGACCTGCCAGTATGTGGCTGGGGCGGTCGCCAACGTGCCCGGCGGAATCCTGGTCGACACGGTGGGCCGCAAAGGCCTTCTGATGGCGCTGTCGCTTTTCTGGGTCGGCTTTCCCTACCTGCTGATGGGATTCACCCACGGCTACCTGATGCTCCTGGCTTGCGTGTCCCTGGTGGGGTTCGGCAACAGCCTGTGGCATCCGACGGCCATCCCGACCCTTGCTCGCCGCTTCCCGGAGCGCAAGGGCCTGGTGTTGTCGATCCACGGCATGGGCGGCAATGCGGGCGAGGCACTCGCGCCGCTCGCGGTGGGCGTGCTGCTCACCTGGCTCACCTGGCGCGAGGTGGTGATCGTGAACGTGGTGCCGGGCCTCGTGATGGCCCTCCTTATCCTCGTCCTGCTTGGCACGATGCGCTTGGCCTCCAAGGGAGCGGCCAAGCCGGACGACGCCCCCTCGCAATCGCTGCGAGACTACTTCCGGGGTGTCCCGGCGCTTTTCCGCAACCGCAGCCTCGTGCTCCTGACCACCAGCTCGGCTTTCCGCGCCATGACGCAGAACGCGCTGCTCACGTTCCTGCCGGTGTACCTCGCCTACGAAATGGGATATTCGCCGCTGTGGGTAGGCGCCGGCATGTTCGCCCTCCAGGCGGCGGGCTTCGCGGCATCGCCCATTGCCGGGCACCTCTCGGATTCGATGGGCCGACGCAGCATCATGATGACCAGCATGCTCATGTCCGCAGTGGTCCTGGTGTTCATGGCGCTCGCGGGCGGCACTCGTGCCTTCGTGTTCTTCATCGCGGTGCTGGGATTCTTCCTGTACGCGATCCGGCCGGTGATGCAGGCGTGGATCCTCGAGACCACGCCGAAGAACATGGGCGGGACCAGCATCGGGATCCTCTTCGGCGCGCAGTCGCTCGGCGCCTCGGTGGCCCCGCTCGCCGCGGGGATCATCGCCGACCGTTACGGCCTCGGGGCGACCTTCTGGTTCCTCGCGGGCACCATCATCGTGGCCAATCTCTTCATCCTGGTGATGCCGAAAACCGGGGACAGACCACGTTTTTGAAACGTGGTGGTGGATAGATCGCAAATGGAAAAACGTGGTCTGTCCCCGGTTTTCGTTCGGAGCTGGCTCGGCAGCACCTCGAACCGCACCTTCATCGCCTGGCCGCTGATGCTTGTCGCCGCGGAGGCGGCGCTGCAGCAAGGCATGCCACGGCTGGATCCCTGGGGCGTGCCGCTGCTCGCGTGGGGCTACCTGCAATACCGCTGGATTGGAACCTACCGTACGCGCCTGGGCGGGGGAGGGCCGGGGCTTTCGAATCCCCCCGAGCGGATCGTCGACGGCGGCCCATACCGCTGGGTGCGAAATCCCATGTACCTCGGGCACCTCATTTTCTTCGCGGGCCTCGCGATGCTGCTGCATTCGTGGATCGCGGCGGCGGTCTTCGTCGTCCACGCGGCATGGTTCCACCGCCGCGTGCGCACCGACGAGCGCCACCTCGAGGAGCGCTTCGGCGACGCCTACCGGGCCTACTGCCGGCGAGTGAAGCGCTGGATCCCCGGCTTGCTCTGATGGGCGACGCGCTCGCCCTGCTGTCGGCCACGTACTTCGCGGTGGCAAACGTCACCATCGTGCGCGGGACCACGCCGGGCGACGACGACAATGGCGCGTTCGTCTCGCTGCTGCTCACCACCGCGATCGCCGGCGCGGGCTGGATCGCCTGGGGCCTCGCTTTCGGCTTCGAGCCGGTGACGCCACGCGCGATCCTGTGGTTCGCGGGCGCGGGCGTGCTCACCGCATTCATCGGGCGCGTCTTCGGCTACGCGTCGGTGCAGCTGCTGGGTGCGATGCGCGCCTCCGCCACCAAGCGGCTCAATCCGTTCTTCGCGGTGGCGCTCGGTGTGGGCGTGCTCGGCGAGCGACTCACGCCAGGGCCGTCGCCGGCATGCTGCTGATCCTCGCCAGCTTCGCGCTGCTGGTGCTGCGCAGCGCCCCCCGGGCAGCGGCGGGAACTGCGCCCGTGCGTGGAGCACGGGCTGGCTACGTCTACGCCATCTTTTCGGCGCTGGGATACTCGACCGGTTACCTGCTGCGCAAGATGGGACTCGCGGAGACCCCCGACGCCTTCCTCGGCACGATGCTGGGCACGCTGGTGGGCGCGCTCACGTTCGTTTCAGTCGGCGTCTTCAGCCGCCGCTACGCCGCGGCGGTGCGCGGAACGTTCACGACGATGCGCCCGTGGCTGCTGGTCGCGGGGACGATGAGCTCATTCGGGCAGATCGCGTACTTTTTCGCGCTGCGCCAGAACCCGATCTCGCGCGTCGCGCTGATCACGTCGATGGAGGTGTTCATCACCATCTTCCTGAGCGTGCTCTTCCTGCGCCGCCGCGAGACGCTCACGCCCGCCGTCTTCGTCGCCGCGCTCCTCGGCGTCGCCGGCACCGCCGCCATCATCCTTTACTAATTATCCGATAACAATGCTGGAACACAGAGACCACGGAGACCACAGAGGAAGGGTCTTTGTGTGAAGTTCGTGGCCACGTTACAGCGCCCACACCGCCAATGGTTTTCCTCTGTGGTCTCGGTGGTCTCTGTGTTTCCAGATCTAGGGCGCAGCGAGGAAGTCCTTCACGAGGGCGGCGAAGTCGAGGGGCTTCTCGGCGGCGGAGAGGTGCGCGGCGCCGGGGAGCACCACCATGCGCGCGCCGGGGATCTTGGCGGCGATCTCCTCGGACATCGAAGGCGGCGTGCCCGCGTCGGCTCCCCCGGCGATCACCAGGGTACGGTGGTGGATGCGTGCCAGGTCGGCGCTGAAATCCAGCTCGGCGATCGCATCGCAGCAGCCGCGGTAGCCCTCGGCGGGTGCTTCGAGGAAACGCTGCATCACCGTCGCCACCACCCCGGGATGCGCCTTGCGGAAGTCGCTGGAGAAATAGCGCGCCTCGACCATGTGCGCGATGGCGGCGAGCCCGCCTTCGGCGACGAGCTTCGCGCGGCTGTGCCACATCGCGCGGCCTTCGGGGCCATAGGAGCTCGTGGTGTTTGCGAGCACCAGTCGGTTGAGCCGCGCGCCGTGGCCGAGGGCGAACGCCTGGCCGATCATCCCGCCCATCGACAGGCCCACCCAGTGCGTCTTCTCGATGCCAAGGTGGTCGAGCACGGCCACGGCATCCCGGGCAAGCTCCTCGAGCGAGTAGGGCCGCGGCGGGACGGGGCTGCGGCCGTGCCCGCGCGTGTCGATGCGCAGCACGCGCCAGCGCGGCGCGAGCCGGCCCGCGAGGTCCTCCCACATGCGGTGGTCACAGCCGATCGCGTGGGCGAGGACGACGGGCTCGCCCGGCCCGCCAGAGTCTTCGAAATGCAGTTGCATCTAGCCGCGCTTCTTCGGCTTCTTCGCCGCGAGCTTCGGCTCGCCGAGGGCCGCGATCACGGCGCGGGCGTCCTTGAACGCGTGGTTCGCAGCGGGCACGCCGCAGTACACCATCGACTGCAGCAGCACTTCCTTCACATCGTCCGTGTCGAGGTCGCCCGATTGCAGCGCCGCGCGCAGGTGCAGCTGGAACTCCTCCCAATGCCCCAGAGCCACCATCTGCGCCAAGACGATGATGCGGCGCACCTTGCGCGGCAGGGCGGGGCGGTTCCAGATCTCATCCCAGGCGTAGCGCGTGATGAGCTCCTGGAACTCCTCGTTGAAGGGCGTCATGGTCGCGGCGGCTCGGTCCACCCACTCGTCGCCGAGCGTGGCGCGCCGGGTCTTCATGCCGCGTTCGTAGGCTTTGCGATTTCCCATGCGTCCGGCTCCTGTCAGCTGAGGTAGGGGGCGAGATCGCCAAGGAGCTCGTCAACTGCTCCGTCGAAGCTCGCGGCGGGCGCCTCCTCGCCATAGGCCACGACGTTCGCCTTCATGCGATCGGCGTTGACCACGAGCGAGCCGGCAATGGTATCGAGAAAATCGAGGCTCCATCCCAGGACCGCCGCCATTTCCGGCACGACCGACAGCTCCGCCTGCCAGCCTCCGAGCGCGCGTTCATGCTCGCCCATCGCCGCGGCGTGCACGGTGGCGAGGAGACCCGGCATGCGGGTCGCCGCGGCGAGGGCATGCACGCAGGCGACGGGGTTGCGCTTGTGGGGCATGGCGCTCGATACACCCACCCCCTCGCGCGGCGGCGCTTCGAGCATCTCGCCCACCTCGGGCTGTGCCATGAGGGAGATGTCATGGGCGATCTTGCCGGCAGTGGCGACCGTCTGCGCCATCCTTCCGAGAAGGTCGATCCACGCGCCGCGGTGGGTGTGCCACGCGGGTGTATCTGCCAGGCCGAGGAGGAGCGAGAGCCGGTGGCGCACCGCCGCACCCTTGGTTCCCATGGCCTCGAGCGCCCCGACCGGGCCGCCGAGTTGCACGGCGAGGCCGGCAGCCTGGGCCTCGGCCAGGCGATCGCGATCCTGCGCCAGGGCAAGCGCCCAACGCGCGATCTTCAGGCCCGCGGTGATCTGCAGCGCGGGCTGCAGCAGCGTGCGCCCCAGCATCGGCGTGGCGCGATGCTCGCGCGCGCGCCGCGCGAGGGAGCGCACCGTGCCTTCGAGCACGCGATCGGCCTCCTCGAGGCA
>JALYSB010000155.1 GCA_030855025.1 Pseudomonadota bacterium
GTCCCCGGTTTTCGGGTGACCGTGCATGTATATGTATACAAGGACAACAACGAGGCGTTCGTCGAAGTCGAGGACAACGGCCCCGGCATTCCGCCCGAAGAGCGCGATCGCGTATTCGACCGGTTCTACCGCGGCGAATCGGCAGCCGGGGGCGGCAGCGGCCTGGGGTTGGCGATCGTGCGGCGCATCGCGGACCGGCACGGCGGTCGCGTGGAGCTTCTGGAGGGTGCCGACGGTCGGGGGCTGCTGGCAAGAGTTCGCCTTCCCTTAAGTCCCGCTTAAGGTTGCGTCCCCACACTTCGATCTAACGCCCTCCACGGGCGCATCCCCAGATCGGAGTTGAACATGAATGCGAAAGTCCTCGTCGGTGCGCTCATCGCAGCTGGCGTCATCGGCACCGGAGCCGCCTATCGCGGCCAGCTCGAGGCGCCCATGGCCCGAGCCCATGCAAGCCCGGTCATCGCAGGCGGCGTTGCCGCTCCTGCGGCGAACCCCGGCGCCACCAGCCTTCCTCTGACCGGCTTCAGCGACCTCGTGAAGCGCGCCGGCCCCGCCGTCGTCAACGTGAGCGTCAACGGCGTGCGCAAGGCGAGCACCGAAATGCAGCAGATGCCCGAGGAGCTGCGCGAGTTCTTCCGCGGCTTCGGCGGGCGCGGCGGCCAGCGCGGCCCTCGCGGCGGTGGCGGCGGTGGCGGCGAAGACACCCCGATGCGCGGCCAGGGCTCGGGCTTCATCGTGAGCCCCGACGGCTACATCCTCACCAACGCGCACGTGGTCGAGAACGCGGAGTCGGTGACGGTGCGCCTTACCGACCGGCGCGAGTTCAAGGCGAAGGTGGTCGGCACCGACAAGCAGTCCGACGTTGCGGTGCTGAAGATCGAGTCCTCGCAGCTTCCGACGGTTCGCCTGGGCAAGTCCGCCGAAGCGAACGTGGGCGAGTGGGTGGTCGCGATCGGTTCCCCCTACGGCTTCGAGAACACCGTGACCGCGGGCATCGTGAGCGCCAAGTCGCGCTCGCTCCCCGACGCGTCGTACACCCAGTTCATCCAGACCGACGTGGCGGTGAATCCGGGCAACTCCGGCGGCCCGCTCTTCAACCTCGCGGGCGAGGTGATCGGCATCAACTCGCAGATCTACTCGCGCAGCGGCGGCTTCCAGGGCATCTCGTTCGCGATCCCCATCGAGACCGCGCTCAACGTGAAGGACCAGCTGGTCAAGCACGGCAAGGTCACGCGCGGGCGCATGGGCGTGACAGTGCAGGAGGTCAATGCGACTCTCGCCGATTCCTTTAACCTCGACCGTCCCCGCGGGGCGCTGGTCTCCGGGGTGGAAGCGGGCAGCCCGGCAGAGAAGGCCGGCATGCTGGTCGGCGACATCATCCTCAAGTACAACGGCGCGGCCATCGAGCGCTCGTCGGACCTGCCGGCGCTGGTGGCCGATACCCGGCCCGGCAAGACCGCGTCGGTCGACGTGTGGCGCAAGGGCTCGGCCAAGTCGCTGACGGTTGCGACCTACGAGGGCCCGCCGAAGGCCGAGAAAACCGCGAGCAACGAGTCCAAGGGCGCCGCTACCGGCCGCCTGGGCCTTGCGGTGCGTCCATTGACGCCCGAGGAACGTAAGGACAACAAGGGCCGCGCCGGCGTGGTGGTCGAGGAGGTTGCGGGTGCGGCGGCGCGTGCGGGCCTGCAGCCCGGCGATCTCGTGCTGTCCCTGAACGGCAATGCGGTCACCACGCCCGACGACCTTCGCGACCACGCCGCGAAAGCCGGCAAGCAGGTGGCGCTCCTGATCCAGCGCGAAGGCCAGCAGCTGTTCGTGCCGATCGAGCTGGGCTGAGTCGAAGAGCAGTAGTTGGTGGTAGGTGCTAGTAGCAGGTAGGTTGTAGAAAAGCAGGAAGGTGCTGTGCCGGTCTTGCCCCGAGCTTGACCGATGGACTCGTTTCCCTCCACCGGGGAGTTCCGGCCGGTGCGAGGGGAACGATCCATGATTTTTGCCGCGGCCGAATCCGGCGCGCCCGCGCCGTGCGTCCAAGGTGCTATCGTTCGCCGCATTCCGGCATCTCCAGGCACCCCATGCAGCTCGCCATCCAGAATCTCTCCAAGCGCTACGCCAACGGCGTCCAGGCGCTCGACAACGTCTCGCTCACGATCGCGCCGGGAATGTTCGGCCTGCTCGGGCCCAACGGCGCGGGCAAGTCCACGCTCATGCGCACGCTTGCAACACTCCAGGAGGCCGACAGCGGCACCGCGACGTTCGATGGGATCGATGTGCTACGGGAGAAGGACAAGGTCCGCCGGATCCTGGGCTACCTGCCGCAGGAGTTCGGCGTCTATCCGAAGGTCACCGCGGCGGAGATGCTCGACCACTTCGCGCGGCTGAAGGGCGTCACCGACTCGAAGGCGCGCAAGGCCACGGTCGATGCGCTGCTCGAGCGCACCAACCTCGAGAGCGTGCGCAAGCAGCGCCTCGGCGGATTTTCGGGCGGCATGCGCCAGCGCTTCGGCATCGCCCAGGCGCTGATCGGCAATCCGCGGCTCATCATCGTGGACGAGCCCACCGCCGGCCTCGACCCCGAGGAGCGCGTGCGCTTCCATAACCTGCTGGCCGACATCGGGCGCGACGTGGTCGTGATCCTGTCGACGCACATCGTGGACGATGTGGCCGACCTCTGCCCCAACTTCGCGGTGATCAGCAAGGGGCGCGTGCTGCTCACGGGCGAGCCGCGCCTGCAAGTCGAGCGCCTGCGCGGCCGGATCTGGCGCAAGGTCGTCGCGCGCGAGGAGCTCGCCAGCGTCCAGGCGTCGATGCCGGTGATCTCCACGCGCCTGCAAACGGGCTCGACCGTGGTCCGCGGCTATTCCGAAGCCCCGCTTGCCGGCTTCGAGGGGGTCGAGCCGGATCTCGAGGACGTGTACTTCAGCACGGTGGCGGGTCACCTCGACGCATGAGGACCATCGCCTGGTTCGAGTTCCAGAGCCGGATGCGCAACCTGTCCACCTACGTCTATTTCGTCGTCTTCACGGCGCTGGCGGCCCTGTGGATGGCGGCCGCGGCGGGCGCCTTCCAGTCCGCCAGCATCGTCTTCAGCAGCGACAAGGTGTTCGTGAACTCGCCGTACGCGCTCGCGCAGACCATCACCGTGCTGGGCCTGCTCGGCGTAGTGGTGGTTGCGGCGATGATGGGGCGCGCGGTGCAGCAGGACTTCGAATACCAGTCGTTCCATTTCTTCTTCACCAGCCCCATCAGCAAGCGCCAGTACCTGTTGGGCCGCTTCTTCGGCGCGGTGATGGCGCTGCTCTTCATCTTCACCGGAATCGCGCTCGGCGTGCTCATCGGCACGCACTGGCCGGGAGTCGATCCGACGCGAATCGGGCCCTGGTCGGTCATGGCCTTCGTGTGGCCGTACCTCATCATGCTGCTGCCCAACATCCTCTTCCTGGGCGCGATCTTCTTCAGCCTCGCCGCGCTCACGCGGCGCATGCTCCCGGTGTACATCGCCGGCGTGGTGACGCTGATCGGGTACATCGTCGCGCTGCGCCTGATTCGCGACATCGACAAGCGCGAGATCGCGGCCATGATCGACCCGATCGGCTCGACCGCGCTCGGCCTCGTCACCCGCTACTGGAGCCCGGCCGAAAAGAATGTCCTGATGATCCCGCTTGCCGGCGAGATCCTGATGAACCGGGCGCTGTGGCTCGGGGTGGGCGCCGTGATCTTCGCGCTCGCGTATTCAAGATTCAAGCTGGCATTCCTGCAGCCCGAGCGGAAGTCCAGGAAGGGTCATCCCCGTGAAGACGGGGATCCAGCCGCAGTGCTCCGGCTACGGACCGCGCCACTTCCCTCGGTCACTCTCGATCACTCGGCCCGCGGCTACCTGCGCCAACTCCCCGGCCTCGTGCGCCTCTACCTGCGCGAGACCGTGAAGAACGTGTACTTCGGCGTGATCGTGCTGGCGGGCGCGCTCTTCGTGCTCGGCAACGCCAAAGTCGTTGGCAGCCAGTACGGCACCAACACATATCCGGTGACGTACCAGGTGATCGATTTCGCCGCTGGAACCTTCGGCCTTTTCGCGCTGATCATCACCGCCTTCTACGCGGGCGAGCTGGTGTGGCGCGAGCGCGACGCGCGCATGGCGCAGATCGCCGACAGCCTGCCGCAGCCCACTTGGCTCGGGTTCTTCGCCAAGCTCATCACGCTCATGGGCGTGCAGGCGCTCCTGCAAGTGGTTGTGATGGCGTGTGGAATCCTGATCCAGCTCTTCAACGGCTACACCAAGCTCGAGCTCGGCCAGTATTTCTTCCGGCTGTTCGTGCTGCAGCTGCCCGAGTACTGGATGATCGCCGCGCTCGCCCTTGCGGTGCACTCGGTGGTGAACCACAAGTACCTCGGCCATTTCATCGTGATCCTGTTCTACGTGGCCGATGCGGTGATGCAGGGACTGGGCTACGACCAGCGGCTCTATCGATTTGGCAGCGTCCCGGGCTTCACCTACTCGGACATGAACGGTTACGGGCATTTCCTGGGCCCGGTGTACTGGCACATGCTGTACTGGGCCGCCGGAAGCGTGTTGTTGCTGGTGGCGGCGCGCCTTGCCTGGGTACGTGGCACCGACGCGAGCGGAAAGGTGCGGCTCAGGATCGCGCGCTCTCGCTGGACCCTGCCCGTCGTGGCGACATCGGTCAGCGCGCTGCTCGCCTTCGCCGCGACCGGGGCGTGGATCTTCTACAACACCCACGTGCTCAACCCGTACCGCAGCGAGTTCGCGCGCGACGACCTCCGCGCCCAGTATGAGAAGGCCTACAAGGGGCTCGACGCGAAGCCGCAGCCCAAGGTCATCGCCTCGCGCGTGAACGTGGACATCTTTCCGTACGAGCACCGCATCCGCTTCAAAGGGACCTATACCCTCAAGAACAAGGGCGATCAGCCGGTGGCGGACCTGTACGTGGGCCTCCTCGAGGAGGCGACGATCCACCAGCTGGACGCGAGCATCCCGATGAAGCTCGCGGAGTCGCGCCGCGAGCTCGGCTGGCTGCGCCATACGCTCGAGCGGCCGCTCGCGCCGGGCGACACCATGACCTTCTCCTACGACCTGGAATACCCTCCCGCGGGCTTCACGAATTCCGGCGCGCACGCGGTGGTGGTGGATAACGGCACGTTCGTGAACAGCGGCATGCTGCCGGTGTTCGGATACCAGGATCGCGTGGAGCTCAGCCGCGATGCCGAGCGCAAGAAGCATGGCCTCGTGCCCAAGGAACACCTCATGGCCGACCTCGACGACCCGGTGAACCGCAAGCGCAACTACATTTCGAGCGACGCCGACTGGATCGACTTCGAAGCCGTGGTGAGCACCGCCGAGGACCAGATCGCGCTCGCCCCCGGATACCTGCAGAAGGAATGGGTCGAGAACGGGCGGCGTTACTTCCACTACAAGATGGACGTGCCGATCCTGCATTTCTACGCGTTCCTGTCGGCGCGCTACGCGGTGCGCAAGGGCGTGTGGGAAGGCGATGGGAAGAGCGTGCCTGTCGAGGTCTACTACCAGCCCGGCCACGAGTACAACGTGGATGCGATGATCGCGGGGGTGAAGGATTCGCTCGACTACTTCACGAAGGCGTTCAGCCCCTACCAGCACCGGCAGGTGCGCATCCTGGAATTTCCGCGCTATGCCACGTTCGCGCAGGCTTTCCCGAACACGATTCCGTACTCCGAGAGCATCGGTTTCATCGCCAAGGTGGACCCGAAGGATCCTAAGGATGTGGACTATCCGTACTACGTGACCGCGCACGAGATCGCGCACCAGTGGTGGGCGCACCAGGTGATCGGCGCGTACGTGCAGGGCGCGACGATGATGTCGGAGACCCTGGCGCAGTATTCCGCGCTGATGGTGATGAAGAAGAAGTACGGCGACGCGAAGATGAAGCGCTTCCTCAAGTACGAGCTCGACTCGTACCTGACCGGGCGGGCGACCGAGCGCAAGCGCGAGCAGCCGCTATTCCGCAACGAGAACCAGGGCTACATCCACTACCGCAAGGGCTCGCTCGCGATGTATGCGCTGCAGGATGCGATCGGCGAGGACGCGGTGAACCGGGCGCTGGCCTCGTACATCGAGAAGGTCGCCTACCAGGAGCCGCCGTACACGACGTCGCGCGAGCTGCTGGCCGAGTTTCGCGCGGTGACGCCGCCCGAGTTCCAATACCTGATCCACGATCTGTTCGAGACGATCACGATTTACGAGAACCGCGCGGTCTCCGCGACGTATCGCGACAAGGGGGGCGGCAAGTTCGAGGTGACGCTCAAGGTAGCCGCGAAGAAGATGCGCGCGGACGAGAACGGCGAGTCCAGGGAAACCCCGATGGACGACCTGGTGGATATCGGAGTTCTCGGCCCCGACGACAAGCCGCTTTACCTCAAGAAGCACCGCGTCAAGGGCGGCGAGACTGAATTCAGCATCGAGGTTTCCGAGAAGCCGCTACGCGCGGGAATCGATCCGGTGGTGAAGCTGATCGACCGCCGGCCGGACGACAACACCGTCGCCGTGACTGGTGGATAAACGCCATTCTGCTTAGCGAATCGTCGCGAGGAACTCGTCCAGCACCTGGGTGAATTCTCCCGGGTGGTCGAGCTGCGGCCAATGGCTCGTGCCCGCGATCACCTTGCGCGGGAGCGCCGGCCGCGCGTTCTGCAGGTCGACGGGCGTGTCGCCCGATGGCGTGTAGATCACCAGCTTCGGTCCGGGATATCGGTCGAGCGATGCGAGGGGATCGTCCTTGAAGAGCGCCTCGATGATCGCCAGCGTCGCGTCCTTCGGTATCTTGTCCATCTGCGCCACCAGCTGCGTGCGCACGCTGGGCTGCGCACCTTGCAGCAGCTTTTCCCAATAGCCCTTCATCGTCGCATCGTAATTGGCCTGGAGCGCTGCCATGACCTGGGCCGACTGCTCTGCCGGAATTTTTCCAGGCGCACCGACGAGCACGAGCCCGGCGACTCGACTGGGGTTGGCGCCCGCGTATTTGGTCGCCACCGCCCCGCCCATGCTATGACCCACGAGGACGAAGCGCTTGAGGCCGAGTTTTGCGACCACGGCCTCGACGTCCTTCACCATCGCTGCGACCGCGTAGTCGTTGTCCCGGGGCGCGGCCGACTTGCCGTGGCCGCGAAGGTCGATCGCCAGCGCGCGGCGGTGGTGTCGCACCTGAGACAGCTGCGATGCCCAATGCCCGGAGTCGCCCCCGAACGAGTGCAGGAAGACGACCGGGATGCCTTCCTTGCCCCCGCCATCGTCCACGTAGATGGCGCCCGAGGGACCGGCGACGCTTTGCTCGCCACCGGGTTGCTGCGGTTGCGCACCGAGGCGAGCGCAGCCCACCAGGGCCGCGATGGCCAGTGCGGAACCGAAATAGACCAGGCGCATGAACCGCCTCCACCCAAGGAACGAACCCGTTAGAGGAGCCACGCGGTGGCAGGGTTCAACGGCTCTATGGCATAAGTAGGCCATGCCGATTGCCGCACCCGCCCCGCGTTTCTTTGCATCCCGAGCCCGGTTTCGCGCGTGGCTCGCGGCGAACCACGCCCGCAAGCCCGAGCTGTGGGTGGGCTTCTGGAAGGCCCACACCGGCAAGAAGAGCCTCACCTACGACGAGGCGGTGGACGAGTCGCTCTGCTTCGGCTGGATCGACGGGCTGGCAAAGGGCGTGGACGGCGCGGCGTACATGCAGCGATTCACCCCGCGCCGGCCGCGCAGCGTCTGGAGCGCGATCAACATCCGCAAGGTCGAGAAGTTGAAGGAGGCCGGGCTCATGGCGCCCGCGGGCCTCGCGGCATTCGAGGGACGCGACCCGAAACGCGCGAGCCTTTACTCCTACGAGAATCGCCAGGTGCAGCTGGCGCCGGAGTTCGTGAAGCGCTTTCGCGCCGCAA